>CAYSZH010000111.1:0-15697 GCA_964435305.1 uncultured Granulosicoccaceae bacterium
TACTTGATCACCATCTGCTATGACTCGACCTTCGCTATCCAGCCGGACAGTCATGGTTGCCTTACGCCCACAAGCACACACCGTTTTTAATTCAAACAACTTATCGGCAATGGCAAGCAACCGTGCTGAGCCTTCAAACAACTGGCCCTGAAAATCGGTACGCAGGCCATAACACAACACGGGCAGATTAAGTTGATCAACAACAGCCGCGAGCTGATCTACCTGCTTGGTGTTTAAAAACTGTGCTTCATCCACCAACACACAAGCAAGTTTCTGCTGTAATTGTTCTTCTACAACCAGGTTTTGAAAGTGTGTGTCCGCGTCATAAATATAAGCTTCTTCTGAGAGCCCGATGCGCGATCGGATAACACCGGTACCGTAGCGATCGTCAATGGCTGCAGTAAACAACATCACCTGCATTCCCTGCTCTTGATAGTTATGTGCAGACTGCAAAAGGGAGGTTGATTTGCCCGCATTCATGGCGGAGTAATAAAAATAGAGCTGGGCCACGGCAAGTGTCAATGCAAATCAGTAGACTAACACGGCTGCCACTCTTGCGGCGTCGCTTGAACAAGCCCTCGCGCCGTACCCGTGTCCGCCAAATAAACATTAACCGCAGTTTGAATTTCCTTCTCGCCTCGTACTGAAGGGTCAACCTCTCCAATCAAGGGCGAGATGGCGGCCGGCACGATATACACAAGGTTTGCACTGATCGAACTCGGTGCTTCACCTGGTGCTGGCTTCTCAACAACCTCCAGAACATATTCATGCTCATTGAATCGAACACTGCTGCGCATGCCAAGCTCACTTTCGGGCATGGCTTTTAGGCTGATCGTAATATCAGCGTCGTGCGAACCATGAAAGTTAACCAGATCAGGGTAAAAGGACGGCCACACAATGTAGTCAGTGGCCGTCACAAGATAATCACCAGAAAACCACGACGGCAGTGCGTGCAAGGCGGCAAGCACCGCATCTGCAGTACCGGCAAGCTGTGTTTGCCTGACACATTGCCATTGATCAAATGTCGGCCCTGAGCGAACTTGCATATAGTGTTCGATCTGTTCTGCCAAATGGTGAGTTATCAACACCAAATTTTTAATGCCAGCACTGTGCAAAGAACGCAGTACAAGCTCTAAGGTCGGCTCGCCATCCACCGGCAGCAATGGCTTGGGCGTTGTATCCGTGGCTGGCCGTAGGCGAGAACCTCGGCCTGCACAAAGCAAAATCGCGGTAGAAATTGTTTTTGCTGTGCGGTTATCTGGCATCAGCTCATCTCCATCATCAGATATTTTCCAGCACACGCACAGAAGCTTCAGGATGGGCAATAAATGCCTTGGCAATGCCTTCTTTTTCGGGATATTCCGCTACAAACCCTGCCAATATCTCTTTACAAACAAGTAAAGCCTGTGGCGCCGGTACCAACATCAATAAACATCCGCCATAACCACCACCACTGAATCGACTACCAAACACATGCTGATGTGATTGCGCCAGGCGGTGCAAAACGACCATGGGTTCGCTGCCGCATTCGTAGTCTTCAATTGAGCTTTTACAAGATGCATTCATTAAGTCACCAAACACCTGCCACAGCCCTTGTTCCCAGGCCTGGGCACCCTCTTGTACACGCGCCATCTCCGAATACACATGCTTGGCGCGCCTGGCCAAATGTGCAGGCAATTCATCCAGTTGACTTTGCATACGCTTATCGAGCGGCACATCCCCTAAGCGTTGTACAGATCCGTCCAGCAGGGCTGCAGCTTCTTTACACTCTCTCACTCGATCATTAAAACCGGAAGACACCAATTCTCTGGAAAACCCCGAGTAACACAACACCCAACTGACGTCAGTAGTACTGGCGTGATTTGGAATATAACGTGCGCTTGACGTATTCACATCCAAAATGGACAAAGCGTCAACCTGCCCAAAGGCCACCGACATCTGATCCTGAATGCCATTGTTTAAGCCCATGTGTTCGTTTTCCACCTGCCTGCATAATTCGACAAGTTCTGCCGATGATAAGGTGATGTCATTGACGAATGCCAATGCGGATAAATAGGCAAGAATGACAGAGGCAGAAGAACTTAAACCAGCGCTAACCAGGGTACCAAGTACCACCCCACTGATGCCATTGACAACCGGTGCATGCGACGACAAACACAGCATACTTGCCTGAGCATAGCGCACCCAATTTGCCGAAGCATCTCGATCGCCAACTGTAAAAACACATTCAGAATTTTCCTGTTCAGCAAGTGAATGACGCAGCGTAATGACGTTGCGCTCAGCAGGATAGAACGCCAGCACAGTGTACTGATCAATAGTGCGCGCCATTACCTCACCACCTTGATGATCAATATGCGCACCCATGGGGTTGAAACGATAGGGCGACACAACCACTTGGGGCGTATCCAAACGCTGATAACGGCTCTTTGCACTCTCAACGGCCTGCTCAACCAGCGGTTGCAGTGTTGTGTGCTCTAAGGTTTTATTCAATTGACTACTTGCCCTTTTTCTTGTTTACGGTCTGTAAACTGACTTATGTTAAGTTCTCAAGCCAAACATCACGACACCCATTATTCTAAAACGAAAAAAGCCCATGAACGGCTTCACGGGCTTTTTTTATTTTTATTCCTTGCCTAAATAAGGCACGGCAATCTACATTGGCGGCATGTACATCAACCCGCCCTGCGCTTCGGTGCCATCGGATCCTCTTCTTCCTCCTCCAGAGACATGGAATCGGCGATCATGTCATCTACGGCGGCTGAACCCCCACCTTCAAGCTTGATACGCAGTCTCAGATCATTTACAGAATCTGCATTACGCATGGCTTCTTCAATGGTAATGGCATTGGAGCTGAGCAAGTCAAACAGAGCATGATCAAATGTCTGCATACCCTGATCCTTACTTTTAGTCATAAGCGCTTTGATCTCATGCACCTCACCTTTAAGGATCAAATCAGCCATCAATGGCGTATTAAGCAACACTTCAATCGCCGCTCGGCGCCCTTTTCCACTCGGCGTGGGTAATAAACGCTGCGAGATAAGTGCTTTTACGTTCAACGATAAATCCAGCAACAGCTGTTTATGACGCGCTTCCGGAAAGAAGTTGATAATTCGATCCAATGCCTGGTTGGTATTGTTTGCGTGCAAGGTGGCCAGACAAAGATGACCAGTTTCAGCAAATGCGATGGCATGTTCCATGGTTTTCTGATCTCGTATCTCACCAATCAGGATGACATCAGGTGCCTGTCGCAGTGTATTTTTCAAGGCAATTTCGAACGAGTCGGTATCGGTACCCACCTCACGCTGCGTGACGATACAACCTTTATGATGATGGACAAATTCAACCGGATCCTCGATTGTGATGATATGACCATTTGAATTTTGATTACGATAATCAATCATCGATGCTAGGCTGGTTGATTTACCAGAACCCGTACCACCAACAAAAATAACCAGACCGCGTTTTGTCATGGCTATTTGATTCATGATATCGGGTAAATGCAGATCTTCAAACGTTGGAATATCATTCGGTATGATCCGCACAACCAAGCCGGCACTACCACGCTGCACTAATGCATTAACACGAAATCGTGATATATCAGGCAATGCGATCGCAAAATTACACTCTTTAGACTCTTTGAATTCGGCACGCTCGGATTCCGTCATCAGGCATTGCGTTAACGCCATGGTGTGCTCTGCACTGAGCTTTTTGTCCATCACAGGCGTAATCTTGCCGTGAATTCGCATCGCAGGCGCTGCACCTGCGATGATAAACAAATCAGACCCACCTTTTTTGTACAAGCTTACAAGAAGCTCATCCATAAAGCGTTTTGCAACTTTTAAGTCCATGAGTCTATTCCTAGAAATACTGTTTAATGACTGCTTAATGTTTTATCGAAATAACGATTAGTTCAAGGCTTCAGGGTTTGCTGCTTTCTTACGCGCTTCAGCCAAATCCACAACACCACGGTTAACCAGTTCTTTCAGGTTCTGATCAAGTGTTTGCATGCCATGGCCCTGACCGGTCTGGATTGCCGAGTACATTTGCGCAACCTTGTCTTCACGAATCAGGTTTCGAATCGCAGGTGTGCCAATCATAATTTCATGAGCCGCCACTCGCCCACCGCCCGACTTTTTCAATAGTGTTTGAGAAATTACCGCTTTAAGCGATTCTGACAACATGGATCTGACCATCGGTTTTTCACCGGCAGGGAACACATCGACAATACGGTCAACAGTTTTTGCAGCAGAACTTGTGTGCAAAGTACCAAACACAAGGTGGCCAGTTTCAGCGGCGGTTAAGGCCAGCGATATGGTTTCCTGGTCACGCATCTCACCAACCAGAATAACGTCTGGATCTTCACGCAAGGCAGAGCGTAGCGCGGCAGAAAAGCCAAAGGTATCGCGATTGACTTCACGCTGATTGATCAGGCACTTTTTACTCTCATGAACAAATTCTATTGGGTCTTCAATAGTTAGAATATGACCAAGCTCAGTCTCATTCTTATAATCCATCATTGCTGCCAGCGTCGTAGATTTACCTGAACCAGTTGGGCCAGTTACGAGCACAATGCCGCGAGGCATTTCAGAGATTTCCTGAAAGATGCGTGGTGCGCTGAGCTGCTCTAATGTCAGGATTTCGGTTGGGATGGTACGAAATACGGCACCACAACCACGGTTTTGATTAAACGCGTTTACACGAAAACGTGCTGTTTCGGGAATCTCAAAAGAGAAATCAGTTTCGAGATGTTCTTCGAAATCCTTTCGCTGCTTATCATTCATGATGTCGTAAACCATGGCCTGAACCGCGGCATGATCCAACGCTGGAATGTTGACCCTGCGCATGTCGCCGTCTACACGTATCATAGGAGGTAGACCTGCTGACAAGTGCATATCAGACGCACCGTTTTTAACACCAAAGGTCAGAAGCTGAGCAATATCCATTATTGAAACCCTTACATAAGACAGTTATTTGAAGCTTATGTCGGCCATGTCAATCATTTGCTTAGTGATCGAGCGTTTGACCATGATGCAGCCGACAATTTGCGTCCAACAAGGCCAAAAATGTGATTGACTCCTCAAATTCTGTAGCCGCCGAATTGGCCAAGCTCAACACATCTATTCGACAATGGGAGCTGGACTATCAGCGCAGTCCCGGTTCTGTGCAGTTGCTTGCCGTAAGCAAAACCAAACCCATGGCGCTTATAAAAGAGGCGTTTGATGCGGGACAGCGGGATTTTGGCGAAAATTACCCTGATGAGGCGATTGCAAAAATCACAGCACGGCCATCAATGGACTGCCAATGGCATTACATCGGTGCGATCCAATCTCGGAAAGCTTCAAGTCTTGCGCAGCATTTTGACTGGGTGCACAGCGTGGACCGTCTTAAGGTTGCAAGAAAACTCAGCGCCAGTCGTGAGGAACACGACACAGCACTGCAAATTTGCCTGCAGGTAAATATTGATAATGAAGCGAGTAAATCTGGATTGATGGCAGATGAAGTGGCGCAGTTTGCAGACGAATGCGCAGAGCTACCCAATCTGGTTTTACGCGGCCTAATGGCCATTCCCAAACCAAGAACCCATCTGCACGAGCAGCGAAAGGCCTTTGCAAAGGTGCGCCATTTGTATGAATCCTGCCGACAAAATCACCCCACACTGGACACGCTTTCCATGGGCATGAGCGCAGACATCGAAGCCGCTATCGCCGAAGGGGCGACTATTGTACGAGTAGGAACGGCTATTTTTGGTGCGCGCGAACCGAAGCAATAACACCGCACAGCGAGAATTCTGTAAAGTTAACCCATCTGTCACGCAATTTTTAGGAAACGTTATGACGTCTTCAAGCCCCATGGTCGCCGCCTACGCCGCTGGTCAAAGTCTTTGGCTGGATTACATTCAACGCAGCCTGCTCGATGGCGATCTGCAAGCGCTTATCAGCAATGATAGCGTGATGGGGCTAACGTCCAACCCAGCGATATTTGAGTCTGCAATTGCAAAGTCGACTGAATACGATGACACTATCGCCGCCATCATTGGCGCTGATGCCAGCGTCGATAATCTGGAAGTGTTTAATCAGCTGGCCATCGCTGATATTCAAGGTGCAGCTGACGCCTTCGCCGACACCTATAAAAAAACCCAGGCTGTAGATGGCTATGTCAGCCTGGAAGTGACTCCCGATCTTGCAGACAATGTCGAGGGCACGGTAAAAATGGGGCTTGAACTTAATAAGCGCGTTAATCGCCCCAACTTAATGATTAAAGTACCGGGCACCAAGGCAGGCGTTACCGCTTTTGAAGAACTTACCGCCGAGGGAGTCAACGTCAACGTCACCCTGCTTTTCAGTGTGAAGCGTTATCTCGAAATCGCCCAAGCTTATATCAGAGGTCTGGAACGTCGCCACGCAGCCGGTGGTAGTGTCGACGATATGGCTTCTGTGGCAAGCTTTTTTGTGAGCCGCGTGGATTCGGAAGTGGATGCAGCGTTAGATAAAGTGGGCAGTGGTGAGGCGCGCGCTTTAAAGGGTAAGGTAGCTATCGCGAACGCGAAGGTAGCCTATGGTCACTTTGCAAACCTGTATGGCAGCGAAAAATTTGCCGCGCTCAAGGCACAGGGTGCCAGACCACAACGCTTATTATGGGCAAGCACAGGTACTAAAAACGCTGATTACTCCGATGTGCTTTATGTAGAGGAGCTGATTGGCCCGGATACAGTCAACACGCTACCGCCTAAAACAATGGACGCATTTCGCGATCACGGAATCGCAGAGCCGCGTTTATCCACAGGGCTTGACCAAGCCCACAAGCAACTCGCCGCACTTGGTGGGCTGGGTATCTCACTTGATGGCATTACCGACAAACTTGAAAAAGCCGGCATAGACTCATTTGTTGACGCGTTTAATCGTTTGCTGCAATCCATAGACGATAAGCGTACTCGCCTGGCGAGCTAAGCGAATGCCCACTCTGCACTGGACTTTCATTGGTGCTGGCAATATGGCCAGCAGCCTGATCGGTGGCTTGATTAATAGCAATCATCCACCGCAGGATCTGAGCGTCTACGACATCAACCCCGACGCATGCACTGCGCTGCAAAAGCGCTTTGATGTCAGTATTATTGATGATATCAACAACACACCAGCGAACAGTGGTGTGGTAATTGCCGTCAAACCCAACGTGGTTGCATCTGTTTGCACAAGACTAAAAGCCACAAGACCAATATTGGTCGTGTCAGTGGCCGCGGGTGTTAGAGAAAGCACTATTGCATCTTTGCTACACCAAGACGCAGCGATTATCCGATGCATGCCCAACACACCCGCATTGCTTGGCCTGGGTGCCACAGCACTGTTTGCAAATGCGGCATGTGATGCACAAAAGCGTACTCAAGGTGAAGAATTACTTGCCACCGCAGGCAAGGTGGTTTGGGTTGGTGACGAATCCGAACTGGATGCTGTGACCGCACTCTCTGGCAGCGGGCCCGCGTACTTTTTCTATTTAATAGAACATATGATTAGTGCTGGCACAGAACTCGGCCTGGATGCAGAAGTGGCTCGCGAGCTCGCGATAGAAACCGCATTTGGAGCAGCCAGCATGGCAAGGCTTGGTGAGCACTCGCCTTCCACTTTGCGCGAAAACGTCACCTCAAAGGGTGGTACCACAGCCGCAGCTTTAGACACATTTAATCAGCATGATACAGCGCAAATTATTGCCAAAGCCATGCAGGCTGCCAAGCGGCGAGCAACAGAACTAGGCGACGAATTCAGCGCGGAACCTTAGATAGCGAAGAGATAGCCGTGCCGTTTATTTTTAACGAGCTGTTTCGCGTTACAATCACGGCCGATATCAACACTTTGTCGAAACAGGACAGAACAATATGGGTAATGCGGCTCTCGACGCGTTAGGTTTTGCTATTGGTGTCATTTTTAATCTTTATGCAATGCTGCTCGCTTTACGATTTATCATGCAGCTATTTCGTGCGGATTATTACAACCCGCTTGCTCAATTTGTGGTCAAAGTGACTGACCCCGTATTAAAGCCAATACGCCGTTTCGTACCGAGCATCAAAACCTACGACACATCCAGCTTGCTGCTGACCTTCGTGGTGGTGTTTTTCAAGCTGCTGCTCCTCAAAGTGCTGAAAACAGGCTATTTGCCGGTCGCCGGCAAATCGATATTGGCGATGAGCCAATCTTATGGCTCATTGTTTTTTATCGGCATCGTGGAAGTAATACACCTGCTGTTCAATATTTTCATTTTTTCGATGATTCTGCAGGCTATCCTGAGCTGGTTTCCCAACCCTTCCACCGATTCAATACGCAACCTGTTAAGCGGTATAACCGAACCCGTGCTGCGCCCAATTCGTAAATATGTTCCGCCTATTGGCGGTTTGGACTTGTCAATTCTTGTTGGAATTATCGGATTGATGTTCGTTCAAATGCTCATCACAGGGTCGCTACTTGCACCTTTTTTAGGAACCTAAGCAAAGCCATTTACGATTAAACAGTTGTATCAATACTGACCAATTTACACTGTATATACGGCATTTTTGTACCTGCAACTCCAGATTTACTACAAATACAGTGTTATTTACGTAAATTGTCCTATAAAAATATTACGCACTCACTAATTCTGTGTTACCGTTCGCGCGCCTGTCATGCATAAGCGTATAAGCAATAGAGCTAGTATTATAGGCGTAACCGACATTCATACAGTTTAAAGCTGTATCTATTTTCTGTTAACAATCAGATTGCGAGGATCACATCATGGCGGCAAAGAAAAAAGCCACCAAGAAAAAAGCCAGTGCTAAGAAGAAAGCATCTGCAGCGGTAAAAAAACCACCTACTAAATCGGAAATCATGTCATCGATTGCCGAAACCACTGAATTAAGTCGTAAAGAAGTTGCTTCGGTTTTCGATGCACTGTCCGACATGATTCAGGATAATCTCAAGCCACGTGGTCCTGGCACGTTCAGCGTTCCTGGACTGATGAAAATCCGAGTTAACAAAAAGCCAGCTACCAAAGCTCGCAAGGGTATTAACCCGTTCACTGGCGAAGAAACAATGTTCAAGGCGAAACCTGCACGCAAAGTTGTGAAGGTTCTGCCACTCAAGGGCCTGAAGGATATGGTCTAGGGCATTTGTTTGCCCCGTGCGGTCGTCGCTTAAATTTGCGCGGCCGCATGAAACGCCAATTATTTGGCGAATGTCATGGATGGCTTGCAATAAATTACCGAAAACTACTACAGCACTTGCCTCTCTAATCTTGTAACTTCACAAGTTGCGCGAAATTACGCTTTACTAAACAAGCAGTAACCCGATTTTCTTCGTCATTGCCCTACTGTCTAACTCTTGGTTTGACACGAATTTACTGACTTCATTGCTGACTTTGCGAAGGAGTCTGGGTTTACGCATGCTTCAATGGTTTCAAAGCACGCATATGGCGTCAATTTTGAACCCTTGACTCATCCACGCTGTCGGTTAAACTGCGCGGCCTGCTCAGCTGTTCGTGCACCTTGTCGGTTTTACACGGTACAACACGAAAATAAGGTTCAACGCTTATGAGTGCGACAACAGGCTCTATGTCCTTTTCAGATAATGGCAAAGCGAATCGCTTGCCTCGCTGGACAAACACAATACTGGTTGCGGTGTTGGCCTGGGCCCTTGCTTTGCTCACTTTAAAGCTGCTGCCGTTACCTGAGGCCGTTGCAGCGCAGGCTACTCCCACTAATGTTCCATTGGCGAGCACCAATAATGCGCCAAGCCCGGTAGAAATGGCTCGCCAGATCGCATCTAAACACTTGTTCGGCGATATTGCGGCCAAGCCTGTGGAAAAAGCACCTGAAGTTAAAAAAGAAGAAGCCAAGGAAACCAAACTTAATTTGCAATTAGCCGGTGTATTTGCGTACACCCCGGCTGAGCGCGCAATCGCCATCATCAGCAGCGGTTCTAACGAACAAAATGCCTACGGCATCGGTGACAAGGTTTCAGGTGAAACAAAGCTTAAAGAAGTGCACAAAGACCATGTCATATTGAGTAACCGCGGCAAAGACGAAAAGCTGAGCCTGCCTGAGAATTCCACACCAATTGCCACACGCTCAATACCTCAAGCGCAGACAAACCCGCCAAGTAACTCACCGAACGGAAATCTGGACGCAAATGGGCCCATCGATTTACCCACAACACCAGGTGCGCTGCGCGACACACTTGCACGCAACCCGGCAATGCTCGGACGAATCGTTGCAGCAGAACCGTATCAGGAGAACGGGAAACTACTGGGATACCGAATTACGCCCAAACAAAACCCAGAAATACTTGAGGCACAGGGCATTGTCGCCGGTGACGTGATCACACGCGTAAACAATATTCAGCTAAACAGTCAAAAACAAGGCATTAGAGCGTTAAGAAATGCAGTAAAAGCACAGTCACTTGATGTGGTTGTGTTACGCGATGGCATCGAGGTGCCACTGTCAATTTCACTCGCACAATAAGCCGGCTTTTATAGCCGAAACAACTACAATTTACGTACGGCGAAAACGACTTAGTTAAATGATGAACATCCGTCTCAAAATCCACCTGCTATTAGCACTGATGTGCTTTTCGATCTTGCTGTGCGGGCCTTTGCGGGCGCAGGACGATTCGTTTACCTTGAATCTGAAGAACGCTGATATCCATTCTCTAATTCAAACGGTTTCGCGCCAGTCCGGCAAAAACTTTGTTGTTGACCCCCGAGTTAAAGCACGAGTAACCGTTATATCCGCTGAACCACTCAGTGCAGAAGAGCTTTACGAAACATTTTTGTCTGTTTTGCAAGTACACGGCTACTCTGCCATACCGGGTAAAGATCTGATCAAAATCGTACCCGATGTCAATGCCAAACAAGGGCCTGTTCCAGCCTATGACGGAACAGCATCCGATCAACTTGTTACACAAGTGATCAAGGTAGAAAATGTACCCGCGGCGCAGCTAGTCCCCATACTGCGACCCTTGGTGCCTCAGCAAGGACATCTTGCTGCTTACGCTGCAACTAACACCTTAGTGGTAACCGACCGTTCATCCAACATCCAACGCTTAATATCGATCATTAACGGCATTGATCGCCCAGATAATGAAGAAGTCGAAATAGTGCGTCTCAATCACGCATCAGCCAGTGAAGTGATCCGTATTCTTGGGTCTTTGCAATCTCGCGCAGGTCAAGCCGCAAGTGCACCAGGCTCAGTTCGCTTTGCAGCAGACGAACGCACTAACAGTATTTTACTCAGTGGCGAATCGGCAGCGCGGGTTCGTATTCGCGGGCTCATCGCCAATCTGGATACGCCAGTGGAATCAGGCGGAAACACTCGTGTGGTTTATCTGCGCTATGCGAACGCACCCGATCTTCTGCAAATACTCACAGGCGTATCAGCAGGGCAAGCACAAATAGGCACAAGCTCATCTGATGATGGCGCTGCCGCAACCCCGGCAACACCCGCAGCACCCACGGTTAACGCCAATGGTGTGGTCGTGCCACAAGCACCTACTGCATCCATCATTCGCCGTAACAACAATGAAGATTCCAGCCGCCCCAATGTGGATATACAGGCAGATGAAGACACCAATGCATTAATCATCACAGCACCGCCCGATGAAATGCGCAGCATCCTGGCAGTAATCGAGCAGCTTGATATCCGGCGTGCTCAGGTGCTGGTAGAAGCCATCATTGCTGAACTATCCGAAAACAACAGCGCGGCACTGGGTGTTAACTTTGCAGTAGACGGCAGCGATGGTAACCGGCCTGTTGGTTTCACCAACTTAGGTGGAGCGACGCAAGCGTTGGCAGGTACGATTGCTAGTGGAGGCGCGGCGCTCACCAGTGGCCTGTCATTAGCCCTGGGCCGCTTTGGCAGCGGTGGTATCGACTTTGGTTTTCTGCTCTCTGCCATCGCATCAGATTCCGACAACAACATACTGTCCACACCGACGCTTGTCACCATGGACAATCAAGAGGCCGAGATTGTCGTCGGCCAAAACGTACCGTTTGTGACTGGCACTCAGCTATCGGCATCTAATAACAACCCATTCCAGACAATCGAGCGTCAGGACATCGGTGTCAGTCTTAAAGTCAGGCCTCAGATTAACGAGGGCAACAACATCAGAATGGAAATCGAACAGGAAGTATCTGATGTGAGCAGCACGTCATTAAGTGGCGCATCTGATATCACCACGAATTTACGCTCGATTAAAACCACTGTATTAGTCGAAGACGGCCAAACTCTGGTGCTTGGCGGCCTGATGGACGATCAGATCAGCGACACTCGCGACAAAGTGCCCCTGCTCGGGGATATCCCATTGCTGGGTAGCCTGTTTCGTTATCGCACGACCACCAAGTCGAAGCGGAATCTTATGGTCTTTCTTCACCCAACCATCTTAAGAGATATTGAAACAGCAGATTACTACAGCCGAAGCAAGTATGATGATTTACGTGGCGCACAGCTTGGCTTGTTTGACAACGAAGATTTGCTAGATCGAGAGTCACCTAAATTGCCAGAATTACAGCTCTTCTTCGAAGGCTCTCAGGTGAAAAACGTTAAAGACGCTTTGAATACTATCGTTCCTACGTCAGATGCTGGATCCAGACAATCGCAGCTCAATGCCAATTTACCGAAAATTGACAGCTTGCCCCCGCAAGCTGGCGCGAACGATGCAATTGGACCTTTCGACACCAGTAACTAATGAAAATGGTCGTGTCACCAGCAGAATTTATTGATGTAGGCGATCCGCCTGAGAAGGACGCCGCAAACGAAGTTGCCGATCCTGGAAACGAACAGGCGCCTGCGCCTGCGCCACCAGGGCTAGCCCCGCATAAAATAGCATCCGATCTTCCCTATACCTTTGCCAAACGCCAAGGCGTCCTGTTGGAAACAGTCGACGGCGAAGTCCGGCTTGTACACCGCCCTGGCGTGAGCGTCATGGCGATGACTGAGGCTCGTCGCAAAGCTGGCCAGGCTTTACGCATGGAGGCGATAAGCTCGGACGATTTCGATGCGCGTCTAACACGCCACTACGAAGGTGAAACCGGTCAGGCCATTGCCATCATGGACGATTTTGGCGACGACATGGATCTCAACCAACTGGCAGATTCGTTGCCAGAGCCTGAAGATTTACTTGAATCGACAGACGATGCGCCGGTCATTCGCTTGATCAACGCCATGCTTACAGAAGCGGTGCGTAAGCAAGCGTCTGATGTGCATATTGAGCCCTTCGAAAAGCGCCTCGCCGTGCGTTATCGTGTCGATGGTGTGATGCAGAAGATGCTCGATCCACCTCGGGAAATTGCACCATTAATCATTTCGCGAATTAAAGTCATGGCCAAGCTCGACATTGCAGAACGTCGACAGCCGCAAGATGGTCGTATCGCGCTGGTTGTTGCTGGTCGCCCTGTCGATGTGCGTGTATCGACCTTACCATCCGGGCATGGTGAACGTGTTGTGTTGCGACTACTTGATAAACAGGCTGGCCGCCTTGACCTTGAAAACCTGGGCATGCCTCAGGACGCATTAAAAAGCCTAA
Organism: uncultured Granulosicoccaceae bacterium; assembly: GCA_964435305.1. GTDB lineage: Bacteria > Pseudomonadota > Gammaproteobacteria > Granulosicoccales > Granulosicoccaceae > Granulosicoccus. The sequence goes on from CAYSZH010000111.1 coordinate 13,539, forward strand.
CCCGCTCACTATCACTGTCACACGGCATTATTCTGGTCACAGGCCCAACAGGTTCTGGTAAAACCACCACCTTGTATGCAGCCCTTTCCAGACTAAACACATCACGGCACTCAATTTTGACTGTCGAAGATCCAATAGAATATTTTATCGACGGCATTGGCCAAACGCAGGTCAACACCAAGGTCAATCTCGACTTTGCACGCGGCCTACGCGCCATTTTACGTCAGGATCCGGACATCGTGATGGTCGGTGAGATACGTGATATGGAAACGGCCGACATCGCCGTGCAAGCCAGTTTGACGGGTCACCTTGTATTATCAACGCTGCATACCAATACCGCAGTTGGCGCAATCACAAGACTGCGCGACATGGGTATAGAGCCCTATTTATTATCGTCCAGCTTGGTTGGGCTGGTTGCTCAGCGACTGGTTCGATTGTTGTGCCCCGATTGCAAACGCCAAACACCGCCAACCCATTCGGAACTGAAAACGCTCAAAGCCACCGTCAGTCAATCTGGCAATGTGTGCACGGCTCACGGCTGTGATAAGTGTAATCACACAGGTTATGTGGGTCGAACGGGTGTCTATGAAGCCATCGAAGTGGATGATCAGATGCGCACCATGATTCACGACGGCGAATCAGAGCACGATATAGAACACTATGCCAGAACCAAACACCCTGGCATTCAAGACGATGGAGCACGACTCGTGCTTGAAGGAAAAACATCGCTTGAAGAGGTGTTGCGAGTCACACGAGAAGGCTAATGGCCGCTTTTGAGTACGTCGCGCTCGATGAGCGTGGCCGTGAGAAAAAAGGTGTTCTCGAAGCTGATACGGCAAGACTTGCACGCCAGCTGTTGCGTCAACAAGGCCTTACCCCACTGCAGGTGAATGAGACCACCGTCCGATCTAAAAACAAAGGGCGTGAAGGACGTGCTACACCAACGTTTCGTGGCAGCATCAGCACCAATGACTTATCGTTATTCACACGCCAGGTTGCCACATTAAGCGCCGCTGGCACGCCTTTGGAAGAAGCGCTGGCCGCAGTTAGCCGACAAACCGAAAAGCCCCGTATACAGTCGCTTATCTTATCTGTGCGCTCAAAAGTGATGGAGGGACATTCGTTCGCATCGGCTTTAAAAGATTACCCGAAGGTGTTCCCGGAAATTTACCAAGCGACGGTGTCGGCCGGAGAACAATCAGGCCATTTGGATGCGGTACTCGAACGACTTGCTGATTACACCGAAGAACGACAGGTTGCAAACGCAACCGTCAAAAAGGCCTTGATCTATCCCAGCATGCTGGTGATTGCATCGGTTTTAATTGTCGCGTTTCTTCTGGCCTATGTCGTACCGCAGGTGGTACAAGTATTCGATGGCCTGGGTCAGGATTTACCCGCACTCACCCAGGGCTTGCTTGCGACCAGCGCGTTCGTGCGTGCCTGGGGTTTGTATGTTGCCATTGGTCTTGTCGTACTTATCTTTCTGTACAACCGTGCCATGCGAGGCGAAGCATTTAAAACTCGGGTGCATTCCCTGTTTTTAAAACTACCCCTTATAAAACGACTAATTCGTGGCTTTAACACCGGCCAGTTTGCGCGTACGCTGAGTATTTTGTCAGCCAGTGGTGTTCCTGTACTCGAAGCATTAGACATTGCGGCGCAAGTTATCACTAATCGCCCCATGCGCACGGCGGTGGATAAAGCAGCAGCACAGGTTCGCGAAGGCTCAACCCTTAATAGCGCGCTCGACAGAACAGGGTATTTTCCACCAATGATGCTACATCTGGTAGCCAGTGGGGAGGCATCGGGTAAGTTGGACAGTATGCTTGAAAAAGCGGCGACACATCAGGAAAGAGAAATGAACTCACTGATGTCGATATTTTTAGGCTTGTTTGAACCCGTTGTCATCCTGATCATGGGTGGTGTCGTCCTGACAATTGTCCTTGGCATATTACTACCAATATTCGAAATGAATCAGTTAGTGGCTTAAATTATCGCCGCTTTTTCTTATCTATAGAACAGAAAGGAAACTGCTGTTCCGATTCAATTTCTTCGCAGGCACGCCGAATCATAAATTCAGTTATTTCATGTTCAACATTACGGATATCTACCGTGGCGGCGTATGTCAGCTCGTCTGGTAGAGGTCGTAGTGCGCCCCC
>CAYSZH010000112.1:0-14357 GCA_964435305.1 uncultured Granulosicoccaceae bacterium
ATAAGCCACCACTTTTGGGTAACACATAGCCTGCAAGTGCTGCAGCAAAATCTATTGATCCAGTTTTGGCCCAGATGCGCTGTAGGTGTTCCTCTTCAACTATCCGTCGTGATAACGAACCAGACCAGGCGTTTGCAGGTAGAAGGCTGGGTAAGTGGTAATGTTTTAATCCGTATTGTAGAAGCGTTGCAAGTTGGGCTGGTGTCGCCCGAGCTTTGGAGTCGAGCCCGGAATGGTTGGTGATATGAAATCCATGCCAATTAGTTTGAGGTAATCGTGTAGTCAGATCTTGCCAAAGCGCCACCGCACTATCTGCCAGTGATTGAGGTGATAATTCAAGCGTTTGCGCAGTAGCTAGACCAATGGTTTCGGCTATTTGATTGTTCGAATACACCATCATGCCTTCGATGATATTGATCAGGCGTTTGCTGTGTATTGTCGTAATCTCCAGTAGCCGGCTTTCGGTCGTATTTCTCTCCGGTGTGGGCAGCTGTACGCCCAGTTCACTTGCAATCCGGCGTAGGCTGAGCGCGGTATGCATGCCTACGTCACGAACTGGCAATGCACGGTTTCGATTGTCCTTCGCTGCCGTAGCCATACGCCAAGCTGGACCACGCTCGATCAATTCTGGATTGGCGAACAAGCTACCATTATCCTTTGAGTGCAGCTTTACACGTCCAAATGCCAGAGACAGTGGGCCGACTCCTGCATTGTATGGCGCGTCCAGTGGCTGCTCAGGGTTAATTTCATTGACCCGTAAAAAAGAATCATCCGAGATAAGGAATCGACCACTGATTTTACGAATGCCCAATTCACGTAAAGCCAAACTCATATGCATAAGATCGTTGAGATCTAGCTCGACATCTCCGTTGCCTTGTAAAACAAGATCGCCCTCAAGGATGGTGTCTTTGATCTTGCCTGAGTAATAGAGAGATGTTTCGAAGCGGTGATCCGGCCCTAGATGATCCAGGGCGGAAAGCATAGTCACGAGCTTCATCGTAGAAGCAGGCATAAATGCCGTATTCTCATTTTTCGCGGCTAATTGTTTGCCACTATTTGCATCAATAAGAATATAGCCGGTACGTGGTGCTGCTTGAGCTTCTGCCAACGTGGCAAAGACGAATATGAATGTTGCCAGTGTAGCTAGCGGTCGCCAAGACATGTAATTTAAATTTCATTCAACCGTTGCATTCGTATAATTGTAACTCAACTGGAACAGTGCTGGCATTCCCCGATTGGGAATACATCCAAAGAAAGACAAATACTGCGATGGCAAGGACGATGATATGGTTTCGATTCATGATTCCTCCATAGGTGCGGAACGGATTTGGCTGTAAAACCATAGTATAAAATATACTGCGGTTCGATTTCTCTGCCCGGGTGGGGTCTGCCCATGGCAAAGTGCTGTAACCCCTCAAGTTGTTCGTAAATTAGTGTTTAATTTGACTCGCTCGGGTATTGACTCAATTGGACTGTATTAAGCGGATTGATATACTGAGGTACGAACCACTTTGGATATAGGGACTATGGATTGGACTCCATTAATGCACAAACCGATTATTTACGGTAGTACGCTTGCAAATACCGCATTTAGTATCGATGATGCGCTACAAATACAGAATGACATAACCGCCGCAGTAACGCAGCTTCTGCAACCGCAGATCACTCACACCAAACTCCCCTTTGATGGCGAGAGACAGACCTCCGTCATTGGTGCTTACCATGACTATTTGAAAGGTCGCTATCACTGGAACAAACGAACTGGCCATTCGCTGCTTCTGGCCAGGTCTTTTTTTCGTGCTGCAATCGAGCAGGATCCGGTCTATGCATTGGCCTATTCCGGTCTGGCCGACACCTACAATCTATTGAGTCTCTACACTGTTGCGTCACCTAATGAGACGATGCCCAAGGCCCGTGCAGCTGCACAGACGGCGCTTAACATCAACCCGGAACTTGCCGAAGCTCATTGCTCTCTTGCTTACTGCCAGCTGTCTTATGATTGGGACTGGCAAGCCGCCGAGCGCAGTTTCGGTACCGCACTAGGGCTCAACCCGGGCTACGCGACGGCCCACGCCTGGTTCCACAAACAACTGGTTGCTCGCGGAAGATTTGATGAAGCAACACGACAAATAGAGCTAGCCGGTAAACTCGATCCATTGTCGCCAATGATCGGAACTGAAGCCGGGTGGGGGTATTACCATTCCCGACAGTTCAAGAGAGCCATCGATCATCTAGAACTGTTATTGGATGACGAACCCGGGTTCGCAATCGCCCGATTCATACTGGCTCTCGCTTATCTGCAAACCGAAGAAACCGGCAAATGCCTAGAGCTACTGTCGATCCTGCGGCAGGGACAACCCTCCGACAACCCATTTGTTCTGGCGCTCGGTGTCGCGGGTGTTGCTATGGTACAAAAGGGTGAGCGCGAACAGGCGGTAATGCAGCTGGAGCAGCTATGCGCTGACGCCGGCTCAGTCGCTGGAACAGCGTATGCTTCCGCGATGATATATGCTGCGCTCGAACAACCTGAGGACGCGGTGAAAGCACTCGAAACCGCGTTTACCGAGCGCTATGACCGTTTGATTTTCCTGCCGGTTGAGCCGCTCTTTGACCCGCTGCGAGCATACCCCGCATTTACCACTCTGGTCGCCCAGCTAGATGCTTCCGATTTTCTTGCCAAAGCACCCTACACCAGGGGAACAATCGCGGAAGAATGAGGGAATGACGTCCGGCTAAAGTCTCTTCCAATTGGAAAATTGCCGAGGAAGAGACCCATGCAAGCAGAACACAGACCACAAGAATATGCGCACTTTAGTCAAGTTCGAGTAGCGGCCTGCGCTGAAGCGACCCACACCGAACAAACCATTTTAGAGGAACTGTTAGAAAAAATAGTGGAGGGAGACCAAAGCAGTCTTGCAACGCTATATGCCCTGACATCGAAACGTGTACACGGTTTGATTTTCTCGATACTGGGTCACCGGGAAGATTCAGAAGAGGCAACTAGCGACACCTATATCAAGATTTGGAATTCGAGTTCCCATTACGATGCCGGGAAATCTACGGTGATCGCGTGGATCTGTATGATAGCGCGCACTCGAGCGATAGATCACTATCGTAAAACCCGAAGATACACGCAGGCGTGCACGTCAGAGTGTGCAGGATCTGGCTCAAGTTACGCATCAGCCGAATGGCGAAGCACTCGAAGACGTGCTGCCCGACCAGCGGAGGCACGTGATTCTTCAGAAGGCGATGCAGACCCTCCCGCTATTGCATCGACAGATTCTCACCTTGGCCTACTACGCAGAACTTACGCATGCTGAAATCTCTACCGAACTTGGCGTACCCCTGGGCACCGTTAAGTCTCACCTGCGTAGGTCCTTATTAAAACTCCGTCTACAGATTGATCTCTGAGCAATGGGGTGGAGGGATTTGTTTAAGTGCGAAGTTTTTTTAAACCAATCCCAGTAGCCGCTCCAGTTCGCCACTGGCATCCAGCGCATGCAACTCTTCGCGACCACCGATAGGTGTATCGTTGATTAATATTTGTGGAACCTTCTTACGCTTGCAGCGGCGTAGCATCGCATCGCGCTCCAGCGGCATCAGATCGATAAGGTACTCGGTATACTCTATATCTTTCGAATCGAGTAACTCACGCGCAGCCAGGCAATGGCGGCAGAAGCTCGTGCCGTAAATTTCTACTTTTGCTGCCATCGTAAATCCTGGTATCTTGAAGCGGACACCGCGTCAGGACAGATCATTCATATCCGTGCTAGATAAAAGTGTGTTGAAAAACGGCGCATAAGTCAGTACCTGGCCTTGTTGTATGCCGAGACTATGAAAGGCGTCCACCACACCATGCAGTTGCTTTCGGTCCTCCGGCGCATCAGCAAGACCACGCAGAGCGCTCAGCAATTCACTGATAGTGTTTGTATCCAGATGGGTCTCGAGCATATGAATGGTTGTTTCGACCTGATCTCGGGTTATCGCAGAATTCCTGTTATCTGCGGCGAGCTTGCCAAAGTCTTCTTCTGCAATCCGTCGCTGAAGCAAGCTGACAAACGCTGTAAAAATCTGTGTGTCGGGCAAATCGACAAATAGCTTGATCAGAGGTTCGCGATTTACACCGCTAACAAAATACAACATCGATCCATCCCGGACAGGTTCGGGTGACAGTGCTGACAACACGACGGTCAACTCCTCGTCACCCAGCGGTCCGGACATCTGGTAATTGATGACGTCATCAACCAGCTCGAACTCGCGTAGCCCTTTATCGGGATGTGATTGCACAATCTTGTTGGTCATTGGCTTGGGAATAATCTAAAGGCAGTATTGTGCAGCATTCTAACCGACCATGAAGACGCTGTGCGACGTTGTCCTGCAATCAGATTCAGCAAAGCTGAAAAAAAGCGTCAGAGCATCACAGTTCAACGCTGATAGCTATGCAAGGTTTTTTACTACACTCGAATAACGGCATCCGTATAATCACCTCTACTCGGACTCGCTCCGTCAAATATCCCTCGTTCACGTATCCAGTTTTGGGTCGTCTCGTACAATGTCTGCGTGTAAGGCTCAAACACAATTCTCTCACCTGGCCCAAAACGTTTAACATCCACAAGTTTTGCGTGCCGCTCTGGCAATTCGTTCAGGTAATAGTGCACATAAGGTTGATGCATTTGGTCGATATCAGCCTGGGCGAGGCGCAAGGCCTCATAGTATTGAGTTACTTGAGAAAGCGCTACGCCGTCAGGAACCATCGCAGAAATCATAAAGGTACAGTCCAGGATTTTTCTAAACCCCAGTTGCTCCGCGACATAAAGCTGTGGGCCGAATACGGTGGCTGCAGGGGCGAGTCCTTCGATGAGTTGATCTATGCGATCTGCAGGTGTGCCACCAAATTTTAGTTTGATCTCTTCTGTTGCCATAAATGGCTCAAGCGCTTGAATGGTCGTATAGTGACTGCCCGACTGATAGCCGACATGGACATCGACACCGGCAAGATCTTCAGGGGTTTTTATGCTGGAATCACCTGGCACGACGATCGCGCAGGGGGATATTGAGTAGCACTCTCCCCACAGTTTGCCATGCTTATCCGATGCCGCCATATTGACCGTCCAGTGACAGGCGCAACTGATTGATGCGTCACGACCAGCTTCGTACGTTTGATAGGCACCGTTTTTATTGTCATCAACATGCGAATCCACGTGCACTTTCTTGGGCGAGTTTTTTGTTAGCAACGAGTGAGCTGAGATGGAGTAGTTTTCAAGACCAGCTTGCTTGAAATACCCTTTCTCATCCGCTATCCATTCCTGTAGGCGACCATGAGGATTAACGATAAAGTGAGCCATTTTCGATTCTCCGATGCTAAGGCGAGATTGCGTCGCAATTAAGCTTCATGTCTTTCACCCAGCTAGCGATTCACCAGCTAGGATCAACCCGTGTTCCCATTCTCTATCACTGAGTTCCCTGAATCCGCAACGCCGACTGTTCCCCGGTTATGGACGCAAACTCGTGTGCATTCCCGCAGCCAGCACTAGTTCTACCGCATACTACAGGACTGGTGCAACAACTCGAGCCCAAAAAGACAGTAACGATGCACAGAGCAGTGCTTGGTGTCGGGGTTGGAGGTTCCAGTGCGAGCGCTGCGAATCTATCGATACAATGCTTGGCTGGTGTGATTGTTCGCCCAGATCGCCATTGACAGGCTGGTTCTGTAAAAAAGACCATTGAGCGTGTCAAAGGCATCGATACGCACATTTCTGGTGGCCAATGATGTGGTTTCGCGGTATAAGATGAGTATCGTCGCAAGAAATAAATCAATCAATAGTGCGGGTGGTTGTCAAGCAAGATGTGTTAAATGACTGACAACGACACCTGCTTAAGAATCCTTGGACGGTCCACTGACCAAAATATCGTGAGCTTCATGTTCTATTGGAGGAATTTATGCGTTGTATCAAATCTACGTTCATCACAGCCGTCTCAGTGCTGGCGTTTGCTGCATCCTTAGGAGCCTCATCTGCCTTTGCCGATGAATTAAAACTGGCACACTTCTCATCAACCAAATACCACTTGCATAACGAGATGTTCCTGCCGCTGGCACAGAAGATCGCAGAGGCAACGGGTGATGGCACCACGATCCGTGTTTATCCCGGTGGTGAATTGGGTAAGGGACCGGTAAAGCAGTATGACCGTGTCATCGATGGCGTTGCAGATATCGTATACGCACTGCCAGGCTACACCGCGTCGCAGTTCAAAAAAACGTTGTTGGTGGAACTGCCGGGTGTTATACCTGGAGATGCCAACGTCACTGATAAAATATGGCAAAACATCGATCACTTAGAAAAGGAATTCACTCGTACAAAACTATTGGGTCTTTGGTCTTCCCGACCGGGATCACTGTTGATGGCGAACAAAAAGATCGAGAGCATGGCTGATCTTAAAGGTTTAAAGATTCGGGTACCCTCAAAGAACACGGGCCGAGTGGCCGAAGCTTGGGGCGCTACTGCAGTCTCAATGCCTATCACCCAAGTGTATCAATCGATGGAAACCGGTGTCGTCGATGGCGCACTCGTGGATACCTCGGTACTGGGTAGTTTTAAACTCGGTGAAGTCACCAAATATGTCACTCAGGGCATGATCGGATCTAACTCGTTATTCATGCTGGTGATGAACCGCGATAGCTGGGATGCGCTGGATGCTGAAACGCAAGCCAAGCTCGAAGCGATGACCGGTGAAGAAATGTCTATGGGCGGCAACAACACCATGACAGTCGCAGCAGTTGAATCAGAGAAGGCTTGGATGGAAGCGGGCGGAGAACTAATCACACTTTCTGATGCTGCCGCTGCCGAGTTCGATTCAGCCAGCGCGGCACTGGCCGAGGCGTTGATCGCCGAGCTTGAAGCCGATGGAATAAAAGCTGCTGACTGGGCTGCCGCGCTTAAGTAGTGGAGTCTGAGCAGTTAAATGATGATGGTGTTCCACACTGGGTGGAACGCCTGCTTAAGTATGTCGCATTGGTCGGTGGATTCATTCTATTCGCCATCATGCTGCTTGTTACCGTTGCCGTTTTTAATCGCAAAGTACTTAATGAGCCAATATTAGGTGATTTTGAGATAGTCAAAATCGGGCTGTCATTGGTGGTAATGATGGCAATGCCCTATGTCACCTTGCGCGGCGCACACATCCGTGTGGACATTCTTGATCAATACATTGGTAACTACGGGCGTTTTCTCGGTGATGTGTTTGCACGCCTGGTCAGCTGTTTTGTGTTCTTCCTGTTAATAGGAAAGACCTGGAATAAAATGCTTGATGCGCACAAATATGGCGACGTGACGAACATGATTGAAATACCGGTGTCGATCGCTTATGCAGCGATAACCATTGGGTTTGGGCTATCCATTCTGGTGCTAGCTGGGCAGTTAGTTTCCCAGCTACGTCGGGGCCCCAAGCACTACGCCTAAAAATATGTCTGGTAACGGTGCCTAAAAACGTATGAATGAAACGCTCATTGGTTTTTATGGCATTGCAGCACTGTTCGTCTGTCTGATTGCTCGCCTACCGGTTGGAATGGCTCTATTAGCGGTCGGGTTTGGCGGCATCTGGATCATTGACGGGCAGCGAACCGCCGTTGCCACCATGTCTTCTGAAACCTATACATCAGTGACCGGTTACGGTCTTTCAATCATTCCACTGTTTATCCTGATGGGTAACATGGCTGGTGCTGCTGGATACTCGCAGCGTTTATACGAGGCCGCTTATGCATGGATAGGCCGATTGCGCGGTGGTTTGGCCTCTGCCACTGTGTTGGGTTGTGCAGCCTTTGCGGCGGTTTCAGGTTCATCGGTCGCAACAGCGGTCACGATTGGCAAGGTCGCGTTGCCACAAATGAAACGTTATGGTTATGGTGATGGGCTTGCAACCGGTGCGGTGGCCGCCGGTGGCACACTCGGTATATTAATACCGCCTTCTACAGGTTTTGTTCTCTATGCCATTTTGACCGAAGAGAGCATTGGAAAGCTGTTCATAGCCGGTATCTTGCCCGGTATCGTCCTCGCATTTTTGTTTGTGGTGGTCATTTTTGTTTTCACCACATTAAAACCCGAGCAAGGCCCACCCGGTCCATCGACAACCGTTTCGGAAAAACTTTGGGCAACAGCCCGCTCTCTTCCGCTGGTACTGGTGATAGTGGTTTCTATCGGCGGAATTTATATGGGTGTATTTACACCGGTGGAGGCTGCCGGGGTAGGGGCAGCGCTGGTGACAGTGATTGCGTTTGTCACAAGAGCAGTTTCATTTCGTCAACTGCCCGACATATTGCTCGAAACCGTTTCCACCACTGCAATGCTGTACATGATCATTATCGGTGCACATGTGTTTGGACCGTTCCTGGCGCTGACTCATCTTCCAGAAACCTTGGCTCTTGGTCTAAAGGATATGGGGCTAGGAACTTATTCAACGTTGTTACTGATACTCCTCGGTTACATCGTGCTGGGTATGTTCTTCGATGGTCTTGCGATGCTGGTGGTCACCATGCCGGTGGTCTATCCCATAGTCACAGGCCTGGGGTTCGACCCCATCTGGTTTGGTGTTGTGGTGGTGGTTGTTATCGAAATGGGGCTGATAACGCCGCCTGTGGGTATTAATGTCTTTGTGGTTAAAGGTGTTGCCAAAGACGTTCCTATGGCGATCATTTTTCGAGGCGTATTACCCTTTTGGTTCGCGATGGCGGTTTGTCTTGCATTACTTGTGTTATTCCCACAGATCGCGCTCTACCTCCCAGAACAAATGAAATGACAACCATTGTGCTGGTACCCGGATTGTTATGCGATGCGACGGTGTGGCAGCCGTTGATAGACCGCTTGCCGACTGACCCTAAAAATTACGGCTCGGTGGTGGTTGCGGATTTATCGACGCAGGACAATTTGACACAAATGGCAATGGATAGTCTTGCCAATTACTCAGGGAAATTGATCGTTGCTGGTCATTCTATGGGTGCCAGAGTCGCAATGGAAATGGCTCGTCTTTCACCGGACCGAATTGAGCGCATGGTGTTGTTGGACACTGGTATTCACCCGCTTAAAGAGGGTGAAACAGAAAGACGTCAGGAGATCGTAGAGTTTGCCTACGATAATGGTATGAAAGCACTCGCCGATCGTTGGTTAAAAGGCATGGTATATGCGCCGAATTTTGAAGATAAGGCACTGGTCGAAAACCTTACTGAAATGGTTTTGCGCAGCAATGTCCAGATGCATCAAAGGCAAATTAACGCCTTGGTTAATCGGCCAGATGCGTCAAGCTATCTGGCGAGCATAGATTGTCCAGTACTGTTGGTGGTTGGACGTTATGATCAATGGAGCCCAGTTTCACAACATGAAGACATGTTGTACCTTTTACCGAACGCCACATTGGAAGTGGTGGATAACGCTGGACATTTTTCGCCACTGGAACAGGAGGATGAGGTTGCAGAACTCTTACTGGCCTTTTTTAATACCCGATAAGCATCTTTAATGAGCGTCGACTTAGATATCGAACCCATCGTCATCATTGGCGCTGGACCAACGGGTACCGCACTGGCAATTGATCTTGCACTTCGAGACATCCCATCGGTATTGGTGGAACGCTACAATGAGCTGCAACACATTCCAAAAGGCCAAAATCTGACGCAACGTACCGGCGAGCACTTCAGATCGTGGGGCATCACGAATGAGATCAGGCAGGCTACGTTAATTCCCCCGGAATACGGCAACGAGGGCATGGTTGCCTACGGCTCGCTACTTTCTGAGTATCACTATGACTGGTTCAAGCGAGCCGCCGTCCGGGAGTATTACGCCGCCGATAACGAGCGGCTGCCACAGTTTGAGACCGAGCGCATACTTCGTGAACGAGCCTCTGAATTCGATGGTATAGAGATTTCCACAGGATGGACGTATCTGGCTCATCAGGAGAAAGGTAACAAGCTTCAAGTGCAACTAAAACAAACAACCGGTGAAGGAAAAAAGCAGATAAATGCATCCTATCTAGTGGGATGTGATGGTGCAAGATCGAACGTACGTGAATCAGCATCGATTGCTCAGTCGAGTAGTGATACACAACGACGGATGGCTTTACTGGTGTTTCATTCACCCCAATTACACGACATACTGGAGTCCCGGTATCCGGGTAAAACTATTTTTAACGCACTTAATCCTGCACACCAGGGATACTGGCAATTTTTTGGGCGGGTAGATTTAAACGCTAATTGGTTTTTCCATTCACCGGTGCCTAACGATGCGTTGCTTGACGAGTTCGACTATAAAAATCTGCTTTATTCAGCTGTGGGAGCTGAGTTTAACTTTGAGCTAAATCACAAGGCCTTTTGGGATTTGCGATTTACCCACGCGAATTCCTATCGCAGTGGACGGATTTTTATCGCCGGCGACGCAGCGCACAGTCACCCGCCCTACGGTGGCTACGGCGTTAACACCGGTTTTGAAGATGCACGCAATCTCTCGTGGAAACTGGCCGCTCGTCTGCACGGATGGGGCACGGACTCACTACTTGATAGCTACACCAGCGAACGTCATCCGGTATTTGCATCGACGCGTGACGACTTTATTTTGGCCATGATCAACGGTGATGCAAAATTTTTAAGTGAGTATTCGCCGACGACTGATGAACAAGCGTTTACGCAAGCGTGGCAACAACGCGCCACTAAAGGGCAACGCGAAGTGGCTGGGTTTGTCCCACATTATAGGGGCTCGCCTATTGTCTATTCTGGTGATCTTCCCAAAAACCAAGCCTTAGCGCCGGGCGCTAAAGCAATGCACTCGCATAAGCCTGTAGCAGGCGCACATCTTTCTCCGCGAGTATTTGCAGAAGCGGAGATAGATTTCGACAAACTATCGAGGGATTTTACATTGTTATTGCCAACAGGCGATGAGTCGATAAAGCAACAGTTCCAAAAAGCCGCCACTACGCTTGATGTTCCTTTGAAATGCCTTTCCAGGGACGAATTTACTGATCATGATTCGGTTGGCAGCACAGACTTAACATTGTTAAAAGAACCCTGTGTGCTCATACGCCCAGACCACTTTATAGGCTGGGTTGAACAAACGGCAGATCGTGAGTGGATTCTAAGTGCTGATGGAGCTCAGCAGATATTAGCGCGTTGCGTTGCAAGGGATTTATAAAATGCTAGTTCATGACACGTTTAGCGTGTGGCAGCTCTGTTGTTTCCTATTGCTGATTTACATTGAGATCGACCGCGTTTAGAGAAGTGCAGGTGGTGCTCGATAAGTTGGCTTCGGTATTCACGATAGGCCGCCAATCCATATCAACTATTTACTAATGATCTAAAGCAGCGGTTCGGGCGCCTGGATGCACATCCATTCCAAACAGGCCATCTAATGGAACCGACAACTGCAAGACAGAAGCTTCTTCCAACAAAGTTGCTACCACAAGAAATCCATGATCCTCAGGTAAGTCATCCCTGGCGACCAACAAGTATTGGCCATTATTGAGGAGCACCTGCAGCGGTATTGGTCCAATTTCTTCGAACTGATCAATGCCATTTAACATGGATTTGGCTTGAGCGTAAGACAACACAGCTACTTTGGCCTGATCAGTTTTTAACAAACTGGCAACACGAACAAAATTTCTTGCCCGACTCACAACAGCTTTTGATTTCGGTAAATGTTCAGCGAGCACCGCCACCCATTCATCGGCAATCGCATCTCCTTTTAGATCGGCGCGGGAGGTTAAAACCTGCAGATGTGTTGTACGAAAAGAATCCCATTGCCCGTAAGGTGTATGCGCTCTTAGGTCGACGACAGTGGCCGTCATACAAAGAAACACCATAGCGCTGAAAAGCCTGCCAACTCTTGTTGACAGGCTTTTCGCTGATGACGGCGGTGTGGGATTGCCGATACGCATTGTTTATAGGATGAATATCGTTAGCGAAAACTATTCGTCAAATATTTCTAGTGGACAAATAGTCGACACCACATAGTTTGGTACATCCACCACATTGCCAATGCGCAGATCACAAGCCACACTCATGACCACGAATGCTTGCTCGCGACTAAACCCTTTTGTCGCCTCCAACCAATCGAGCATTTGTATGAGCGAATTCCGTGCTGCAAGCGTAATATCGTTCGAGAGCTGTGACAGTGGCGCGATTTTTTCACTGTCAAGGTAAGTCCACTGCGGCGGTACCTCTCCTGCTTCCTTAAAAGGATAGCCAACGGTGGCATGAAAACGATCGGGTTCCAATCCTTTGATTTGCGACCCGCCTTCGAAATGCGGTTGCTTGATCAATGACGCCTCACCTTTTCGAATTTCAGTTTTGACTGTCACTACAGCGCCGGTCTCTATTGCGGTTCCGGCGACTTCGCCGTCGCCCTGTGCGTAGTGCACATCACCAATAAAGAAACCGCAACCATCAATAAAGCACGGTAGCAGCAAAGTGGTACCGACGACCATTTGTTGCACGTCCATGTTGCCACCATTCTCTCTCGGTGGGATGGTTCTTAAGCATTCGTCTTTGTGACTACCGTTGGGTCCACACACCTCAGCTGGACGCGCACCGGTTGGTTCCGGTGGCAGTGCCACACCTCCCGCCGCTGCCAGTTCGGTTTCGCGTTTTAGCCACTTTGCGACTTCTTCTTCGCCAGGTAATACGCCAACGCTGCCCATAAACGAGTTATTCGGAATCTTGACGCCTGGGACTTCCGCAGACACCGCTTCGAGGCTGTTAAGCGCCCAATTGGCAATAAAAGGTTCTTCAAATAAATCAGGCAAAAATCCAAATCCGGGAATCAAAGTGGTGTAACCATATTCATCCGGCTTGATATCAATAAGTTGCACCGCCAGTACATCGCCACGCTGCGCCCCTTCAATATGAATAGGTCCGGTCATTGGATGGATAAGATTCAGGTCAATCGCCAAAATATCTTTTGGCAATGAATCAATGGTGAGGTTTGAATCGAGTGCATCTCGTGTATGAACAACGATCAGATCGCCAGGGTTCGCTTTCGCGACGGGTTCTATAGCCGGGTGGTAGCGATTAAAACAATTAGGGTCGTTTTCGCAATGTTCACCATCTTTCGTAACTTCAACGATAGTTTGAGTTTTTACATCCGTGGTATCAGACCAGGCTGCTGTCGTATAACCCAGCAGAGCAACCGTGCTGATGCATACGCTAGCTAAAGATAATGTCGAAACTGTATTTCTCATTTTGCACTCCTATTTAATAAGAAACCAACGAGTATCTATCCCTCATTTGCAGGTGAGTTTGAGCAAATTTAGATGTCGGAAAAACTGACTGAGCATAAATTACTGAAATCTCAGAGTACTTGCCTTGTTTGTTAAGGGCAACCATTAAATATGCTGGTGCATCAAAACGGTGCTCGGATGAGTGAAGGTTGAGACATAATGAGACGTTATTGGTGCGGCCGCAGCAAAATGAAGACATTTTAAACCTGGGGTAGCTCTGATTAATCAAAGCTTCCCTAGTCCTGTGCCATAAGCTTCAAGTGTGTATTGAGAATAGGTATGGGTATATCTTGCTGGCCGTGCTTAGATAAATTCTTCCAGGGCTGTTGCTCCGAGAGTTGAGTCCGCTGGACGCTTACAGGTAATTTGCTCCGTGATTGTGTTTCTACGTACTGTAAAAGGAAATCAAAATTGGGTATGGCGGCTGGTGATTACACTCAGCTCGACAATGCGTTTACTTGACTACTGAACTCCAATATGTGATCCGTGCCTCTGTGTATGTGCACACCGAGTCTTCCCTTAGATTTGCCGGCGGACTAAACTATGAGAACATGCATAAAAGACCCTGAGATTCATGTGAATAATAACATTTCATCGGGTAGTTTTTTGCTGTCCGTTGAGAGTGACATGTCTATTGTCTGCAGTGGAACAAATAGGTTAATTCTCGAATCTACAACAGAAAATATTTTTCGTACCTGGTCCATAGCAACTGAGTATCTTCGAGTTAAAAAATGTTCCCTGGTTGCGCTGTGGTTGCGACGATAATCGAATTTTTTTGTAGATCTGGTTATCGCCGGGAAATTTCTGTCATCAGGTGTGTTGAACCTGATGATTTGTTGCATGTGCGTGGAAGGTGCAAAAAATTGCTTAGATTTATAAACATCAACGTAAACCGTATAACAAGGAATCAATAATGACATTAAGAAAAAACTTGCCACAATTTTTCTTTGTATTTTTACTGATAGCGCTATTGGGTGCCTGTGGGGGTAGTTCAGATGGTGACTCAGGCGGCGGCGATACAAGCGGTGGCGATACAGGCGGCGGCGATACAGGTGGCGGCGATACAGGTGGCGGCGATACAGGTGGCGGCGATACAGGTGGCGGCGATA
>CAYSZH010000112.1:14457-15646 GCA_964435305.1 uncultured Granulosicoccaceae bacterium
GCGGCGATACAGGTGGCGGCGATACAGGTGGCGGCGATACAGGTGGCGGCGATACGACGATACCGACGCTAGCAGCCAGAGCTGACATAGAGGCTCCAGATGGCTTCAGAATCTCCGATATCACGTTGAATGCGTCTGGTGATCAAGTCGCGGTACTTTTTCAAGCTCTTGATCCTACGCTGGCAGCGTCGGGCGTATTTGGCGATGAGTACTCTTTGCAGGTATTTAATTCAGCGACCGGATCGCTTGTTGAAACCATGAATGATCCTGGAATCGTGAACACACCATTGGAGCTTTTTTGGAGTGATAATCAGATTAGTTTGCTTTTATTCCCCGGATTGGTTAGTTGGAATGCACAAACGGGTGCGGTAACACAATCTGAAACCACCTCGGGTGTTTCTGATTGCGATTTTATCGGTACGAATCAGGTCTTCGACGCTGACGCCAATGTTCTGTACGTCGGTCAAGTTGGTTTTTCAACTGAGATTTGCGTAATCGATTTTACAAGTTTTGGAGCCACCGCCGTTGATCTGCAGACTAGCGCCTCCGCCACCAGAATCTCAGGGATGACACTGACACCGGACAACTCGGAGCTCATTGTTAGCTTTGAGAACGATGCAGCACGCAATGACAATGTACAAACCTACGATGCGCAAACACTTGCGACCGTTGGCGCTGCTCGGGATGGATCACTGGGAGCCATAATATCGGCAGGCGACGGATTTGAACTTTATCTTGATGAGCTTGATCTGACCCTGCAACCATTGGGTACAGTCATCCAGGGTTTTGACAATGACGTAGTCACCTCTGCAAACAGTCAGGTTATGTCGTTGCATGATAACGACATGGTTCGATTTATTGCATTACCGGAAATTGTCTACATCGGTGAAGCAACACTGGACATTGATAGTTTGCGCTCTGTGTCCGAGGATGGATCGGTCGCAGCGATCGTCATTGAGCGCGAACGACTGGAAATTCACGACCTGACAAGTCAAAGTTCTGTGTCTGCGGTGGAACCACCAATAACCTTCCCAAGACAGTTTGCGGGCACGCTGACTATCGATGGCCTGGCGGAAGAGTTGACTGGTACTTGCGATGTTGAGGTTGATGCTGCGCTAAATGCTCCAGTACAAATTCTGGTTGAGGCAACCACGACCAGTGGCGCTCAATTGTTTGTTCGAGGTGTTGG
>CAYSZH010000113.1:0-15085 GCA_964435305.1 uncultured Granulosicoccaceae bacterium
GCCAAGTACTATGAGGGTGCCTATCTCATGGGTATGGCTGCAGCCGAACTAACAAAAACAAAAAAGCTTGGTGTGGTCTCAGCTTTTGCCATTCCAGAGCTTATTTCAACAATCAATGGCTTTACCTTGGGTGCGCGCAGTGTTGATCCTGAAGTGACTGTTGACGTTATCTGGATTAACTCCTGGTTCGACCCTGCAAAGGCACAAGATTCAGCAAAAGCCTTGTTAGCGAATGGCGCCGATATTCTGTTTTCTAACGCGCAAGATACACCATCGGTTGTCACGGTTGGTGAAGAAGGCGGCGCGTACGTATTCAATCTAAACAGTTCCATGAAAGACTATGCCCCAACCAAATACCTTGGCGTAGTCAAAACAGACTGGGCGCCTTTCTTCGTGGCATCTGTTGATGCACATTTGGCGGGTAATTTCGATGGCCAAAATCAATGGTTAGGCATGCAGGATGATGTCGTGGTTGTTGAAGATTGGAGTTCGGATATCAGTGCCGACATGAAGGCCAAAATTGCGGCCAAGCAAGCTGAAATAGCATCAGGTGCAATCCATGTTTACGACGGGCCACTGACTAATCAAGCTGGCGAAGAAGTGATCGCAGCTGGCACAAGGTTAGAAGATGGTGCAATACTGGGTATGGATTGGCATGTTGAAGGTGTGAATTCACCACTGCCCAAATAACCGGCCAAACACGCTGCAGGTGGCCTCGCCTGCAGCGTGCTAACACCACTGGAAATCATGTCTGCCAAAGCCTCACCCGCCCCACTATTATCGCTTCGAAATGTCACTAAGCGCTATCCATCCGTTATCGCCAACGACAATATCAGTCTGGATGTTTCAGCTGGCTCCATCCACGCTATTTTAGGTGAGAACGGCGCTGGCAAATCCACGCTAATGAAGCTTGTTTATGGGGTCATTGAGCCTGATGAAGGTGAAATCCATTGGCAAGGAGAATTAGCTGATCTACGCAGTACGGCCGCGGCGAGAAAACTCGGCATCGGTATGGTATTCCAACATTTCTCATTGTTCGAAACACTCAGTGTCGTTGAGAATATTTCTCTCACCATACCAGGGTCAAGAAAATCGCTTGCGAAGAAAATATCCACGCTGGGTGCTGACTATTCTTTAGAAGTTGACCCAGAAGCTTCTGTGCATTCCTTGTCGGTGGGTGAGCGTCAGCGTGTAGAGATTATCCGTTGTCTAATGCAGGACCTAAAGCTGCTCATACTGGATGAGCCGACATCGGTGTTACCACCTCAACACGTCTCATCATTGTTTGATGCACTGCGTAAGTTGCGCGATAACGATGTCGCGATTTTATTTATCTCGCATAAACTGGAAGAAATTCGCGAGCTGTGCGATACCGCCACCATACTCCGCTCTGGGAGTGTCACCGGCACCGTAAATCCAAACAACAAAACGGCTCAAGAGCTCGCGACATTAATGATCGGGCACGATATACCACAGGTTGAAGCCAGAGCGCATCAACGTGACAGCGACAACCCAGCGCTACAACTTGTTGATCTATCCCTTCAAAGTAACGATCCATTTGGCAGCGATTTAAAGCACTTGAATTTAGACGTATATGGCGGGGAAATTGTTGGTGTCGCTGGCGTCTCCGGCAATGGACAAAAAGAATTGTCTCGCCTCATTTCTGGTGAAACCAAAGACCCGTCGCTCTTACCTGGTTCTATACAAATTCTAGGTCAGCCCGTTGCACATCTGAATGCCACTGCCAGACGTCGCTTAGGATTTTCCTTTGTCCCAGAAGAGCGTCTGGGGCGAGGTGCTGTTCCACCAATGTCGCTTGCAAAAAACACACTGCTAACGGCATTTGACAAAGGCATGCATAACAGAGGTTTTTTAAAAAATCGGCGTATAAACGAATACACGACGCAGTGCATTACGGATTTCGATGTTCGCTGTGGTGGTAATGATGCTGAAGCCGTTTCCCTATCGGGCGGAAACCTACAAAAGTTCATTGTGGGTCGTGAGCTTATGCTCAAACCAAAGCTGTTGTTTTTATCACAGCCCACATGGGGGGTAGATATCGGTGCCGCTACCGCCATTCGGCAAAGATTACTCGATCTGCGTGACGCAGGTGTTGCGATTCTCGTGATTTCCGAGGAGCTGGAAGAGTTATTTCAAATTACGGATCGCATGTACGTTATACAGGGTGGCTCGCTATCACCCTCATTGATTACTTCTGATGTGTCGCCGAATGACATTGGTGAATACATGATTGGCCGTCAGCAATCTTCGCCAGGCGCTAGCGGAGAGTCTTATGCATCTTAGACTTGAAAAGAGAACGCACTATTCGCGTGCAATGCTATTTGCGACACCACTTATCGCCGTCGTTTTGTCTATCATTGTTTTCTCGATCATTTTGCTTGTTCTAAGAAAACCGGTCTTACTGACCTTTCATTCCTTTTTTATTGCGCCATTTGCTAACTTCTACTCGTTTACCGAAGTGCTATTGAAATTTGGTCCGTTGCTGTTAATCGCCCAGGCGCTGGCAATTGGATTCCGTTCCAAGGTATGGAATATTGGTGCGGAAGGGCAAATGGTGATGGGCGCAATCGCGGCCACCGCCGTCCCGGTTTACTTTGTCGATAGCACTTCAAGCTTTTTATTGCCGTCCATGATTGTACTAGGTGCGCTGGGGGGCATGGCATGGGCTAGTATTGCCGCATTTTTACGTACGCGTTTCAACGCCAACGAAATTCTGGTTACCTTGATGCTGACCTCCATAGCCCTGCAAATCCTCTACTACCTGCTTTTGGGCCCGTGGAAAGACCCAATGGGATTTAATTTTCCACAAACCGTGATGTTTCAAGATGAAGCGCTGTTTCCAGCGCTGTTTGCCGGAGTCAGACTAAATGCCTCCATTTTTATACCTATCTTATTCACTGTCGCCGTTTGGCTTTTTATGGAAAAGCATTTTGGTGGGTTCCAGCTTGTCGTCGGTGGTCTTGCACCCGATGCAGCAGCGTATGCAGGTTTTAGCTCTAAAAGCGCCATATGGAGTAGCCTTTTACTAGCGGGTTTTGCTGCGGGTATCGCTGGTATGAGTGAAGTAGCGGGGCCAATAGGTCAGCTGCAACGTTCAGTGACATCCGGATACGGATACACCGCCATCATTGTGGCTTATTTGGGGGCGCTTCATCCCGTAGGGATTTTATTTGCAGCATTTTTTGTTTCGGTACTGCATATCGGCGGTGATGTCGCATTGGTATCGGCCAATTTGCCAATTAGCGCAGTGCATGTTTTTCAAGGTCTATTGTTGATTTTCTACTTGTCAGTTTATGCGTTTGTTAATTACCGCTTAAAACGTGTTTACCCGGTTAAGCTTGCAACAGCGAAGCAGCCATCATGAGTACCATTGAATTTTTTCTGGCAGGTACTTTGAGCGCTGCCACCATATTTTTGTTAGCTGCTATAGGCGAGCTTGTTGCCGAGAAATCCGGTGTGCTCAACCTTGGTGTTGAAGGCATGATGGCGGTATCTGCGGCAGTGGGTTTTATCGTCACATACGAAACTGGAAGCCATGTACTGGGCTTTACCGTCGCAGGTTTTGCAGGTCTTGTCATCTCGCTTTTATTCGCGCTTATCACAGTGACATTTCTTGCCAATCAGGTGGCGTCCGGATTAGCTGTCGGCATTTTAGGTTTGGGCTTGTCTGCCTTAATCGGTCGTGATTACGAAAGTCGCACAATCACAACGCCTGCGGATATTGCGATACCCTGGTTAAGTGATCTGCCGTTTTTGGGGCCGGTGCTTTTTCAGCAAAATATTGTGGTGTATTTGGCTTTCGCTCTGACCGCCATAGTTGGTTTTACTCTCACCTACACGCGTTTGGGTTTAGCGATAAGGTCTGTCGGTGAAAATCCGGCCGCAGCCCAGGCATTAGGTTTCCCTGTGCATTTGATTCGATATAGTGCGGTTGCATTTGGTGGCCTTTTAGCTGGTTTTGCAGGCGCTTATGCTTCTACTATATACACGCCACTGTGGGCAGACGGCATGATAGCCGGACGTGGCTGGATTGCGGTAGCCCTGGTAGTTTTTGGTACGTGGAAAACAGGCCGAGTGGCTTTTGGTGCGCTGTTGTTCGGGATGGTGTCTCTGGGAGAGTTGATAGCGCAATCAATGGGTGCGAACATTCCCTCGCAACTGCTATCCAGCTTGCCTTACATAATCACTATCGTGGTGTTGGCTTTGATATCGACCGATAGGGCACGTTTACGTTTGCATGCACCGTTTTCTTTGGGTGAAGTGTATGACGGCTCCGCATCACGCTGAGTGATTTTAAAGATCAAGTAAAATATTGAATATAATGCAGCAGATTATCGATCGTCTATTTTGACTTCGCTTAGAGATCATGATAAGCCAGAAGCTCATGCCCATTAAAACACCTGAAAAAAACACCTTCCCGTCAACAACGCGTTCTTTACCGATAGCATTGATTAAGGCACGTGAAGGGGTCATGCCCCCAATACGAGAGATGTTGGCTGATTCGGGTATCACTGAACAGCAATGGCGTGTGCTACGCGTGTTGGTCGAGTACGGCCCACAGGACACTTCAACGATTGCGCATCGAGCGTGTTTGCTGCCGCCAAGCCTGACTCGCATCGCTCAAAATATGCGCAATAATGGATTGATCAGCATTAGTAAAGACAATAGCGATAAACGTCGTCAAACGATCACCATCACAGAAGCCGGTCTGCGGATAGTGGACGATAACCGCCACACCGCCGAAGAGATAGTGAAAGGTTTCAAGCAAACGCTGGGTGAAAAAAAGTACGAACAATTGCTGGACCTGTTGGCGCTGCTGGATCCTGATGTGGCTACACCTTGATTTTCGTCAGTAGTCAGATTCCTTGCAAGAAAGGTTGCCTTGTTAAGTAATATTTGCCAGACTTAACCTCATGACTTTAGAGTGATGCCTATGAAAGGTTCGAACTTCCTCAAAGAAAACAACGCGCGGTTTTTGTGGCATCCAATGACGTCTCCAGAAGACAGTCAAATCACGTCCCCCATTATAATTACGGAATCAGAAGGCGTTGAAATTCAGGATGTGGACGGTCATCGTGTTGTGGACGCTGTGGGTGGTTTGTGGAATGTTAATCTGGGATATTCCTGCCAGCCAATAAAAGACGCTATATCGGCTCAGCTGCAAAAGATGCCGTATTACTCAACGTTTCGTGGCACCACCAACGATGCCGCAATTGAGTTGTCATATGAGCTGATGGAATTTTTTGAGCCTGACGGACTTAGTCGAGCATTCTTTACCTCAGGCGGTTCAGATTCTGTTGAAACAGCCCTTCGTCTCGCACGGCAATACCATAAGCTACGAGGTGAACCAGGCAGAACCAAATTTATCAGTTTAAAAAAAGGCTATCACGGCACACATATGGGGGGCGCAAGTGTCAATGGCAATGCGCCATTTCGAGAAGCCTATGAACCACTGTTACCCGGATGCTTTCATATTCCAGCGCCCTACACCTATCGCAACCCGTTTAACGAGAACGATCCTGAAAAACTGGCGCAGCTTTGTGTTGAGGCCTTGGCTGATGAGATCAAGTTTCAGGGTGAGAGTACGATTGCTGCGATGATTATGGAACCGATACTCGGAGCCGGAGGGGTTATACCTCCACATAAGAGTTTTGCACCCATGGTTCAGGAGGTGTGTAAGAAGCACGGCATACTGCTGATTACCGATGAAGTGATTACAGCCTATGGTCGTACCGGAGCTTGGTCAGGAGCGAGGTTATGGGGCATCAAGCCCGACATGATGGCAACCGCGAAAGCGATAACCAATGGGTATTTTCCATTTGGTGCTGTGATGATCGGGGACAGAATGATTGACGTTTTTGAGAATAACCCGGCCGCTAAAATTGGGCATGGTTATACCTATTCAGGACACCCTGTTGGCGCAGCAGCGGCCCTCGCCTGTCTTGCTGAAACCAAGCGCTTGAACGTGATAGAAAATGCAGCAGCTCGCGGCACACAACTATTCGAAGGGTGTCAGGCCTTACAATCAAAACATGACATCATCGGTGATGTCAGAGGTGGGCATGGTTTAATGACTGCAATTGAAATGGTGAGCGATCGTGCCACTAAAACACCAATTGACCCCAAAACTGCCGCTTTAATTCAAAACACAGTGTACGATTCAGGTGCTATGGTTAGAGTGTCAGGGCCCAATCTTATTCTGTCACCGCCACTTGTGTTATCCAGCGACAACGTCAACACGATATTGACAGCCCTGGATGCTGGGCTTGGTGCAGCCTAGTTTGCTTCGCTAGGCATTTTTTAGCTTGCGTAATCGAGAGGCCCTTTAATGCCACATATACACATTGATCACTCTCCCGGTCTGGGGGCTAAACTGGACATCCCTGCCCTTTGCCACAAATTACGCGATACGGCTGTTGCAAGTGGCGTGTTTCCACTTGCCGGTGTACGAGTTCGTGTTATCGAATGTGACTATGCATTAATTGCAGACGGTAATCCAGAGCACGCCTACCTTGATATATCAGTACGGTTACGTGGCGGACGCGATCTTGAAACCAGACGCCGTGCCGTAGAACAACTATTTGATTCTGCAAAATCCCATTGTGACAACTTGATTAACCAGAGTTCTTTTGCGCTCTCGATGGAAATGCGGGATATCGATCCTGAATTAAGCCCCAAGACGGGGTCTATCCGACGTTACCTTCCGGAAGACACAGCATGAGTACCTCCTCAGCGGCGTTAGATGCCAACCTAGAGAGTCTGCGTCAGTATCTTGCAGCGTATAAAACCAACGGTATACAAAATTTAATTAATGGTGAAACATGCAGCAGTCTGTCCGGAAAAACGTTTACAACACACTCGCCAATAGATGAATCCGAAATTGCGGTGGTAGCCGAAGGTTCTGTTGCGGATATTGATGCCGCCGCAAAGGCTGCAAAAGCGAGCTTCAGGGATTGGTCAAACACGCCAGCAACTGAGCGTCGCAAAATTTTGCATCGCATTGCAGACCTTATTGTCGAACGTGCCGAACAAATTGCGTTTTGTGAATGCTGGGATACAGGCCAGGCTTTGCGCTTTATGTCCAAAGCTGCGCTTCGCGGTGCAGAGAACTTCAGGTATTTCGCCGATCAGGCACCCAGCGCTCGCGATGGTAAATCTTTGCCAACCCCAACGCATATGAACGTTACATCACGAAGTCCGATTGGCCCTGTGGGTGTAATTACTCCGTGGAACACACCCTTTATGCTATCCACGTGGAAGATCGCACCAGCACTGGCAGCCGGTTGCACTGTTGTGCACAAACCAGCCGAGTTTTCACCTCTAACCGCGCGTATTCTTGCCGAGATTGCGCACGAAGCTGGATTACCTAGCGGTGTATGGAATCTGGTTAACGGTCTTGGTGAAGATGCTGGGCGTGCGCTCACCGAACACCCGGATATCAAAGCAATCTCTTTTGTAGGTGAGAGTAAAACGGGTTCCATGATTACCAAACAAGGGGCCGACACTTTAAAGCGTTTACATTTTGAGCTCGGTGGTAAAAACCCGGTGGTTGTGTTTGATGACGCCAATCTGGAACGAGCCCTGGATGCCGCGGTATTTATGATCTATTCACTTAACGGTGAACGATGCACATCATCAAGCCGACTCATAGTACAAAAGTCGGTTGCTGCAGAATTTCGTGAAAAACTGATTGCGAGAATAAATAACATTCGCGTAGGCCACCCCCTGGACTCAAATACAGAAGTTGGCCCGCTTATTCATAAAACGCATTTTGATAAAGTAATTTCTTATATGGACATTGCACGTCAAGAAGGTGCAACCATCGCTGCAGGCGGTGCGCGTATTGGCGATGCTGGGTGGTATATACAGCCCACCCTGTTTTCGGACGCTACGCCCGCGATGCGTATCAGCCAGGAAGAAATATTTGGGCCCGTATTAACCATGATCGAATTCGACACTGAGCAGGAAGCGCTCAAAATCGCAAACGATACGCTGTATGGATTGGCAGGATACTTATGGACCGAAAACCTATCGCGTGCAATTCGTTTTTCTAACGCCATGGACGCCGGCATGATATGGGTGAATTCAGAGAATGTACGGCACTTGCCCACACCATTTGGTGGCGTAAAAGCCAGTGGTATTGGCCGTGATGGTGGCGACTGGTCGTTCGAATTCTATATGGAACAAAAAAACGTAGCGTTTGCGATGGGAGAGCATCGCATTCCACAACTGGGTGTGTAGTCGAGACACACTTAATTCATACATGCTTTGTATGCCGCTTTGTCGGTAAAATTTTTACCCAATGTCCAGGACTTTAATGAATGCCCATACCTGCTCCCATTTTTGATCCACCGTTCAATATTGTTCGATTGAGCCATGTGGAGCTTATCGTTACCGACTTGTCAAAGAGCCGTCGTTTCTACGTTGATACCTTAGGGTTGCAGGTGACTGACGAAGACAATGAGCGTATTTATCTACGTGCAATGGAAGAGCGTGGTCATCATTGCCTTGTTTTACGAAAAGGTGCTGAGCCATCTGTAGGCGAACTGGCGTTCAAGGTGTTTGATGAAACACATTTGGAAAAGGCAGCACAATGGTTTGAAGAGCAAAAGCTGCCGGTTGAATGGGTAGACCGCCCTTTTCAAGCCAAAACGTTCTGTACACGAGACCCGCACGGTGTCCCTCTTGAATTTTATGCCCGAATGGGCAGGCTTCCATCGATTCATCAAGAGTATGCCTTGTACAAAGGGGTCAAGCCACTGCGCATTGATCATTTTAATTGCTTCAGCCCCAATGTGGACGAATCGGTATTGTTCTATAACCAGCTGGGTTTTCGTGTTACCGAGTACACAGAAGATGAAGCGACAGGCAGCCTTTGGGCCGCCTGGGCACATCGAAAAGGTGGTGTTCATGATCTTGCTTTTACCAACGGGCGTGGCCCGAGATTGCATCATATAGCGTTCTGGGTACCCACCCCGCTCAACATTATTGACCTACTCGACTTAATGTCGACAACCGGCTACGTCAGTAACATAGAACGTGGCCCAGGACGGCATGGCATCTCAAACGCTTTTTTTCTATACATCCTGGATCCTGACGGTCACCGTACAGAAATTTACTGTTCCGATTATCAAACAATCGACCCTGAGCATGAAGCCATTCGCTGGGATTTAAAAGATCCACAGCGTCAAACACTATGGGGTGCCCCAGCACCAAAAAGCTGGTTCGAACATGGCTCCCTATTTCACGGCACTGATGTACGCGACGCCGACCTCGAAGCCTCACCGATAATTGCACCATGACTGACATTCCACTACCCAAAAATCGTATAGCCACTGTTTCCGTGAGTGAGCAATCACTCTTCGGTGTCATTGTAGATGAAGGGTTTATTGCCCTTTCGCAAGACTTCCCGCAGTGGAATACGCTGCGCGATGCCATTGAAGACAATGCCCTTGATGCTCTCGTAAAAGCAGCTCATGGTCGTGAAGTCACGCATCCCATGGGCAGCTTTAGCTGGGAAATTCCTGTTCCCAATCCGGAAAAAATAATTTGTGTTGGTGTGAATTTTCCGGATCGAAACGCGGAGTATAAAGATGGCAAAGAAGCCCCGGCGAATATGTCTTTGTTTATTCGTTTCCCACGGTCGTTCGTGGGGCATGAAGTACCACTTACACGTCCACCCGAGAGTGAGCAACTTGACTATGAAGGTGAGATAGCCGTTATTATTGGTAAGGGTGGGCGTCGCATTGCTCAGTCAGAAGCGCTCGATCATATAGCCGCTTTAACTTTATGCAATGAAGGTACGCTACGCGACTGGGTACGTCATGCGAAGTTTAACGTGACACAGGGTAAAAACTTTGATGGATCAGGTGCGATGGGGCCATGGCTTGTTCCGTTCACCGATCACAATCAAATTCTTGATATTGCACTGGAAAGCCGTGTCAACGGAGAAACCCGTCAATCTGATCGCACTGGTCGCATGCTCTTTCCGGTTGCAAGACAAATCGCTTATATCTCAACCTTTACCACCTTGGTACCCGGAGATATTATTGTCAGTGGAACACCAACGGGTGCAGGTGCGCGATTTGATCCGCCTAAGTTTTTGATACCCGGTGATACGATAGATATATCCGCCGACGGTATTGGTAAATTAAGCAACGGTGTGCAAGACGAAGCATGATAAAAAAAGACGAAGTACAGAAAGCTTCACAACGCTTATTTGAAGCGGAGAAAACTGGTAAGCAAATGGGTTTGTTGAGCCGTCAGTACAATTCCCTGACACTTGATGATGCCTATGCCATCCAGGCAGAATTAGTGCAACTAAAAGTGGCTGCTGGCGCTCGTATCACTGGACGCAAAATCGGCCTGACATCCAAAACAATGCAGCGTGCCTTGAATATTGAAACACCTGACAGCGGTGTTTTGTTCGACGATATGCATTTTGAGCATGGTTCAAGCGTACCGCGGGGACGATTTATCGAGCCCCGTATAGAAGCGGAAATCGCTTTCGTAATGGGAGATGCACTTAAAGGTAAAAATACTACGCGAGAAGACATTTTACAAGCAACAGAATCTGTTGTGCCCTCACTGGAAATATTAGACACACGTATTGTTCGAAAGGACCCGGAAACCGGCCAAAGTCGAGTCATTACCGATACCATATCGGATAATGCTGCTAATGCTGGTATTGTTCTCGGTGATACACCACACACCATTGATAAATTCGATTTACGTACAGTTGGTGCTATTGTCAAACGCGACGGAGAAGTTGAAGAAACAGGCCTTGGTGCTGGCGTACTTGATGACCCGGTTACCTCAGTACTTTGGCTGGTACAGAGACTTGCTCAGTACGATGATGGTTTAGCCGCCGGCGATGTGGTGCTTTCAGGCTCGTTTGTACGACCAATAGAAGCGCCACCTGGTAGTCGCTTTGAAGCCGATTTTGGCGCTTTCGGCCATGTAAATATTGACTTTAGCATTTGACTCGGCTTCATCAGGTGGTCGTTTTATTGATCAGTATTTTGATAACATTTTTAAAGCTTCAACACTTGCACTTAATGCACCTTCTATATAACCATTGAAACGACCAGAATCGCTCTCCGCACCTGACCATACAAGCCGATTATTCCAATTGGGCTCTAATCGATTAGGTAAGTGATTCGTTGGATGATGATTCGGGATATGTTGATCGAGCGCAGTGGCTGTGAACGGTTCCGTCGCCCAATCCTGATAAATCACTTGAGTAGGATTAGGCATATCGGCTCCAAAGACACGGGTTAATTGCCTTCTAATATCCTCTGTAATAGTTTCTATGTTGTTCACACGCTGCGACGGAGGCGTTGCAAAAAAACCAAACAACGCAAAGACATTGGCTGCATCATTGGAAGCATCGTGCACTTCTGATAGGGGCCCTAGCTGGCTAATCACATCCCCAGAGAGCCCACGGGAACGCCAAAATGGCGCTTCAAACACGATGACAGTTTTCGCATGCCCAGCCATCCATGTGGAAACTTCACGCAACTGCCCCACTCTTTCAGGCGCTAGCATTGGCGAGAATGATATCTCCTGAATTGCAACTCTTGGTGGAACAGCCAGCACCACGTGCTCACACTCTACTTGACCCTTTGTTGACGAAACCTGTATTGAGTTGTCTTCCAGTGTTATCTGTTCAACTGGGGCTGCAATTTCAAAGGTATCAACGCCAGAGGCAGAAAGTATCTTTTCGCGCATCGCATCTAATAAAAGGCCCAGCCCACCACGCAATCGATAAGACCCTGCCATGGAAAAGCCACCATAGCCTTTGTGCACTGCACCATCGGCTGCTTCATAAATGCCATCGCCTTGCGAATACTGCTCAAAGACACGATTCTCAAGTTCAAGCTCGTGCACTAGATTAAGAATATGGCTTTGTCCTGGCCAGAACCAGCTGGGCCCTAAATCCAGTTGAGTATTCGCAATTGAGGAGGTTGAATAGATACGACCGCCGAGGCGATTCCTAGCCTCAAGGAGTTTAAAACTCACTCCACGATTGGCTAGTTGATAAGCAGTGTGTAGTCCACTGATACCACCACCAATAACACAGACTTCAAGCCCCGGCATATTTCATTTTGTACGATTAATATCGATACTATCAATGATAGCGTCTTAATTCTGATGTGCTAGCGCTAATTAAGCTAGCTGGCATTCTGCAGGGCAAAGCGATACAGTGCGTTCGCTCCTTGAAGATCCAATTTTCGCGCGATTCGTGCTCGGTGATTTTGTACTGTGCGAACGCTCAAGTTCATAGCAGCAGCAATTTCTTTACTGGTTTTATTCTGGGCAATACCTAGAAGCACTTCTTTTTCGCGACTACTAAGCGTTTGATTCCAGTTCTTGTCATCCGTTGCAGACAGCGGTTTTAATGGTGGCGCGACACTGACACTAGGGCTAACATAGACCTCACGATTGGCGATGTTGCTGAGACAGTCTTCAACAACATCAATTCCATCAGATTTCATTAGATAGGCAGACGCTCCTATACTGAGCGCTTCTTCTACCAGACTCATATCATTGTGTAAGGTGAGTACCACAAACTGGCTAGTTGAATTCGTTGATTTCAGTTCTCTGATAACCTGTAAGCCATTTCTATCCGGCAATGCTAAATCTATTATAGTCACTGCTGGATCATGAATTCGGGAGAGTGCTATTGCGGCAACACCGTTGTCTGCTTCAGCGATAACTCGAAACTCAGTTTTAGTGTTAATGACATCCTTTAAGCCTCGGCGGAATAAGGGATGATCATCCACTAACATCACTGTCTTACTGCTATCCATTGGCATTTATACCTCTAATAAAACAAACCATGCCTGTTGGTTGATCCAAATCGATTGTCAGCTCACCACTAATCAGTTTGCAACGCTCACGGATTGATACTAAACCAAAGCCGCCATTATTTTCAATTCTCTGAGTTTGTGATCCAACACCATCATCCTTGTACAACAACTCAATAGATTCATCTTTTTGGGTGATATTCAGCAAAACTTCAGACGCATTGGCGTGCTTTAGGGTGTTGCTCACTAACTCCTGCACAATTCTAAATAACTGTTGTTCTGTGAACACAGAGCATTGAGAGACTTGTGCGCTGCATGAGTATAAAATATCGCGGGGTGGGAGTGCTCGTTTCAGTAAAGCGTCTAATGCCAGCTCTAAGCCCAATTCGCTGAGCAGCTGGGGGTGTGAACTCATTGCCAAGTGGCGTAGCTCATCAAGAATCGCTGAAGTAGATTCAGTAAATTCATTGAGTGATGATTTCGCCTCTTGGTCAAGAGAGGTGTTTTCACGCTTTAAGCTGTCTATTCCGTACTTCAAGTTTAGCACCTGGTGCCCAATATCATCGTGGAGAATCGCCCCAAAATTCTGCTTCTCACTTTCATGTATAGACACCAACCTTCTGGTAAAACGCTCTTGATTCTCCAGTGATTTTTTTTCAAGCTTTGTGGTTTTTGCCTTTAGCTCGTTTATTCTATCAGCCAACCCAAGAGACAGCACCAGTGCTTCGAACACAATGGCTATTTCCATTAAATGGCCTGTTAAAAAACTGCTTTTGACTAGCCCGTTGAAATGTAGCAATGCCATAATAATTCCTGAAAATAGCATCGTATAACTGATTAGTAGATAGATCGCAGGCCTACTGCCACGCCTGTACTCACTAATGCTGAACGCCATTATTATCAGCATTGATAGTAAGGAAAATACATGCTGAACGTTCTGAATATAGATGTATTCAGTAAAGAACAAACCCACCAAAATAAGCATAGAAACAACAGCAATAACAGTGAGTGTGAGATGTTGAATTGGCCGCCTGTTTTTGAGATCCAGGAAAATAGAGACGAACACCGCCATTGCACTGTTGGTTGCTCCGATTAACACCAGCGCAAAAAGAGTTGTAAAGCTAGACGCTTGTGGCCAAAGGTACTGCTGCCCTATACCCGTAATTGAAGCCTGTAGAAAAGTGAATACTGAGAGATAAACCACGTACGCCAGATGGTTCTGCAAGCCTGTTTTTAAATAGAGAAAAAGGTTGTACAGAATTAGACTAAATGCAGCGCCAAAGAATAAGCCGTACCACAAGTAATCTATCTGCTGCTTTTCAATATATTGACGAAGATCAATGACACTGAGTGGCAATACAGCAGGCTGACCGGTAGCAGACAAATTCAGATAAACCGCGTTCGCAATACGCTCCCCATCAGAAATGGGAATGGTAGGCAAGCGTGTTGAAATTGGCCAGGATGTGTGTTTTACATCGTCACCGATTTGTCCAGCTCGGATCACAGAATCAGCATACTGAACGTACACCATCGCTGAATCGATATTGGGAAAATCAATTTGCAAATACAATGGAGGTGATTGCTCTGGAGTTGGGCTTGGTATCTCTACTCTGAACCAATGATCGAAGCCAAAATTCAAGTTCGGAGTTTTCTGGACTTTTGTGAACAAATCGTTCTCTGGCACCTCTTCCAGGTTTACTTGGCTAAGGCTAGCCCGTTTGTAGTACTCCATTTTAGGGGTTTTACTTGCCACAGTTGGATCGGTACAGGCTTGCAAAAGCACTATAAATACGAATAACAACAGATATTTAACAACATTCATAATCTAAAAGACTTTGCCCGTTTTTTCTAAGTTAATCAATCCCAAAGAATCATCGAGATATTTTATCAACTAGGTACGGGTCTTATTGGTTGATTACTTGTACTCTTATTTTTGAGTAAACCTTCTCTAAACCTGCACCAATTAGCCCTTGCCATAATATTTCCCCTCTTTAACATCAACGTTCTCTGAAATAGCAGCTCTTTTCAGAGGGAAGATCAAATTTCACTGCGCAATGCGTACGTGCAACATTAAATATTCAATTTAATGAATTGTGTTTGCTGTAAACGGCAGATTTAACGAACGGAGATACGAGAGAATGATTAAGTTTAAGCATGGTGGATCAGTAGCAGCTGCTTTAGTGCTGACGGCTACTTTGGCTGCCTGTGGTGGAGGCAGTAGTGGCAGCAGCAGTGTTGTTGCTAACGCGGCTGGC
>CAYSZH010000114.1:0-14920 GCA_964435305.1 uncultured Granulosicoccaceae bacterium
CCAGTGTGGCTGATCGTCCTCTCAGACCAGCTACGGATCGTAGTCTTGGTAGGCCATTACCCCACCAACAAACTAATCCGGCATAGGCTCAGCCAATAGTGAGAGGATCCGAAGATTCCCCCTCTTTCCACCGTAGTGCGTATTCGGTATTAGCGTGCGTTTCCACACGTTATCCCCAGCTACTGGATAGATTCCTAAGTATTACTCACCCGTCCGCCACTCGTCGCCTGGAAAGCAAGCTTTCCATCGTTACCGTTCGACTTGCATGTGTTAAGCATACCGCCAGCGTTCAATCTGAGCCATGATCAAACTCTTCAGTTTAAAAGTATTCTTGTTCATTCCCGAAAGAAATTCCAAGGTGCCCTACGACACTAAAACTTATAAAACGAAAGAACTTGAAACTCAAAATTAATTCTAAGCTTCAGGCACTTCGTCTACATCTTATGTTGCAAGCAACAACCGACATTAACGCAAGTACCCATGTAAGTTACTTGATTCAATTGTAAAAGAGCGGCTAAACAATTTCTGTTTAGCTGAGTCCGAGGAGTTTACCACGAACTTTCGAGGTGTCAACAGTAATTTAAAATTAATTAAATGTGTTGCCTCGACTCACCCGGATGAACCAGAGGCCCTGCCCAAGTGAGCGGTGAAGTATAAGCGCTTAAATCAGCACGTCAATCGATTTCTGCATTTTTATTCGTGCCTATCAGGAGCAGCTCTTTGGCAAAGTCATCTGTTGCGCGGAAAACGCTACTTATACAGCATTATTCCGACAGCTGTACAAATACCGGACCAATAATTGAGCTTGACATTAACGAGGCGTTCTCGCGCATTTGTGCCGAACCGGGGGTTAGCTGGCGGCCGCGTTAAACGACAGCACCAGGACAGTCTGTCGGCACCAGCAAATAGCCCTTGTTAAATGGCCAGTTCTAACGCGCCTGAAAAAACCCGCCACGGCCCAACGCCTACGTCGATTTTGAACCCACCTCAGTCCCGACCAGTTAAGTAAACAAAACGTTGTCTACAGTGCTAGTTTCGGAGAGCTTACGGTTAACAACGCGGCGTTTGCGTAGAAATGCTGCAGATGGATTCGACAAACTAGGGGTCGAGGTGGATTTGTTGCTAGAATTGCACAAATTTTTTATGTGAACTAGTACAAATTCGCTACCGTGTTCTACACTATATAGACTGCGCGCGAACACGTTATTTTCCGTTGTTTTTTGCGCAACAAAATTGCCAATAATCAACAGCTTCAGCCAATCGGCTTCACCTTAGTATTAAGTAGTCTTAGTTTAAGTAGTCTTAGTATTGAGTAGTGATGAACAAGTGATGCTGTATTGCTGCCGGACAAACGAGCCACATATTCTAAAAGATGGTACACCGTAAAAATCTCGCAAGAGGAATCGGCATGACCAGCCGCACGACAAAAGCTGTGGGTGCTGTCAGATTGTCCAATGAACCGAAAAAGCCCCTGCGACACTTGAAAAAGTGTGCAGCAGGCTTGGCATTCGTTACCACTGGCATTCTGATCACAACGCAAAGTACTGGCACTGTTGACAAAACTCAACCGTCGCTGGCAATGATGGCCGTTATCACACCCACATTTTTCTTTAATGATAAAGACGATGCACTCGGTGTAGAGCAGCCGCTGATGCACACTGCGATGGAATCAGATTTGGGGGCGAAACTACTCAGCTTTGCTCCAAAAATCCAAAACCTGTACAACACTCAAGCGGCTGATACTGAGGCAATGCTGACAGACGTGGATTTGCTGGCACCGGAGACCACGGC
The DNA here is from genome assembly GCA_964435305.1 of uncultured Granulosicoccaceae bacterium. GTDB lineage: Bacteria > Pseudomonadota > Gammaproteobacteria > Granulosicoccales > Granulosicoccaceae > Granulosicoccus. Next base: position 1,792 of record CAYSZH010000114.1, read on the forward strand.
TTTGCAGGGCCCCCAAACCGTCACCATATCACCACTGGTAAACCACCCCTCAATTGCAGCCATGAAAAAGAAGGCGCAATTTCCTGATGGTGCGGTACAGGAAATCGTCAAGGTCAAATCTGGCGACACCTTATCGCGAATGCTCAACAATCGCGGTGTCAAAATCGATCAAATGCCTCAACTGCTGACCGATGAGGTGGTTAAGACACATTTATCGAATCTCCGAATAGGACAAGAATTCAGCTTTGTGCAAATGCCCAACGGCGATTTCCATAGCCTTACAGCCAAAGTGGGCAAGGACAGACGCATCACTATTCGTCGCTCCAGTGCAGGCTTTGCGGTGGCCTCTATCGACCTGCCGGTTGAGAAAGAGCGTGTGGTCACGTCTGGCACCATTGAACAGTCTCTCTATATTGCCGCAGAACAGGCGGATTTAAAGCAGTCCACGATCATGGAATTATCTGACATTTTCCAGTGGGAACTCGATTTCGCCCGCGATATTCGCAAGGGCGATCAATTCGGGCTTGTGTATGACAGGCTTTACCGCGAAGGTAAATATATCGGCGATGGTGACATCCTTGCAGCCGAATTTATACGCGGCGGTAAAACCTATCGCGCCATTCGATTCACCGATCCAGAAGGCAATACGGGTTACTACTCACCCGATGGTCGCTCCAAAAAGCGCACGTTTTTGCGCCACCCGGTGGATGTTGTGCGTATCACCTCCCGCTTCGATCCGAATCGTGTGCACCCTGTATTGCATAAAATCCGCGCCCACAAAGGCGTCGACTACGGATCACCCATTGGCACACCCATACGCGCAACCGCGAACGGGGTAGTCAACTTTGCGGGCACTAAAAACGCCTACGGTAAGACCGTTATCCTGAAGCACGGCACCGATATACAAACGCTGTATGCGCACATGTCACGCATTTCAGACAAAGTAAAGCGCGGTAAGCGTGTCAAGCAAGGCGAAGTCATTGGCTATGTTGGGCGTACCGGGCGTGTCACAGGCGCACATCTTCACTATGAATTCCGCAAGCACGGCAAACACGTCGACCCTTTAAAAGTGGAGCTGCCTGCCGCGGCGCCACTGCATGCCAGCCTGCGCGACGAGCTGCGTACCTTATCCGACGATCTTGTGTCACAAATGCACAGCGTATTGCCTGCACCCGAGCAGCAAGTAGCCAAGGCACAAAATCAATAGTCGTTTGCGCTTTGAAGTATTGGCAGCTTGTCTGTTAGAAGACAAGCTGTGACAGATGCGCTGCAATTCCCGGCGTTCGGTAACCATCTTTACGCCAAATAATCGGAAAGTAGTTTTCATCCAGCTCGTTGCTGTTGAGCTTTTTATATCGGCTGTATATCGGCCCAATCCCTTGCTCGAAATTGCCGGGCACATAACGCACATCGGCTTGCATTGCATGCAATACCAGCGACCTGCGCGGGGCATTTGAAAAGTTCTCTCCCGAACCGTGCCAAGTCCAGCCGTGATGGAACGAGCCGCCACCTGCCGGCACTTCCACACTTGCAATATCAGGTGTCACGCCTTCGCGATCAGCAGCCTTGCGCATCGGTTTCGCATAATCCTGCGGTGCATGAAAATCGCCTGTAGGCTCTGAGTGCTGCCAGCGATGCGAACCTTTGACAAGTTCCATAGTGCCACCGCGCGCACTGCAGTCATCCAGTGCAATCCAACAGGTAATCAGATCGTTTGGTTCAAACCAGCGAAGAAAAGCACTGTCCTGATGGTAGCCAAGCGATTTAGCACCAGGCGGCTTCCACAACACGTTATCGATCATCACACGTACACCGCTCCAATTGGCGAGGCTTGCGATCGCTTCGCCGATTTTTTCCTCCAATATAATGTTGGCAATACAACGGTTGGCTTTCCAGCCATTGCATATCTGTCTGGTGAGCCGCGGGTCACTCTTATCAAACTGCCAATTAATTTCATCTGGCCTTACACCGGTTTCAAACTCACCACTAAACAGTGCATAAAAAGCCTTATGCAACCCCGGCAGCAATGCAGGATCAATAAGGCGCTGTAAAAACACAAAACCATCCTTATTAAATGACGTGCGATCCTGATCATTGACAAGGCTATTCATAACTTAAGAACTCCCCTCAATTTGACGTCACTATTTGACCGGGGTACGGGCTTTCGTGCATTGCGGCGAGTCTGGAATTTAAATCGCCCACATGAAGCTCCAGTTTATGGCCATCGGGGTCCAGAAAATAGAGTGAATCACCTTCGCTTCTATTCGTTTTCCAAAGTTTGACCGTGGCTTTATTAAAGCGATCTTGCCAAGCTGAAAAATCCTCCTTGCTAATGCTAAATGCGATGTGGGTGTAGTCTTTAGCAGGCTTTGCGGGCTCGATGGTCAAGCACAACCAAAGGCCATCGATACAAAGATGGGCACCAGTATCCCAACGCGCGCGCATTTCAAAACCCAATGTCTCGTGATAAAACGCCAGTGAGCGATGCAAATCACTGACCGCAATGGTGATGTGGTTTATTCCTGAAAGCGTTGGCATAGCGACCTATTTGTACCTAGTACACAGCAACGTTGAAAATGAATTCTGCCGGCCAATAGTACCAACTGATTTTAATTGTCTCAATAAAGTGTTTTTAACGTTTTACTGAGCGTACAACCCGTTTGCCAATTGCGAAGCACGGCTAATAAACACTATGATGGAACGCTCAAACTTAAGCTAAAGAAGGCAATACAATGCAGAAACCCGTGATCGGAATTATCGGTGTGGGACTCATGGGGCATGGTATTGCCAGCAATATTCAAAAATCGGGATGGCCCATCGGCTTATATGATCATCCTGGCAATCAGAATACGGATGAGATGGTCGCTGCTGGCGCAAGCGTGCATCACTCTTTAAGTAGCATCACCGCAGCATCCGACATTATTATTTTGTGTGTTACCGGCAGCCCGGAAGTTGAAAAAATTCTCACAGCCAGCGACGGTGTTTTGTCCGCCATTAAGAGCGGCACCATTATTATTGACTGTTCTACGGCCATTCCCGCCTCTACCATTACACTGGCAAAGCAGGTGAGCGCAGCCGGTGCCCGTTTTACTGATGCACCCATGACCCGCACACGTAAGGAAGCAGCTGAAGGTCGCTTAAATTTATTAGTGGGTGCCGAGCTCAACCTGTTTAATGAAATTCACCCCTTGCTTGAGTCGTTTGCGGAAAATATCGTGCATGCCGGTGAAGTGGGCAGCGGACATGCACTAAAGCTATTGCACAATTTTGTCTCTTTGGGTTTCTCCGGGATCATTGCGGAGGCAACAGCCGCAGCCAAAAAAGCGAATATTGACAACGCATTGTTCCAATCGGTGCTAGCCAAAGGCGGGGGCGCAGGTGTTGTGCTCGATAGAATGACCCCTTACATTATTGATCAAGACGTGGGAGTATTTGAATTTACCGTATCAAACAGCGCTAAGGATCTTAGTTACTACACAACCATGTGTGAAGATCTAAATGCCGAATCAGGCATTGCAAACGCCGTTGGCGCACTGTTTTCTGATCAGGTGGCTAAAGGTAATGAATCAGCCTTTGTACCTGAACTCATTTCTCTTTTATAGCCTTAACAGTACGACTAGCGACTGATAGCGACCCATTGCAATGACAACAAAAAGTATGAAAATCGCGATTATACCCGGCGATGGTATTGGTAAAGAGGTGATGCCTGAGGGGCTGCGTATTCTGGATGCTGTGGTGGCCAAACACGGCATCAATATAGAGTTACAGCATCACGACTTTGCCTGTGCCGAGTACTATCAACAGCACGGGCAAATGATGCCTGATAACTGGAAAGATTTGTTACAGACGAGCGATGCCATTTTGTTTGGTGCTGTTGGATGGCCAGAACTTGTTCCCGATCATGTGTCTCTGTGGCAATCGCTTATTCTGTTTCGACGCGAATTCGATCAGTACGTTAATATGCGACCGGCACGCAGCATGCCAGGCGTCACCAGCCCGCTAACTAAAGTTAAGCCAGGCGATATCGATATGTTGATTATTCGCGAGAATACAGAGGGCGAATACTCTTCCATTGGTGGGCGCATGTTTCAAGGCACGGAGCGTGAAGTGGTTGTTCAGGAAACGGTGATGTCGCGTCATGGCGTGGACAGAATTCTAAAATATGCCTTTGAGCTTGCGGCCAAACGCAGCGGCAAATTAACGTCGGCGACGAAATCCAATGGCATTGCCATCACCATGCCTTATTGGGATGAAAGAGTGGAAGCAATGGCGCAGCATTTCCCAGATATTGAGGTCGACAAATTCCATATCGACATCCTGGTTGCACACTTTGTACTCAATCCGCACTGGTTTGATGTTGTAGTCGCATCCAACTTGTTTGGCGATATACTGTCAGACTTGGGCCCGGCATGTACGGGCACAATTGGCATCGCACCTTCTGCCAACATTAACCCAGGTAATCATTTTCCATCACTCTTTGAACCCGTGCACGGTTCAGCGCCCGATATTGCGGGCAAAGGGATTGCCAACCCGGTTGGACAAATTTGGTCTGTTGCAATGATGCTGTCGCATCTGGGTTTTCCAGAAGCTGAAAGTGAAATCGTTGCGGCTATTGAGGCGACACTGGCTGATGAAAGCAAACGCACAAAAGACCTTGGCGGCTCAGCCACCACCCTAGAGTGTGGGCGATATATTGAAGCGGCGCTTGGCTGAATCAGGCCATTTTGCTTACTGATATCCAGTGGCAGCCCAATCAGTTTCGCGAAACGCTGGAATAAAAATTGCCGCTTAGGTGTCTATAGAGAGAGACCACCGCGAAACAGCGCCGATGCACATTCAGTACAAGCTAACGGACCGACTATGAGCGACAAGCCACAAGTCCTATACCACACACCAGGGGATCCGAATCTCACCCTGAAACCCGCCACCAAAAAACCGCTTAAAAAGGGATTGCTCGCGGTTCTCATTCTCATTGTAGGCGCAGCATTAATGCTATTCATGTTGCAGCATCACATCATGGATCACGCGGCTATGGATCATGACGCTGCAGATGAACATTCACACGCTAACGAACTGCAAGATGTCAGCACCTGGGAAAATAAACCGACGTTAATACTGGGCATAGAGCAAGATGCAATGAGTGGTTGGAATCTACACCTCAATACAACTCACTTCAGGTTCGCCCCTGAACAGGTCAATCTGGCACCCACCGAAGGTGAAGGGCATGCACATTTATATATAAACGAGAAAAAAGTGGCGCGGATATATAGTCCGTGGTTCCATATACCCGTTCTGCAAAAAGGGAAACACGTAATCAAAGTTCAGCTCAATGCAAACGATCATGCCGCATTGGCGTTTGGCGAAAATCCAATTGAAGTTAACACCATTGTTACGGTGGACTAAGCCGTTGGGTTCGCCAGTCGTAACACCGCTGTCACCCCTGGGCTATCAAGCGCGAGCTTATTGGCTCTGTTCATGAGCATGTTTAAGTCAAGTGGTACACCTGGAATACCGGCGGCCGACACCTTATCGATACGATTTTCGTAATCAATACCCCAGAAGTCGAGCATTTTTAATCCAAAGGTATATCGGCTCATGGCCTCACTACCTACTAAATTCATTATGCCGGATTGGTCGACATGATCCATTGCCAGCGAACATAAATGTTCCGACAACTTAGGCGCGTACACCGGTTGCCGGATAACGTCATCAAACAATTTAAGCCGCTCTCCCGAGTACAGCCGCTCAACAAAACCAAGCGTTCCTCGATCCATCTCATCAACATCATAGATGAGCGATGTGCGCACAATAAGCGCAGCCGGGCATTGCTTTAGTATGGCTAGCTCACCCTGCGCTTTGCTTAGCGCGTAATCATTTGCGTTTAAAGGCGCGGCCGGCGCATCATCAGAATACGGCGCACTCTTGCCATCGAACACTGTATCGCTGGACAGTGCGACCAGACGTGCACCGATCATTGTGCAGGCTTTCGCAACATGCTCACTGCCACGCGTGTTAACCGCATACATTGAAGCCGCATCACCACCAGGGTTACAAGCCGCGCAATGAATTACCACGTCAGGCTTAATCGATTTGAACAGCGTGAAGACATCGCTTTCATGGTCCAGATCGATTGCATGCGCCTCTGCCGGTTCGACTATTCCATCGGGGCTGCGTGCAGCGCCATGGACCTGCGCACGTGTTGAAGCACGCGGTATAAGCGTCTGGGCAAGATATCCGCTTGCCCCGGTTACAAGCATCGTTTTCATCATTTAACTATTTTATCCAACTCGAGGGCGCTTGCTGCCACGGCCCGGTACAGCCTAATGACTCAAGCAGCTCTTTAAAGTGATGCCAACCACGATCAAAGGCCACACGTTCATAGTGAACGCGACGTTTACCACTTAGCACCCGAGCATCAGGCGAAATGCGGCCAGGATCATACGGGGGCGACTCAATCTGAAACACGCCTTCACCTAGTACTACACCATTACCACATGTACTTCCATCTACCACAGCTGCGCTATATCCCCATGAATTCTCGAATGCAAAACGTCTTAAGCCTGCAGCCAGCAGGCTACTGGTGAGTTGTTTCAATGGCAAATGTCCCTCTCCTACGGGCACCCCTACCACGCGTATTTCGCCAAGCTGATTGTCTTGTAGCAAAACATGGTCTTTAACATGCACAGCTTCAACATGTTGCTCCACGGCTGCCAAGGCGTGCTCTGGTGATTCCAATACCATCTGTGAATTTCCGTAGTCGTAGAGTATTTTCAAGTTGGGGTGGTTTACGTGGCTAACGATAGCGGCCAACTCCGCCCCGGTGAAATCTTCATGATTTTCGAGTAGCAGTGTGATGCCAAGCTCTTGTGCAGTTGATACAAGCTCAGCTAAATCCTGCTGTGTAGCACTGAGCATCTGAGCTTTGGTTCCGCGGTGATGGGTAAATGTACGCAAGGTCGATGCACCGAGTGCATGGCTTACGTGAAGCAGCTCGTGTAGATGCACAGGATCGGTTCCGGATGTGTCTACGTCTATACGCATATTCTGATGAGCGCAGTAATCACTTACCGCATTCATACGCGATGCCGAGGTGCCACCTAAATGCCGATAAGATGGGCCAACTAATGACAGATTAATTCCAGAGAATCCGTATCGCACGGCAAGGTCGATAAATGCTTCTGCATCAAAGCCCGGCTTATCGGCAAAGTGATGTACAAAACTGAAGCTGTGCAAGCTCGCTTCCACTCTCACTAATTAAATCTCCAGCTGCAAAAAAGGCCAGCAAATACGCTGGCCTTTCTTTAAACGTGTTGCATTAAGCTACGCATACAGCGTAGCCCAAACAATAGCACTACTTTCTCAAACGCGTCCATATAGTGTCATAAACCTCTTGAGTGGCCTGATCACATACGGCGATAAACACACCAGAAACATCACTTGGTGGATTAGATTCGGGGCTACTGGCAAGCGCTGCATCGGTAAATTCTCCTGCACCGCTTACACCCGCCGCATACTGTGCATAATTAGTTACCGCTGCAATATTTTCAGGCTCAAGTAAAAAATCCATAAACTTAATTGCGTTATCACGGTTGGGTGCATCTTTAAGCAACACAACATTATCCATCCACACAATGTAGCCCTGCTTAGGATAAGCATACTCAATGTTGGCACCTTCAGCTCGACCTTTGGCAGAGAAGCCATTGTAGATCATACCCGCAGCCGCATCACCTGAGACCAGTACATCTTTTGCAATGTCAGAGCCAAACGATGCCCAGTTATCCTTAGCACTTGCCAGCAATTCATCTAAGGCTTTTAATTGCGCTTTATCTGTGCTGCATTGTGGAATGCCTAAATGCAATGAGGCCATTGCCAGAACTTCACCTTGTGAATCAAGCATGTTGATTTTGCCCGCAAGCTCTGCTGGCGGCGCAAACAGAATATCGGTGCTGGAAATATCGCCTTTGTAAACATCTCGATTTACTGAGAAGCTAGTTGAACCCCATTGATAAGGAATTGAGTGTTTACGACCATCATCGAAAGGCACATTCAGCCACTGCGATTCGATATTGCCTTTATTGGCTAGCTCATCATCGCCAATGGTATCCAGCAAGCCCTCTTTTGACATGATATCGACCATGTAGTCACCCGGCACGGCCACATCGTATGAACCGAGCTTGCCGGCTTTGAGTGATGCCAGCATGGATTCGTTGCTGTCATAAGTGTCCATTGTCACCTCAACATCGTATTCAGCAGAGAATTTATCGAGCAACTCTTGAGGAATGTATTCGAACCAATGATAGAGCGACAGTTTGCCTTCGGCCTGAACCTGACTTGCGACAAGTACAGCGCTTAAGGCCAGTGCGCTATGAACCAGTTTATTTTTCATGAAGTATCTCCAATTAATTAGCTATTTTTCACGGTCGGCGTGCCACCTTTGTGCAACAGCGCAATATTAGTGCGCCACTGACACTCAACGAGAGCAACGAACAGATGACGCTGTTAATGCCTTTGTTTTGTCGTGTCACGACCAAGCCTGTAGGACAAGGTAACGATGAATACCGAAAACAGCAACAACAAAGTGCTAAGTGCCATGATATTCGGCTTGATTCCTTGCTTTACCGCACCAAATATCGCCGTGGGCAGTGTTTCCATACCGGCACCCTTAACGAAATTCGTGATGATGAAATCATCCAGTGAAATGATGAACGCGAGTAAAAACCCGGACAAAATGCCTGGTGCCATAATCGGCATCAGCACATACCGAAATGCCCGCCATCGGTCGGCATATAAATCCTGAGCGGCTTCCTCAAAGCTTGCCTCTATACCTTGTAAGCGCGCCGCAATAGGTAAATAGGCAAAAGGGATACAGAAAACAATGTGTGCAATCAAAATTGAGCTATAGCCCAAGTGCAGCCCAATGGATGTAAAAAATATCAGCATGGCCACCGCAGTGACTATCTCTGGCACCATGATCGGTATCGAAAGCATTGCAAAGCTTAAGGTCTTACCTTTGAACAAACCGCCTCGCACCATTGCCACAGCTGCCGCCGTGGCAATCGCGGTTGCGACCAGCCCTGCGCTTAGCGCAATCAGCAAAGAGTTAAGGGCAGCGCGTTTAAATTTGGCAGATTCAATACCGGTAAACAATTCGTGATACCAGCGAAATGAAAAGCCACGCCACTGCGTTATCGACAAGCTGTCATTAAACGAATACGCCATAACCACCATAAGCGGTGCATACAGGATGATCATGCAAAGTACCGTCACCCAAAAAAAACCAGGGTAATGTGAAACGTCATTCTTCCTCTTGTTGTTGGCCATAGCAGGATTACTCACGCACCTGATTGCGTGCATGAAGCACCAATACAAGTAATATGATCGACAGCAGTATCATTGATGCTGCTGCGCCAAACGGCCAGTTACTGGCTGTGCCTTTAAACTGTTCCTCTATCAATGAACCAATCATAAATGTCTTGGCACCGCCTAATAAATCCGGCGCCAGGAACGCACCCAGGCTGGGAACAAACACCAGTATGCAACCTGCCACAATGCCTGGCTTAACGACCGGGATAAGGATTTTTCGCAAGATCGTCCATTTACTGGCGTACAAATCAGCGCCCGCTTCAGATAACGAAATATTGTAACGCTCTATTGCCGCGTATATCGGCAAAACCATAAAAGGCAAATAGGAATAAAACAAACCCAATTGCACAGCAATATTAGTGTTAATTAAATGTATGGGTGTGTCGATAATCCCAATGTTAAGCAGCGCCTGATTAACAGGGCCGTTATCGCGTATCAAAAATTTCATGGATACGGTTCTGATTAATAAATTGACCCAATAAGGAATGGTGATGAGGTACAACCAGAGTGAACGCGTAGCGATAGGCCGTGTGGCAATGTAATACGCCGTGGGAAATCCTATGATTAGGCAAAAGAAGGTGGCTAATGTGGCATGCACCATCGATCTAAAAAAAATCGTGATGTAAGTCCATTCAATTGACGGAGATTCATCACCGAACAAGCCACGATCAAACATAAACTGATCGTAAGCGCCCAATGAAAATTCCCAAATGACACCACCGCGGAACTCTTTGGTTAAAAACGAGTAGACCAGCATGATGCCCAGCGGCATTAACATAAAAATGCCGATGGTTAACCAGGATGGCAGCAAAAGCCACCAACGGATCGGGGCATAGGTGCTCGAAACGCTTTTACCTGAAACGTTCGCTGCCATGATTTATGCCAGTAAAAATTGCGCTGTGTCGGCAGAGGCTTGAATGCGCACCTCAATGCCAGGCTCGTTAAATGCCGCCTGGGCTTGCGTGTTTTGCACGCGCACACTCAATTCTGCGCCATCACTTAAAGTCACATCGTATCGAGTATCTGTGCCAAGATAGATGATGCCGCTGAGCGTTCCGTGTAAATCAACACTGTCTGGCATACTGTTATCAGCCGCATCTGTCTGTGCAAGCAATTGCAAACGCTCGGGCCGCAGCGACACCTGACCACTTTGTCCAACTTTGAGACCAGCGCCGATGCTCGGGTGCACGGCAGCACCGATGATGTGCCCGTTGTTCAGCTTGACCTGAAGCTTTTCACCTTGCACTGAAACTACTGTCGATTCCAAAAGATTGGTCTCACCAATAAAATCAGCCACAAATTGATTGACAGGACGTTCATAAATATCGGATGGGCTTCCGGTTTGTTGCAGCTCACCAGCGGACATCACGGCAACCCTGTCAGACATGGTCAGTGCTTCCTCTTGGTCGTGGGTAACAAATATAAACGTAATACCCGTTTCCCTTTGTAGACTTTTAAGCTCTTGCCGCATTTGTTGGCGCAATTTTAAATCCAGGGCGGACAAGGGCTCGTCCAGTAACAAGACTTTAGGCTTCGGCGCAATGGCGCGCGCCAAGGCCACGCGTTGTTGCTGCCCACCTGAAAGCTGAGAGGGTTTTCGATGTACAAATTCTTCAAGCCTGACAGTGTTAATCATTTCGTTAACCCGCGACTTGATATCCGCCTCACTCCAGTTGAGCATACGCAAGCCAAAACCAATATTTTCCTGCACATTCATATGGGGAAACAAAGCATAGTTTTGAAACACCGTATTAACCGGTCGCTGGTGTGGTGGCAGCTTCTCTATCTCTTGATCGTAAAGCCAGATTTCACCCGCTGTTGTGCTTTCAAAACCGGCGATCATTCTAAGAAGCGTCGTTTTGCCGCAACCGGAGGGGCCCAGCAAGGTAAAGAATTCGTTATCCGCCACGTCCACACTGATGTCCTGCAATGCAGTGAAATCGCCGAACTGCTTCTTAACATTGCGAACGGAGATGGCCGTTTTCGTGGCAGCAGTGATGGCAGTCTTCATTGCGATTGAATTGGCTGAAGTTCAGTTATTTCACGGCGAAACGGCAGAGCATCACCGACGGGCGGTGAATCGAGCTCGCGCGCATATCTGTGCCCCGCATAGGTCGCCCATGCAATTGGGCCAGGCGCTTCGGCATCGCCAATGATTTTTATACTCTGAACGCCAGCCGCTTGCCACTGTGGTTTGATTGACTGTAATTCGTTATACAGCGTGTCGTTTGCCTTTCTGGACGCCACCAATACCACGGCATCGCACTCTATATCTGTTGTTCTTCCAGTATAGGCACATTGTGTGATGACATGATTATCCTGGATCGATGCCAAACCACGATTGAGTATGATGTCCACGCCCATCTCTACCAGGCGCGCATGGATAGTCTCTTGTTCTAAGGTATTGCGCGTCCAGTCAGATACATACGCAGACGGTGTAATGAGTGTGACCTGAGTTCCGGCTTTAATCAATAGCTCCGCCAGCACACCACCCATGTAGTAGTGGTCATCATCATAAAGCACCACATGACCCTTTGGCAGGTTTTGTTGCATTAGATCATCAGGCGTAAAAAGACTCATACCTTCATCAATTGGCATTGGAACAATATGCTCTCGAGCAACGCCATCACGCCGCCAGCTCGCACCGGTTGCCAACACCACATGCTGAGCACCAAATTCAAGCACATCGTTTGCGCTTAGCTTATTGTCTAAATAAATAGCCGCAGTGGGCTGCTGTTTAAGTTGATACTCACGATAGTCTGCAACGCGCCCCCAGGCCGACAAACCCGGCAGCCGCCTTTCCAGAGCCACCCGACCACCCAGTGTTGTACTGGCTTCAGCCAAAGTCACCTCATAACCACGCTTTGCCAATGCCAGCGACGCCTCCAGCCCCGCAGGTCCGGCACCCACGACAAGCACGGTGTCAGAATCACCTTTACTGGCAATTTTTTCCGGATGCCAGCCCTTACGCCACTCTTCCATAAAACTGGGGTTTTGCGTACAACGCGAGATCGACATGGTCATGTCCCCGGTAATGCAGATATTACATCCGATACACTCTCGTATATCTTCTGGCCGGCCTTCTTCAATTTTTTTAGGCAGAAACGGATCGGCTATGGAAGGGCGTGCACAACCGATGAGATCTAGCGTGCCCGAGGTAATTTGTTTTGCCATAACATCAGGAGAAGTAAACCGCCCAACTCCGACTATGGGTTTTGATGTGAGTTCTCTTATGCCACGCACAAGATCTTGCTGCGCCGCCTCTTCTTTGAATCGGGACGGGCCCGAACAATCTTCCCAAGTCCCGTGTGCCAAATCCCACAGGTCTGGCAGATCATCGTGCATCTGAATAAAGTCACGCAGTTCAGCATTACTAAAACCCAGATCGCCTACCACTTCATCTAAGGATAGGCGTAGCGAAATTGCCATGGTATCGCCCACCGCCTCCCGGGCATCTTGTACAACCTCACGTAAAAATCGCGAGCGATTTTCAAGACTACCTCCATATTCATCACTGCGCTGATTAGTTGCGCGCGACAAGAAGTGCTGGAACACACCAAACCCGTGCGCACCATATAAGCACACAAGATCGAAGCCAGCGAGCTTGGCGCGCTTAAACGCGTTAACAAACCAGCGCCGCAAATCCTGAATATCGCGATGGGTCATCGCACGCGCTTGCAAAGGGTCGTTGGTAAATGTGCGAATGGGCATGGCCGTAGGCGCAAGCGGCACTTCGCGGGAATACAAATTAGGCCCGTTAATACCA
>CAYSZH010000115.1:0-14891 GCA_964435305.1 uncultured Granulosicoccaceae bacterium
GTCGTCGTCAACGATGTATACGACTTTTTCAGTCTGAGACATGATTACAACTTATCTAACGATACTAGTATCAGCTATAGCTTAGCAAACGGCAAAGTAAAGTGAAACACTGTACCAGGTGAAACTTTGTCATCACTCCATAGACGACCTCCATGTGCCTCGACAATATTTCGGCATATTGAAAGTCCCAGACCCATTCCGTCCGCTTTAGTTGTTTGAAATGCGGTAAACAATCGCGATCTCACATCTGGTGCAATGCCGGGCCCGGTGTCTTGCACACTAATTTGAATGTTACCAGCTCCGTCACACGCGGTTGTGATTGTCAGAATACGTGCACTATTGTCACTATTACCCATTGCTTCAACACTGTTTCGTTCGAGGTTGACCAATACTTGTTGTATCTGCACTGGGTCGATATTAGGTGTAGGCAGATAATCCGAAAGCTTCAGATTAACGATGACGTTCTTTTCTCTTGCTTCGGGTTGTGTTAGCCTGAGCGTCTCTCTTACCAGCGTGTTGATATCGGTTGGCACCATGTCAGTTGTGTCTTTGCGCACCAAATGACGCATGCTACGAATAATGCTGCCAGCTCGCTGGGATTGTTCGTAGATATCGTGTAAGGCTTGCTTGAGAAACCCGCTAGCACTGCTTTCATCGGATGTACTTGAGAGGATAGCGTCGCAGTTATGACTGATAGCGGTTAATGGTTGATTGAGTTCGTGGGCAAGCCCCGATGCCAGTTCACCCGCGGTGGTTAATCTGCTGGTATGAGCTAACTCTGCACGCAAGCGTCTGTCACGCTCTTCAAGTTTTTTTCTGTCAGTGACGTCTTCGCGAACCAGCACAGCGTGTTTCTCTGCACCGGTATAAAAAGTCGATGTGGAGGTGACGACCCATTGCTGTTTTTCAGGCGTATGGCAGGGGTACTCATGATTCATGCTATCGCGGACGCCAGATAATACATCCTGAACCATTCTAGATGCGGAAGAACTCCCTTCTTTTTCCATTTCGGTTGTAGCGGTGCGTTGCAATATCGATTGAAATGGGGCACCGATCCCGCCATCTGCAAGTGCAGGCTCTTTTGAATAAACGAATTCGTCCCAGGGTTTGTTCGTTGCGACTATTGTTCCGTCATTGTTAAGAATGGCGATATTAGATGGCAGGGCATTCAGTGTTGCCCGCAGAAACTGTTCCGACCCCTGCAGCGCCGTTTCGGCTTGTTCCCTACCACGTGTTTCCGCCTCAATCAGTTTATGCGCATTCTGCTCAGAAGATATTGCGATCTGTGCCTGCAAATTTCGTTGGCGTATTAATAGTGCTGCAATGCCAAATGCAAAAAGTGCAAATGCAGCGAGTAACGATATTAAGGAATTTCTAAAATTTTCCAGAAAAGTCGATTGTTCAGTAATCAGAGATGACGCGAGTGAATCGGTGTCGTCCGCAATTTTACGAAGTGCCGGGTAGCGATCATGTAGACGCATTGCAGCCATATAGAGCACGATTGTTTCGTTGGGGCCATAACCGTTAACGCCCTCTGTTAACCATTGATTGGTGTCTTCAAGTACTGGTTTTATAAACGCATGTGCTTTGGTAGCCCCATCAAGATTGGTAAAGCTGTAGCTTGATCGCATTTTTTGTAGTTGTTCATCGGCTGCCCCAAGAGAGAGCGTCACTTCGTTTTTACTGGAATCGTTTTTGTTACGCCGGTAACGCTCCAGAGAAATCATGACCCCGCTGTATTCATACAGCAGCGATGCAACATCGTGCTGTTGCTCAATAATTTCGGCTGCCAGAGCCTCTCTCACTTGAGTTGTTGATATATAAACATAGGCAGCGAGAGCCAGGCCCATTGAGATGAGTAATAGCCCTATACCAGCTGCCCAGCCTCGTGTTAACAGCGCGTTTGATGTCACGTCTTAAGCACTTCGAATGTTTGGCTCAAAATGACTTGAGCACTAACGCAGTAAATGTAATTCAAGGTCACTCTATTAGCCCTTTTTCTTTGTAGAAACGTTCTGCACCCTTGTGAAGAGGAATTTCTATTCCAAGTAACGCCGACTCAAGTTTCACATCATTCCCTTTAGGGTGACCTGCTTTGAGAATGTCCATTGATAAATCACTCCAAAGCATACCCGTAATGTTGTAGACAAGATCGTCGTCGAGGTCGCTTGTCAAAATGAGCTGCGCCGCGACTCCAATTGTTTCTATAGGCGAATTGTTCATGTAGGTATCGGTAGGAATACTGTTAAGCGTAAAAAACGGTGTATCGTTTACCAGATCGCCAATAGAATCTCCTCCGATAGATATGACTCTGGCTTTTTCATCTTCCACTAGTTCTAACAGTGCAGGAATTGGATAACCTCCGACGACAAAAAAGGCGTCCAGTCTATTCTCCCGAAAACGCTCCACAGCATCTGCAGGTTTTAGATAGACCGTTTTCATCATTTCAGTGGTCAAGCCTGATGCTTCGAGGATTGCCTTCATATCAATCAAGGTGCCAGAGCCCACTTCATCCAGTGAAACACGTTTTCCAGCAAGGTCATCAATAGTGTCTATGTTGCTTCCGTTTCTGACCACAAGATGCACATGCTCTAGATATAGGGTAGCGACTGTGCGTAAACTCGATAGCCTTTGTTCCCCATCGAATGGACCTGTTGCGGTGTAAGCCCAATGAATCACATCGGCTTGTGCAAGCCCGGCTTCGAGTAAGCCCTCACTTATTTCTCTAACGTTAGCCACAGAGCCGTTTGAACGTTGAGCCAGCGCCAGTATTTTCTTTGTAGGGTATTGCGTGTCTGTTTGCCGTCCGGATGAATCTGTAATGGCCTCAGCGATAAGTGACCCAATTGGAAAGTAGGTGCCACCTGAGCCGCCGGTTCCAATACGAAACAAGATGATATTCTCTGGATGATCTATCGATTCAGTGTCAGCAAGAGCTGTGCTACGCAGTGCAAGGTTTAAGCACAGTGTTGCGGCTAGGACCCACGCCATGCTCGAACGAAGATTTTGCCTGTGCAGGTAAGCATCATTCATTTAAAGCAATGACTCTTTTTGGTTGTTCTGTGTCGATGCCTGTGGCACGTTTACACTGTCCATTCTCGTATTATTACTCACGTTATTATGGCCAATAGTGAGAAAATTGACTATAACAGCATCATCTCACAATACCTCTTGGGTTTAGTTGATGAATAAGGTTCTCTAATGGAAAGTCGCGTATCCGTAACGATTGACGCTCATATTGCGACTGTTACTCTCACCCGTCCAGCGAAATACAATGCTTTGGACGAAACTGGGTTTGCAGCACTTGGCGAAGCGGCGGCAAATTTAGCCAAGAATACATCGGTAAGAGTGGTTTTATTAAAGGCTGAGGGTGAGCATTTTTGTGCGGGTGCTGATAAATCGTTTCTACAAGGGGCGGTGTCTGATCAGTCTGTGTTTAGTAAAAAAGCATTACAAACGCTACCTGGGAAATCATCAAACGAATTCCAATGGCCTGCAATGGCTTGGATGGAACTGCCTATACCGGTTATCGCAGTGTTAAACGGGATCACTTACGGTGCAGGGGCGCAAATTGCTTTGGCGGCTGATTTTCGCTTTGCGTCAAATTCATTGCAAATGTCCCTTTTCGAAATTAATTGGGGTCTGATTCCAGACATGGGAATTACACAGTCGTTGCTACGATTGGTACGTTTGGATGTTGCGAAGGAACTAGTAATGACAGGTCGGGTATTGGATGCGAGCGAAGCGAAATCACTTGGCTTGATCACACGGGTTTCCGACAATCCGAATCTTGACGCTGAAACGTTCGCGAAAAGTTTGATTGAGCGATCACCAGATGCTGTGCGAGCTGCAAAAAAATTGTTAGATAACTGCGCGAGCCTGAACCGGGCGGATGCCCTGACACTTGAGGCAGAACTGCAAGCAACGCTTGTGGGGTCTAAAAACCAGATAGAAGCAGCGACGGCCAACATACAGAAGCGTCGGCCGTCATTTGAGTAATTGTATTAGAAGTCGAGTGTAGAAGAATTTATATAAGGCCGTGTTTTATGCTGCCAGCTGTTTGGCTTGTTCAACCCATTCATCGCGCTCAATACGGCCTTCAAAACCGGTTAGACGTGAATTGACCATATCAATTTCTCTTTGACCAAAACCTGCAAGCTGCTTGAACGTGGTTATGCCCAAATCATTTAAGGTTTTTTCCATTACTTCTCCAATGCCTTTTATATCTTTAAGATCATCTGGAGCTTCGGTCGGTTTGGTGAACAAGGGCGCGTTGTTGGCTGCAGCGTCGTTATTGTTATCGGCTGGTTTTAAATGAGCAACACCTTTGTTGTCGTCGTTTGTAGCATCGGTAGCTGACTTCTGTAGCGATTCCTGCTGGCGTGTATTGGCATTGGATGCACCGCCCGATAGAGCAGCTCTTGCCTGGCCAGGCGTTGAACCGCATTTTGGGCAAGAGATAGTATTAGGCGAGGCGCTCACTCCTAAGCCTGCATTATTTTCGTCTAGCAGTAGACGCAGTATCCAGTAAATTGTCCATAGAGCGGCGATTATAAATAATAAAGTCATCATGAGTTCTCCAGAAAAACAGAGCTTACGCAAGGTTCTGATCTATTTTTAATACGGTGGTGTCTGGCAAGGGTAAGCGACTGTAGCCAATTTATCTTAACCGGTTAGTTCACGTTTTCAGTAGAGTAGACATGTTACGACAACCGTTAAGCTGGGCTATCGCTTGATACGCGCTGCAATTGTAAACAACTGTGTTGGGTTAACTATTGTTTACTCAACGGAGGAGCTGGAAGGAAGTAACGTGGTTTCTTCTAGTTTGGTACACAGTAATTTTAATACATCAGCTGACATTTCTTTTCCTTGTCCAATGTAGTCTGACAATATCAGTTTTTGTCCAAACCCGATGTTAATCGGATTTTGATCCATCCCGTACGAAATAGAAGCAAGCCCGAGTGCGGAAAGTAAAACCCAGAACAGCATTTTAAGACTGCTGCGCACAATTTTAACGATGCCTACCAGCACAAGCAGTGCCCCAAGGCCTATTAAAATTTCATCCGAGTAGGCTAGACGCCTGAAATCTTCCCACATTTCCATGGCTGCTCCTATGATGCACTGGTTTGAGCGAAACGTGTTGCATTGATGGAAAAGACTGTCAAAACGATATTGACAGTCTCCTTAGTTTGCTAAGCGAAATCGCTAAGCGCCGCTGGGATTTTGTTACAAATCACCTTTTGCTTTGGCGAATTCTATTGCTTGCTCAATCCAGTTGTCACGTTCGATTCTGCCAGGAAAATTAGCTTCTTCCTCAACAGCTGCAATGTCCTCAGCCGTGAACTTGGCTACCTGATGGAAGTGGTAGATACCTAAATCGTTGAGTGTTTTTTCCAGTACAGGGCCGACACCAGAAATTTCTTTAAGATCATCTGGTTCGCCAGTTGGACCGTCACTGAACTTAAGCTTGCCGTTTTCGCGTGGTGCCGGGGTAGGTGCCGGCGCAGGCTCAGGTGCCAGTTTCTTTTCTTCTTTTGGAGTGGGTGCAGATGCGCTCACGCCGGCGCCGCTAATGCTGACAATTTCCAACTCTGTGAAATGTTGACGATGCCCCATTTGCTTGCGGTGATGCTTACGGCGGCGGAACTTGATGATCCGCACTTTTTTGTCTCGCCCGTGTTGAACGACGCGCGCAGTGACTGAAGCATTCGCGATAAGAGGGTCGCCAATCGTGACCGACTCGCCTTCACCAATCATTAACACTTCTTCAAGGTTGACTTCGTCTCCTTCGTCGGCTTTTAGGGATTCGACACGGAGCTTATCCCCTGGGCTGACTCGGTATTGCTTACCGCCTGTTTTTACCACTGCGTACATGATCATTCCTCATTAACACGAATACGGCTGTAAATTCGTCGATTTTTTGGCTTTGCCGTGAAAGCACCCAGGGTGTTTCGCTACCCAACTGTGGCCACGACGGGTGGTCGACTGCGTTACATCCGTTTAGCCGGGTGATAGTAGCCGCATGCCGAGCGATAGTCAATTAGCTAAGCAAGACGCGTTGCAGCTTTTGCAGGCTGGGCAGGTTATGAGCACTCACGTACTCGCTCACATGGGGCAATATCGGCGCCATATGTGGCTCTATGTGACCCTCTGGGAAACGCCCTATCAAAGGGTTTACCCAGACGACACGGCGAGCTCTACGTGCCAGTACAGCGGTTTCTGCTGCAAGCTGATGCGGTTTTGCTGTGTCGCAGCCATCGCTGAAAATCACCACGGTGGTCTGGGATTTCAGTAAATGTCCCTGTGTGGCGTGGAATTCATGCAACGATTCAGCAATGCGTGTTCCTCCAACCCAGCCTTGAGAGGCGGTGTTGATGGTTTGTTCAAAATCAGATTCCTGCAGATGATGGAAACCCCGCCCCAGATCGATGAGTGCGATGTTGAAAGCAAACGCGTGAGAGCTGTCGAACACAGAAAGCATTTTGCGAGTGAAGCGCAGAAACAATCGAGCATAAACATCCATCGATTGACTGATATCAAGAAGTAAAATAAATCCGGGTAATTTTTTCTGCCGCGAGCGGTAGCGTAATTGAAACAGGATTCCCTGGTAGCGCATGGATTGTCTTATCGAATGGGGTAGGCTCACTTGCTGCCCTTGAGATGTGATTCGCGTTTTTTTGCTGACATGCCGTCTGGCTTTAAGTGCAAGTTCATCCACCAGCGAATCGATGGCGGCTTTCTCAGCTGGGTTGAATACAAATCGGAAATCGGCCAACGATAGCGCCGCGTAGTCTCCAGCTCCATACACGTTTTGAAACATCTCAGATTCGCTTGACGTGCCGGCCAGGCCTACCATGCGCTGTTGGCGCGAGTCTTTAATTGGTGGCTTATCGTTGTGCTCCTGTGCAGCGTTCTCTTCACTTACGTGCTCGCCGAACCAGAAAGCGTAAAAGAGCCTGTCGAAGTCATACCATTGTTTCGGGTTCTTGCAAAAGCATGCACGCAGTGCCAGCCGCATAGCATGGGGTTTGTGCAAAATTTCGGTTTCAGCGATTTTAAGAGCCGTTTGCGTGCTATCCACGTCTGCGGGGTAATCGTGTGAGCGCAGCATACGTGCAAAATCGAGTATCTTTAAGCACAGGCTAGGGGGCGCTTCAGGTATCGATTCCATACGGTTCTAACCTTCGAACATTAGGTAGTGCCGGGAATGTTTTCAGACTGCGGTTCTAAAGATTCATTTGCAAACGCTGTCCTTATCAGTTCAATATCGCTGCGTGTTTTAATCAAACACGCCAAGGTGCTGTCTGTTAACTCTGGACGCTCGGCAAGACTTCTAACATTCAATGCGAGTAGAGATCTGGCCCAATCCAGTGACTCTGCAACGCCTGGGGTTTTTCGCATTCCCAATTTACGGAGTTTCTGTACGAAAGACACAATTTGTTTGGCGAGGGCTTCGTCTATTTCTGGTAACCGTGCACGGATAATTTCTTGTTCTTTATCAGGCATGGGGTAATCGATGTAGTGATACAGACAACGTCGACGTAAAGCATCACTCAATTCTCTAATGCCGTTAGAGGTGAGGATTACCTTTGGTGTAGAGCGCGCGCTGAATGTACCGAGTTCCGGTATGCTGATTTGAAAGTCGGATAATACTTCCAGTAGTAAGGCTTCGAACTCTTGATCGGCGCGATCGATTTCATCAATCAGCAGCACTACCGGTTGTTCAGATGCAATTGCGGCAAGCAGAGGACGCTTAAGTAAAAATTCTTCGGTGTACAAAGATGCCTTTACACTTTCTTTACTCTGCTTATCGTGCATTTGAATGGACAGCAACTGGCGCTGATAGTCCCAATCATAAAGTGCGTGTTGAGAATCAAGCCCTTCGTAGCATTGTAGGCGAATCAGCTTGTGCCCCGCAGCGGCTGCCAGACACTTTGCAATTTCCGTTTTACCAACACCGGCTTCACCCTCAACTAAGAGCGGTTTATTCAATGCGGACATTAAAAATAAACTGGAAACTAAGGCATCGTCGGTCACGTACTGATTTTCAGCCAGTGAGGCGGCCAGTTCCGCCTGGCTAGGAGGGTTAATTATGCTCGGAGCCAATGGTGGGTGATCTATCATCTTAGCTAATCAAATGAAATTGCTCGGCAGGGCTGATGCCCGATTATTGTTGAGGTTAGCATGCTTGTGTGCCGTGTTGAATTGTCTATTTCACAATCTTATTAGAATTTGAGTCGTGCCAAGGCTGTAATGCGAGATAATAAAAGTCATTGCGAACTCTTGATTAATCGAACGATATTCACGGTAGTTGCTATGAAATTGAACAACGAAAGAAGGCAGCTGCTATGAAAAATCCATCCTGGTTATTTGGCTATGGCTCGCTTATCTGGCGGCCTGATTTTAGCTTTTCGCAAAGCCTGCCCGCCAGCTTGCCTGGCTGGAAAAGAAGGTTCTGGCAAGGCTCACACGATCATCGGGGGACCACCCGGTACCCAGGAAGGGTAGTGACGTTAGTACAAGACAAAGCTTGTAGTTGTGGTGGGCTTGTTTTTGAAATTGACGAAATAGAATTCGAATCTATTTTTAAGCGTTTGGATTATCGTGAAAAAAATGGCTATAAAAAAATACTCGCCACCGTGGAACTTGCCAACGGAGAAAGCGTAAACGCGGTAACCTATTTAGCAGATGAAAATAATGAAGCCTGGCTAGGACCTGCCAGCAAGGAAAAAATTGTTCAGCAAATTGCTACAGCACAAGGGCCAAGTGGTGCCAACAGCGATTACCTATTGAAACTTGCACAAGCTCTTCGTGAACTTAATGTCACCGACGAGCATGTATTTGAACTGGAGCGACGCTTTTTGCATTTGTCTAGCTGATGAATTGGAACGGTATTACTTCATCGGTAGCGCTGCAACGATATGCACTCGATTCGATTCGCCACCATTTAGCGCTGTGTGATAACCACGCGTATCGGTAAAATACACTGATCCATCTGCTGGTAAGTGCGTC
This sequence comes from uncultured Granulosicoccaceae bacterium, assembly GCA_964435305.1. Lineage (GTDB taxonomy): Bacteria > Pseudomonadota > Gammaproteobacteria > Granulosicoccales > Granulosicoccaceae > Granulosicoccus. The sequence goes on from CAYSZH010000115.1 coordinate 9,013, forward strand.
ACGTGATGATTTACCACAAACAGTGAACCAGGATTGGATATGATTGGAATGTGCAAGCGTGGCTCGGGATCACGGTGCCAGGAATTACAATTGTATAGTCCTTTTGATAACACCCGTACCCGGCCAATGCTTGCTATACTCGATAATGTTTCCCAAACCTGTTTGAAATAAGTGTGTTCAAAACGAGGCACAAACTCTGTAAAGGCGAATTCATCAACAACTTCTTCTCGTTGAACTTCTTTATAGGTATCGTCTACTCGTGTATGAAACAATCCCGATAGGTCGTTGCTGGTTTCGATTTCTACACCTGGCCGGCGCGTAAGAGAAAATGCACCAAAGCCCGCTTCAAGGTCCCCTTTAAATTCGGTTACTGTCAAAGCTTGTTTAAGTGCTGTACGCAGTTTTTCTATATCAAATTTAAGCGGCAGCTTTTGAATGCCGGGCCCAGGGGTAAAGCTTGCTACAGACTCGGTATCGGGTTTTATTGCCAAACAAGCCTCAAGCTGTTCTCGAGCTTGTTCTACATTGTGGCTGACAGCTTGAGTCTGCGGCATTTCGGCTTATACTATACTGGCTGACAAAGTGAGTTTATATCACGGCGTTTGCGGCATGTTAATGCCTTTTACAGTTGAGCATTAATTATTTCATTTTTGAGTTCAATAAAAATGCCAGAGAACACGCTTCATCCAGAGCTCTTAGCCTTATTAAACCAGGTGGATACACCCACAGTCTGCAATGCGATCGAAGTGGCGCAGGGTAAGCGTGGTTTTGATAACTTTACCCGCAAGACACTGATTTGCGCGGATACTGAGCTTTCATCCCTGGTCGGTTTTGCCCGCACAGCAAAAATAGCGGCGCTGGAACCACCACAAGAGCCAGCGGAGGAAATCAAAGCCAGGCGCATGGCGTATTTTCGGCATATGGCAAGCGCTCAATCGCCGAGTATTGCAGTAGTGGAAGATATTGACTATCCCAATTGCATAGGCGCCTGGTGGGGAGGTGTGCACACCGCGGTTCACCATGGTCTGGGCGTCAGCGGCGCACTAACAAACGGTGCAATGCGAGATTTAGGCGACATGCAAGCAGGTTTTCAGGTGTTAGCGGGTTCTTTAAGCCCCAGTCATGGCTTTGTGCACGTTAAATCATTGGGTGAAAAAGTCAGTGTTTTCGGTATGCAGGTGAGTGACGGAGATCTTGTACATGCCGATAGACATGGCGCGTTGGTGATACCTGAAGATATCATCAACGTCTTGTTTGATGCCATCAACAAGATGATCAGTACCGAAGAGATCATTCTAAAACCGGCGCGCGAGCCTGGCTTTAATATCGACAAGCTTGAGCAAGCTTGGGTGATGTTTGAGCAATCGCGCACTTAGGAATAAATTACAATGGCCAGAAAATTTAAATCTAATCAATCTACGTCTGAACACTGGATTGATATTGGTTCGGGGTCTGTTGATGTATTGGCTAAGCAAGTTCAAACGAAAACGGAACTTGCCGATTGGCCATTGGCAGATTCAGTAGAACAAAATGCTTTGCTATACGATGGAAAAAAGGTACGCCAAGCCAACGCGGAATCGCATACACGGCAAGCATTGTTGATTGAGTGGCGAAACGTATTTGAACATGGGCCTGGTGTATTGCTTATCAAAAATGCGTTTACCGATCTCAAGGCTATAGATGAAGCTACAGCATTATTTGAATCTTTAATTAATAGACAACTCGCTGAAGGTGCTGCAGCAAGCGATCATTTTGCCAAACCGGGAACTAACGACAGAGTATGGAATGCTCTTGAAAAACACTGTATTGAAAACCCTGAGAGTTTCTCACGTTACTATGCCAATGAGGTTATCGCGCTGGCAAGTGAATCCTGGCTTGGACCATGCTATCAAGTAACCGCACAGGTCAACCGGGTCAATCCTGGCGGACAGGCTCAGCAGGCGCATAGAGATTATCATCTTGGTTTTATGAAGCCAGAGCAGAGCGCGCTTTATCCACCACATGTACATGCCTTGTCACAGGTGCTGACCTTACAAGGTGCAATTTCCCATTGTGACATGCCGCTGGAAACGGGGCCAACCTTGTATTTGCCATACTCTCAATTGCATAAAGAAGGCTATGTTTCATTTGAACGTCCTGAATACCAGGCATTTTTTAATGAGCATCGATGCCAGTTGCCGCTAGAAAAGGGCGATGTCGTTTTTTTTAACCCAGCGTTGATGCATGCAGCTGGATCAAATCAAACGAAAGACAAATACCGACTGGCGAACCTACTACAAGTATCCTCAGCCTTTGGCCGCTCTATAGAGTCGGTTAACCGCACTCGCATGATTGATGCTTTGTACCCAAGCTTGTTAGAGCGCAAAACCAAAAACGATATTAGCGAAATCGAATTACAGTGTGTCATCGCCGCATCAGCTGAGGGCTACGCATTTCCAACCAATCTTGATACTGACCCGCCTGTGGGTGGCTTAGCGCCTTTATCACAGGCCGTTATCGTTAATGAAGCGCTTAACAATGCCACCGACGCTGGAACGTTTCGAGCCCAACTTTATGAGCATGCCAAGCGTCGACTGTGATCCGTCTGCAGGTCAGGCCGACAGTACTGGGCAGGTTTAATCGGCTCGATTTTCGAGCTGTTTTTTACCAGGTTTTTTAAGCTTAAAATGCGTGCTATAAGACAGACGGTAAACGGGTAGCAGGCGGGGTATTACGGCTGCGAGTGGAGGTGACACGTCCGTCAATGATGGTCATTCCAATGCCGGGTAAATTGCCTTGCTGAATACTCTCCAACATGTCTTTACCAGGCGAGTGTTGTGCCTGGTCAATCAGCACAAAGTCAGCCGCTTTATCTTTTTCGATAATGCCGCTGTTTAAATCACGCATGCGCGCTGTGTTGCCGGTAGCAAAACAAAAAGCAATCTCAGCAGGGACATTACCCAGGCTTGAGAGCATCGCAATCATGCGCAAAATGCCAAGCGGCTGCACGCCAGAACCTGCTGGCGCATCGGTGCCAAGAATGACACGCTCCGACTGATCAATTTCAAAGGCGGTTCGCATCGCCAGTAAACCAGCTCGTTCGTTGCCGTTATGGACGATTTCGATGCCGCGCGTACAACTTTCGCACAGACAAGTGATTTGATCATCTGGCAGCGCGGTATGACCGCCGTTAATGTGCCCAATGATATCCGCATCCGCCTCCAGTACGATATCTTTATCGATCAAACCTGAGCCTGGAATAGACGGGCCGCCAGTGTGTATGGTGGATTGTATGCCGTATTTTCTTGCCCACTTCACCATCATTGCGGCAGTTTCACCCGCTTTTACTGAACCCAAACCCACTTCACCCAACAGTTTGACACCGGCATCGGCCAGCTCTTTGAAATCGTGCTCCTCCATGCCTTCTTCAAGGACTGGAGCACCTGCCAGCATTTTCACACCAGATGGTCGAAAGTTTTCATACCAGCGTTGTGAGGCGATTGCCATGGCTTTCAGGCCGACAATATCTTTTGGCCGGCCGGGGGCATGGACCTCGCCCGCGGAGATCATGGTTGTGACACCGCCATGCAGGCAGGAATCAATCCAGTTGAGTTGACTTTGTCTGGGCGTGAAATCACCTATAACGGGGTGCACATGGCTGTCAATAAGCCCCGGGGCGAGCCAGACACCATTCGCATCCACTACGATATCCGCCTGATCGATGTCCATGTGGCTGGCCGTCCCAATATCACTGATCACACCATCGAGTGCGACAACACAGTCACCATCGATCAGCGGTGCTTCAAGCTTGCCCGAGAGAATTCGACTGATGTTTTTTATGACCAATTTATGCGGCTTTTGATTCATAATGGTGTTCTCTCTGACATGGATGTGAAGTTACGGCCTACGCTATCGGAAATGACATTGGATTACCACCCCACTTGACGATAGGTATTGATTGAGGGATAAAGGATCGTAAGCCACAACAAATTCAATGGTGTACCACTTTGGTTGATATTCGAAAAATCGCTGTTAGCGTCGAACACACTTTTCATGAGGGCGGGCCAGTTGCCTCCACCCCGCTAGTGAAAGCTTCTGCGGTGGCCGTTATCACCAATCCATTTGCCGGTAAATATGTTGAAGATATAAGCCACTATATGGACGATCTCAAACCGTTGGGCTTGCAATTGGCACAACGCTTAATCGATGCTTTGGGTGGCCCAGAAAAGGTCCATGGGTTTGGCAAAGGTGCCATTGTGGGTGAAGCTGGCGAAATTGAACATGGTGCGCTCTGGCATGTGCCAGGTGGGTACGCTATGCGCGAATTACTCGGTGACGCTAAAGCCATTGTGCCTTCAACAAAAAAGGTTGGCGGGCCGGGTGCACGTCTGGACATTCCTTTAACACATATTAATGCAAGCTATGTGCGTAGCCATTTCGATTCATTAGAAGTGGGGCTAACCGATGGCCCTCGCCAAAACGAAATGCTCTTGGCCTTGGTCATGAGTTCAGGTGCACGGGTGCATGATCGGGTTGGTGGGCTAAAAGCCGAAGATATTGCCGGACAAGATGGTCTTCGATAGGCGCAGGTTTTACGTGTGACTACTCAGGGCATTAGTGTCAATTGGCTTGAGCCTGGGCCACGACTGCATCTTCAGCACGGTCCCATCGATCTGATCGTTGAGGCGCACGGTGCAGCTTGCGAATGTCAAAGGGCTTATCAGCAAGGCATCGATGCTTTTCAGGATGTTCTGCTCACGCTCGTTGATGAACTTCCCGTGCTTCGTAACCCCTGTGCAACAAAACCTGCAGGACCTGTCGGGCAACGTATGTTTGATGCGGTTAATAGTTGTCAACAGGGCTTTATAACGCCTATGGCCGCTGTGGCGGGTGCGGTTGCCGATCATATTCTCGAATCCATGTGCAAGGGTAGGCAGCTTGATCGCCTATTCGTCAACAATGGTGGCGATATTGCGCTCTATCTTGCGCACGGTCAGTCAGCAACATTAAGCCTGGTAGATAATGTTGATAAACCCTCACGTGCGTCGCGTGCAACCCTATCTGGTTCGGGCAACGTTGGCGGTATTGCTACAAGTGGATGGCAAGGTCGTAGTCATTCGCTCGGTATCGCTGATGCTGTTAACGTATTTGCAGTTGATGCTGCGACCGCCGATGCGGCAGCAACCGTTATCGCCAATGCAACCAACGTTGTCAGTCCTGACAAAATACATCGTGTGCCTGCAGATGAACTTGATGACAACACGGATCTTGGAAACTTACCGGTCACGGTGAGCGTAGCAGAGCTTGCAGAACACGAACAACGGCAGGCGTTAAACGCCGGTAAGCAGATTGCGCTCAATTTAATCGAACAACAGCGTATTCTTGGAGCCAGAATTGTGCTGCAGGATCATATTGAGATCGTGCTATCACATTTAGAAAAACTTCCTATTGAACAGACAAGGTTGACAGTATGAGTGAAGCGAGTATTCGCAAAATCGTTGTTTTTGTCGATGAGACGCACAGTGAAATGGGTAAGGTTATTTCACCTGCGACACGGCGGGCGGCAGCTGTTGCCGTAATCAGTAATCCGTTTGCATCAAATTATCAGGAAGATCTTGAACAATTGATGGTCATTGGTGAGGAACTTGGTGGGATGCTTGGCAAGCGATGCGTGGAGGCGCTGGGTATTGAACCTGCGCAGGCGCAGAGCTATGGCAAGGCGGCTATGGTTGGCGAAAACGGTGAGCTAGAACATGCCGCGGCGATTCTCCATCCCCGTCTGGGTAAACCCCTTCGGGCGGCAGTGGAAAAAGGTGCGGCACTTGCGCTTCTCTTTTTAATTTCTGGGAGTTTGATAAGTGCAGGCTTTTGGGTCGTTGGTTGGCTTACGTGGGAATTGT
>CAYSZH010000116.1:0-14752 GCA_964435305.1 uncultured Granulosicoccaceae bacterium
GGCCCAGTCTTCTGGAAACCGCGACCCCAGCCGCAGGTGCACTACTTCTTTTTTTGGTTAGTCGTTGCAATGCCATTGCACTGCTGCGCAATTGCACAAGCTCATCAAGTGAGGTACTGGCAGGAGACGCAAACTGCATCTGCGCATCATGAGCTGCGTTAGCCGTTTTTTTTGTAGCAGCCGAGCCAGCCGCAACGTTGTTTTTAAAACGCTTTAATGCAATCACGGCACGGCGATAAGCTGTAACAGCCGGTCCACAATATCATCGCCGGTAACGCCATCGGCTTCGGCTTCAAAAGACAAGAGTACGCGATGACGCAACACATCGTGTACCACGGCTTGCACATCACCAGGCGACACAAAGTCACGGCCATCTAACCAGGCATGTGCTCGAGAACAGGCATCCAGGGCTAAGGTACCGCGTGGGCTAGCGCCGTAACTAATCCAGCGCCGCAATTCCTCAGTATGGTTTTCAGGTAAGCGCGTGGCTGTGACCAAACGAACAATATAGTCTTCAACATTTTCGGCCAAATGGATATTGAGCACCTCACGACGCGCAGCAAAAACGGTTTCCATTGGTAGCAATGAGGGTGACGAATCTGTGTGGTGCGCTGCAACCGCGTTTGCAGCCGCACTGGCAGCCGCACCTTGTTCTTTTCTATTTTCTTCGCGCACCAATCGTAATATATCTATTTCTCGGGACGCATCAGGGTAGTCAATCAGTACATGCAACAAAAATCGATCGAGCTGTGCTTCTGGCAGGGGATAAGTACCTTCTTGCTCTATCGGATTTTGGGTTGCCATCACCATAAACAGATCCGGCAATTTGTAGGTTTCGTGCCCTACCGAAATTTGCTGCTCGGCCATGGCTTCGAGCAATGCCGACTGCACCTTCGCTGGCGCACGATTGATTTCATCAGCTAGTATCAAATTATTAAACAATGGCCCTTTTTGAAACACAAATGAGCCATCAGCCGGGCGATACACTTCTGTTCCGGTAAGATCTGCCGGGAGTAGATCAGGGGTGAACTGCAAACGCTGAAAATCGCTGTCCATATTATCAGCCAGGGCTTTTATGGCTCGCGTTTTTGCAAGCCCGGGGGCACCTTCAACCAGCAAATGTCCATCGGCGAGCAACGCGATGAGTATGCGGTTGACTAAACCTTCCTGCCCTATGATGGCCTGCTCAAGACGCGCTCGAAGCTGCTGAACTGACTCAATTACACTTGCATTCATGACGACGTAAATCTGTTCAAGATTGATAGTTAGTAGTTATACGAGGCAGAGGCCGTGCCAGCAGGACCCGCTCTGGTTACTGTTTAGTTCTAAATTTATCGCTACTGGACTTGAACTTCAAGATCGGCGGTAAGTTCAACGGAATTTACAGTATGGGTCACCCGAACAATGACATTCCCAGTACTGAGCAAAGTCAGAAATCCTGTCGTACTCACCGATAACACACCACCGTCGCCGAAAAACTCCCAGCTCGTGTCATCATCATTGGACACATCATTATCAGAATCATATGTTGAGCCTGTAGACACGTTCAGTTGAGCACTGCCCGCTGAGAGCTGAACCACAAACGGGTCATCCTGTTGAAAGCTGAGACTGTCTTCGTCATCGTCTGACTCAGTCACCTCCACTGCTCGGGTCATTACAATGTTACCGCATGAAGCACTTACAATAGTGTCTCCTGCAACCAATCCGGTCAGCTGACCTCGGGTAATTTCTGCATTTGAGATAGAGGCAAAGCCATTGTCTTCTGTCAGTTCCCAGGCAACAGAATCTGTGATGGTTTGATCGTTTGTATCTTCGCCGTTAAGGTATATGCCTACCGCCGCCAGTTGCCGGATAGTACCGACCTCGACACTGATGTTCTCAGGCAGAATTCTCACCGCTTGCAATGTATCGCTAATTTCAATATCGCGCGTCTGGCTAAAACCGCTTGCTGTGACGGCAATAGTGGCAGCCCCTGTGTTGATGCCCGTAAATTCCCCAGCACCATTTGGCCGATTAACGATTGAGCCTAATTCGGCTGAATCGACACTCCAGGTGGCTTCACGCAGTGCACGTGTTTCGTTAGCGCCGTGTTGAGCGATGGCGATATAATCTTGCGGCAAGCAGCGGTCTACAATAGACTCACCCACAATACTGTTGATGCCCGAAATGGGTTCGTCCGATACCGTTAGTGCAAAGTTATCTACCAGATTGCCCACTGTGACACTCAACTGAACAGGGCCAGGGCGAATGCCAAGCAAATTTCCAGCATCATCTACCGAGGCATATTCTGGATTATCAACGGACCAACGACGATTGCCGCTGGTTAAATCGATTGTAGAATCTTGCACTGTTGTGCCTTGCACATCGAAAGAGACGGTTTCGCCGCTACTAATAAAGAGCTCTTCGAGCAGGCCGCGGGGTTGAACAATCGAAATACCAAGCAGTTGTAAATTCTCTATTTCCACAGCCTCTTCGAACGGTGTAGCATCGCCGGAGCAAGCCGACAAAAAAGTGAGCGCTGCCGCGATAACGCCAGTACGTGCGGCCACCTGAAAATGTTGCCCACTCTTGCTTGTTGAACTCATTGCACATCCATCCTGATGCCAAGGCTTAGCCCATCGACAATCACACCCGAATCGGTAGCGAAATTTCGGTATTCCAGACCAACCAAAAGATCTGGAAACAATGAAAGCCGTTGCTGTATACCGATAGAGGTGCGCACACCGGTAAAAGTTTCGCTGATTAAGCCGGTAGCCTGTGAACCACTCGCGCTTTGTTCCAATTCAAATGCAACATAGCCGAACACAACATACGCCTCCAGGCCACGCATGGCAGCTGAGCTAAAGCGCACAGCAAGGCCAGATGCTTGCGGCACTTCCACTTCAAAAACACCCTTTTCGCCGCTGGCCAACGGGATGTCGACAAAGCCTTCTACTCCAATTTGGGGAGCCAGATAAAGCCCGGCTGATAAGCTGCCAAACACGGGAAAGAAATCCAGATCTGAATGCCGGACGCCTCCGGCACCCAAACGCACTTCGCCATAAAATGGCAGCTCAGCCTTGGCGGTGGCGGCAAAGCTTAATAGCAGAAATACCAGCAATGTACGCAAACGGACTCTCCGGAGCACTAAAGGAAAACTTCTGACCTTAAAGATAGCACTCTGCGAGCTCGCTGCCCATGTCGGTTTAGCAAGCGGATAGTTCTAGTAGTTGAACGCTTGGTAACGGCTAAGGATAGCTGCGTTACGATTAAGGACAGCTGGCGGCACCGAGAATCGGGCCAAGCGCATGTGGCTGAACAAGCACCGCACAACCGCGCTGCTCACCCCCGGCATAGGCGACAGAAAATTGCCCCTTTTGAGTGCCGACACCGGCCTCACCACTGAGTTTGTTTTTATTTAATTCGCCGAGCAAACGAACATCGGTGACGACGTGGTGGTTAGTGATATCCACACCGTTGTTTTCACCCCCGGTGACGCGAGTGTTGGTTTTTTTAAGGAAATGTACCAGCACCACCTGGGAATCCATAAGCACATAACCGTTTACCGTTACCTGCAACTGATCGCCATCGTGTGTAACGGCTACATCTAGCGTGGGATCGTTAGCTCGAGTCAGGGCTTTTAAAATATTGCGGCGGCTTGAACCAACCATAGAATGCGTACCATTAACGACAGCTTGAGGTGTGTATACACCAGGGTTACCACGCAAACCGATTCTTGAATATTGCCGCTGTCGATTGCTGTAGTCAGCCGAGGAATAAGGATCTTGCCAGTTAGATCCACCATGGACCAATTTATCCCAGTAATCCACATGGTACTCAAGTGCGATTAACCCATCGTGCTGCTCTATCAGATCACCCAGCAATCGATCTGCAGGTGGGCATGAACTGCATGCCTGTGATGTGAACAGTTCGATAACATTAAGCCTGCCTGCCTGTGATGGCGTAACGGTTAAAAAGCCTAACAACATGACCATGCACTGCATGCCAAAAAATAGACTGTTATTGTTCTTTTTAATCTTCATCAGCTTACCCAACTACCAGCAGGTTAAATCGATTACTGCCCACAGGACAGAGCACATTTCTTTTGTTGTTAATTGAGAGCCGATTTAATGGTTAAAGTTCGGGCAATTCCACACTTTTCCCGGCAAACGGCCAATTACTCGCGCCATATTGCAAAATTAGCGACACAAACACGCTATCCGCACAGGCTTAATGAGATGTCTGTTGCTCTTTTAGAACTTACAAAAGAATAGTCTTAGTGCTATTGCTCAAACGCGGCCGGTGACTTGATTTTATCGAACGCTGCCAGCGCTCGGATACGGCTCTCTTTTAAATCCACCAAGGGCTCCGGGTAATTAATTAATGCGCGCTCTTTTTCTGTTAATTCCCAAGGCTTGTGAATAAATTTCGGAGCGACGTTCTGAAGCTCCGGCACCCAACGCTTAACGTATTCGCCGACTTTATCAAACTTCTCTCCCTGCAAAACAGGATTAAACACTCGAAAATAAGGAGCGGCATCTGCGCCACTGCCAGCTGCCCATTGCCAGCCCATGGCATTACTTGCAAGATCAGCATCCACCAAGGTATCTCGAAACCACTGCTCACCCTTCTGCCATGGAATAAGCAAGTTTTTAATTAAATAAGACGCCACGATCATGCGTACACGGTTATGCATCCAGCCGGTTGCATAGAGTTCTCGCATACCGGCATCAACAATCGGCACACCTGTTTGCCCACGTTGCCACGCGCGCAAGTTTTTACGATAAGAACTTGCCCATGGGAATTGATCAAATCGTTTATCCAGCGGCTTCTTTAACGTGTGCGGAAAGTGATACAACAGACTATATGCAAATTCACGCCAGATAACTTCTTTGGCAAAGGTCTCCTCACCTCGATTTAACTTGCTTAAGTTGTCAGTTTTTTTGCTTAACTCATGCATGATTTGTCGTGGGCTAATTTCACCAAAATGCAAATGTGGCGACATGCGTGAGGTGCCTACAGTTGAGGGAATGTCTCTATCTTCGTGATACAGATCTACCGCACCGCCTAAAAATTTCCGCAGATTCTTAATGGCCGCTTTTTCTCCCACCTGCCAGTGCTCAATCATTGACTTATGCCAATCGTGCTCGGGCAATAAGCTCAGCTTTTCGATTGTGCTGCAATACTTGGGCGCCTTAACGGCACAGGCTGGTATGAGCTTTGGTGCTGCTGAGGGTTTATCACCTGGCAAACACTTGGATCGCATTCGCCAATAAGGGGTGTACACACGATAAGGTGTGCCATCGGCTTTTAACGTTGATGAATTAAACGGCTCATCATTTAATAAAGCATTAAAACTGGCAGGCTGGAAATCCGCTAGTTGGGCTTTTATTTTTTTATCGCGTTTGATCGAAACCGGGTCGTAGCAGCGGTTCCAGAAAATGCGGTTAGCCTTGAAATGCCGAGCAAGCTGAAGCAACACATCACCACTCTCACCTTGACACACAAACAGGCGACTACCTTTATTTTGCAAGCTCTGGTCAAGCGCCGTTAAACTGTGGTGCAACCATACGCGGCTTGCCGCGCCCACCCGGCTAACCGTTTCATTAGTGGGATCATCTATAAATACAGGAACAACCGAGTCACATTCTTTGCTAGCCGCACGCAAAGCAAGGTTATCTGTGAGCCGCAAATCTTGTCGAAACCATACAATCGCACGAGTCATTACTTAGACTTTTTTCCTCACCGACACCATCGCGGCATGGGCATCTTCTATGTGTGCAACCGCTGCCGATTCATCCACATCCAATTTTTGTAATGCACCTGATGCACCTCGACCAAGCTCGGCGGCATTGGCTTCATCGGTATCAATATGCATTTCAAGCGCGTAGCTATCTTTAACCCGAATGAGCACATCACCAAAGATCAAATCTCGCTCTCCGCCTACAACCGCTATAGCAACCTCGTCTTTATCTTGCACATCAAAGGCGGTTGCATCGTTCGGGTGCATGTGTATATGACGCCTGGCGCAAATCAAACCCTCTTTGAGGTGCACCGTACCAGCTGGCCCCTCAAGCGTAATTGGGGCCGAGCCTTTGACCTTGCCAGAGTCCCGCACCGGAGCATCAACACCCAATTTAAATTCATCACTGCGAGAAATTTCGATCTGATCAACGCTACGCAGTGGTCCTAGCAGTCGCACACCATCGATACGTGCACGAGGACCAATAAGATTAACGCGTTGTTCGCAAGCATACTGGCCTGGCTGCGATAAAGGTTTAGTCTCAGTAGGCGTTACATCCTTGCCAAACAAGATGGCAAAGGTCTCTTTTGTCAGGTGGCAATGCCTGCCACTGATCGCAATTGGTATGACTTTATCCGCCGTCTTATTGGCCTCTTTAACCACCGCTTGCGTTTCACGGGCAATCATAAGCTCTTCGTTGGTTTTAACGACAATGGCTTCTACACGAGAACGATCAGTTGTGATTAAGGCAAAATCTTTATCTTCCACCACACTGGCATCACGATTACGATCCTCATTCAGCACGACACCTAAAAATTCCAGGCGCTGCAAAATACGCGCGCGCATGCTGGCACTGTTCTCACCTATTCCGCCTGTAAACGCAATGGCGTCCACGCCCCCCATGGCAGCGGCATAGGCACCAATGTATTTGCGGGCGCGGTGGGCAAAAACGTTGATCGCAAGCCGTGCTCTGTCATCGCCATCAGCTGCGGCGCTTTCTATTTCCCGTAAGTCGTTGCCAAGCCCAGACAAGCCTGCCAAGCCACTTTGATGGTTAAGTAGATCGTCAAGGCCATCGATATCGTATTCACCACTGCGTAAAAGTGATAACAAGACACCCGCATCAACATCACCCGAACGGGTACCCATCACAAGGCCTTCTAGGGGAGTATTGCCCATACTGGTTTCCGCTGAGCGTCCAAATTCCACAGCGCAGGCGCTGGCACCGTTTCCCAAATGCAACGTAATCAGGCGCAGCTCATCCAGTGGTCGTTCCAGAAAACCGGCGGCAATGCCAGCAGCGTACTGATGCGAAATACCGTGAAAGCCAAATCGCCTGATACCGTGACGTAGCGCAACACCTTGGTCGATCGCATAGGTCGTTGCACGGCGTGGCATTCGTGAATGAAACGCGGTGTCGAAAACGGCCACATGCGGAACCTCAGGCAGCACAGCCTGCGCAGCTTCAATGGCCGCAAAGCTGTACGGGTTATGCATGGGTGCATCAGGAATATGACGCCGAATCGCATCCAGCACGTTCGCGGTGATCAAACAGGATTCCTGGCACTCTTCGCCACCGTGCACCACGCGATGACCGACCGCGACAACTTGATGTTCGGACAATTCGGCCAGTATGGATTCAATGGCTTGCTGATGCGTTTGAGCACGGTCACCCGCGCCTTCACCTAATCGTTCTCGCTTACCGCTGAGCAATAACTTTTCTTGTGCATCAAATAAGGCATATTTGACGCTCGAAGAACCGCAATTAATAACCAATACATTCATGTGCCGGGCCTGAGTTATTCGTTAAAGTGAGAGCTAAGGAAAATAAAACGCGTTGTTAGATCAAGAATAGCAGGCGAAAAAAAACCCCGCTGACGCGGGGTTTTCTGTGTTGACTAACCAACTGTTGTTGATTGATCAGACCGCGCTAACGTTAACCGCTGCTGGGCCTTTCTGACCTTGCTCAATTTCGAAGCTCACCTTCTGGCCTTCGTCGAGGGTTTTGTAACCGTCGCCATTGATTGCCGTGTGATGAACAAAAACGTCTTTGCCGCCGTCTTCAGGTGCGATAAAACCAAAACCTTTCGCTGCGTCGAACCACTTTACTGTACCAGTACTCAAGATATTACCCTTAATATATTAATCAGATTGGGATTTTGAAAAGGGAACGGTACGTGAGGGATAACAGCTCTAACAGAGTGAAAAATGGCAGGACCAAACCAAACCTTAAGACACACAGTAACAGTGGTACACCGAGCGCGCCGCTCGAACTAAACAAAACTCCAGCCTTTCAAACAAAGCTCATCGCACCATGCGATAAGCCGTTTTGAAGGTCAATTATTAACCTACGTGACTAATATATGTACTTTACTCCTCGAATACAAGCGATGTATTCACTGTACAATTAGACGAATAGCTAGTTTTAAGCCCAGTTTCAATGCAATTCTCCGATTTTGGCCAAAAGTTCAGCTCTGATAGTGGAATTGGCGAACTAATGCACGATTTGGCTAACTTGCCAATTAGCAATCAAAAGCAGTACCCCCTGGGGGGTGGAAATCCTGCTCCAATACCTGAAATTCAGGACGTTTTTGTCCAATTGCTGCATTCTTATGCCGAAAATCAGCAGGAATTGACCGAGAACGCGTTTAACTACCCTTCCGCCCAGGGCCACAGCCGCTTCATCAAGTCGCTTGCGGCATTGCTTAACCAGCACTACGGCTGGGGTTTAACCGAGAAAAACATTTTGCTGACCAACGGCAGCCAGAGTGCTTTTTTTATGCTTTTCAATCTATTGGCGGGAGAATTTAAAACAGGATTGAAAAAAATATTGCTGCCTATGGCACCAGAATACATCGGTTACGAAGACACAGGCCTGGCGCCGTCGATGTTCAGCTCAATAAAACCCCGGATAGAGCAATTCTCCGACAACACGTTTAAATACCGGCTCGATACGGATGCATTGCAAATCCACGATGATGTCGCCGCTATTTGTGTATCGCGCCCGACAAACCCAACCGGCAATGTTATTACCGACGAAGAACTGGACGCCCTCGACAATCTGGCCCAGTTGCACGGGATTCCGCTGATAATCGATAACGCCTACGGTGCACCATTTCCGAACATCATTCACGTGCCGTCGACATTGCGCTGGCATAGCAACATTGTCTTGTCGATGAGTTTGTCTAAACTCGGTTTTCCTGGGCTCAGAACCGGTATTATTGTGGCCCGTGACGACATCATTGATGCCTTAACGCAAATAAATGCTGTGATGAGCTTAAGCCCGTGTTCACTTGGCCCAGGCATACTGCAACCGATTCTGGAAAACGGCAAAATCTTGTCTTTATGCGAAAATGTCATCACGCCTTTTTACAGGCAACGGGCCGAAGATGCCTTACGCTGGTTTCACGAGGCATTTGCAGGTACCAGTGCACTGGTTCATAAACCCGAAGGGGCACTGTTTTTGTGGCTTTGGCTTCCAGACCTAACAATGGGTACAGCACAGCTGTATAAAAAACTAAAAAAAATCGGAGTCATTGTTGTACCGGGTCATTATTTTTTCCCTGGCATTGATCCAAAGTGGCCGCACACCCAACAATGCATAAGAGTGAACGTCAGCGGCGATCCCGAATTAATTCAAGCTGGATTTAAACTCATTGCAAACGAAATTCGTACTGCGAGTTAAGCCCTTCTTAAACCTAACCGTGTCTATTTTTATTTTTCATGTCTAATACGTTTACAGTTGGTCAGCGCTGGATAAGCGATTCAGAATCAGACCTTGGTCTGGGCACCATCATTGATGAAGAGCTCCGTCAGATAACCGTGTTGTTTTTGGCAACTGGCGACACTCGTATCTACTCCAAAGAAACAGCACCATTAACGCGTGTGCTTTTTTCTACAGGAGACAATATAACCAGCCATGATGGCTGGAATCTGGCTGTTGAATCCGTGCAGGAAGAAGACGGTGTACTCAGCTACCTGGGAATACGCGAGGACACTGGTGAACGTGCCGTACTTCCAGAGGGTGAACTGAGTAATTTTCTTCAGTTTCGATCGCCACGTGATCGACTATTCGCAGGGCTACTCGAAGGGCATCGCTGGTTTGCACTACGTAGGCAGGTATTCGAGCATAAACATGCGCTGGCGCATTCGCCTGTACGAGGCTTGCTCGGTGCCCGAATTGCAATGTTGAACCATCAGGTGTACATCGCCATTGAAGCTTGTCGGCGTTTGTCGCCACGCATTCTGCTGGCCGATGAGGTTGGGCTGGGAAAAACCATAGAAGCTGGCCTAATACTTCATAAGCAGCTGGTCGAACAACAAGTGACTCGTGCATTGGTCATTGTGCCGCCGGCCTTGCTGCATCAGTGGCTTGTAGAGATGCTCAGAAAATTCAATTTGAAATTCAGCATCATGGACGGTGAGCGTTACGCCGAGCTTGCACCCTCTGCACCCGATGGCAATCCATTTTTAAGTGAACAACTGGTGCTGTGCAGCCTCGATTCACTGTTAGAAGACGATGTGATGGCCGATGCAGCACTTGCTGCCGGTTGGAACATGATGATTGTGGATGAAGCACACCACCTTAACTGGGAACCTGGTAAGCCATCTGATGGTTATACCTTTGTCGAAGCCATGTCATCACTTATCCCATCGGTATTGCTACTAACGGCGACTCCAGAACAACTCGGTCAAGCAGGACATTTTGCACGCCTGAAGTTACTTGACCCAACACGCTTTAACGATCTGGACAGTTACTTAAAAGAGGAAAGCGAATTTTCCTGGCTTGCCAATGTTGCCGATCGCCTAAGTAAAGACCAGGCTCTGGAAACGACACAACTCGAGCAACTGGAATCCCTCTTAGGCGAATCGTTTGACGAAGGAGAGAAAAACACGCTTTCCAACGACACAGCGCTTGCTGTTAGCGAATTGGGCAACCAGCTTATTGATAAATTAGTCGACAGACATGGAACTGGCAGGCTACTTTTCAGAAATACTCGCAGCGCTGTAAAAGGATTTCCAAGCCGGACACTGCATCAACATCTAATAGAAGACGATGACCCGGAATTCATGGCCATCTGGCTGGTCGAATTTTTGGCAACCCACTACCCCAATAAAGTATTAGTCATCTGTTCAGAGCTGGATACGGTACAGGCTTTAGGTGATGCATTGCGGCGTGCCGGTGTGTCCTCGGCACAGTTCCATGAGGACATGACCATTGTTGAGCGCGACAGAGCCGCTGCCTACTTTGCAGATCCTGAAGACGATTGCCGTTTGTTACTGTGCTCAGAAATTGGCAGTGAAGGTCGCAACTTTCAGTTCCTGCATCATCTTGTGACGTTCGAATTACCGTTAACACCAGATTTACTTGAGCAGCGTATTGGGCGCCTTGACCGTATTGGCCAACAAGAAGATATACAGATTCACGTGCCGTACACGGAAGGCTCGCTGGATCACTTAATGCTGCGCTGGTATCACGAAGGCATGAATGCGTTTGAACGTACTGGCAATGCAGGCTCAAAAGTCATGGTTAAGTTTGCAAAGCAGTTGCTAGCGGCTGTCTCACATGTTGAAAGCACACCGTCTTTGCCGGAGAATCTGGACGCCATATTAGCCGACACAAAAACCTACACTGATGAGGTTAACGCCGATCTGGAATCGGGCCGTGATCGCCTGCTGGAACTCAATTCAAACCGACCCGAGCGCATACAAGAGCAGCTTGATGCCTTGTCGCGTGCTGAGCGAGATTATCGTTTGCAGGATTTTATGGGTGCCGTGTTCGATCGCTTTGGCGTCAATGTTGACGAGCAGAGAGACAACTGGATTTTACACCCAAGCGACAATATGCAGATTGAGTCGTTTCCTGGGCTGCCAGCCAGTGGCTTGACTATTACCTTTGACCGCCCCACTGCACTGCAAAGAGAAGACTACACGTTTATAACCTGGGACCATCCGATGGTCACAGATTGCATGGACCTAATATTAAACGAAGGTTATGGGCAAGCGGATTGTAAAGTCGTGTCGCTGGAGCAATTACCCAAAGGCTTAGCATTTGTTGAAGCCATATTTGTTCTGCAATGCAGTGCGGACAACGCGCTTAACGTTGATCGATACCTGCCTGCCAGCCTGCAAACCTACTACGTGGGTATCGATAGCAAAGATTATTCTGAAGTGTTGGCAGGATTAGATATCGACGCCACACGCCAGCGCTACGATCGCAACAAGCTAAAACAAGTGGTGCAAAAACATCGCGCGCTCATTGAATCCACTCTCGATATTGCAGCAGAGCTTGCACAAAGCTCTATTGAACAATACACGCTGGAGGCGAAGGACGAAATGAATCTGGAATGCGATGCCGATAAAGATCGTTTGCAAGCTTTGCAGAAAGTCAATCCTTCTGTGCGGGATGACGAAATAAGCATACTGGATGAGCGGCGTGACGCTATGCTAAATGCATTGGACGCAACACAAGCCAAGCCTGTATCGGTCAGAGTCCTGTTTAACAACTGAGGTTGATATGAAAATAGTGTCTTTCAACACCAATAGCATTCGCTTGCGCATGCACCAACTGGCCGCTTTAAAAGACGCTCACCAGCCTGATGTCATTGGTATACAGGAAACCAAAGTCACCGATGAAGATTTCCCGGTTGCTGATATCGAAGCCCTGGGTTACCAATGCGTTTATTTTGGACAAAAAACCCACTACGGGGTGGCGATGCTATCTCGCTTACCGATGAAAGAGGTGCAGTACGGGTTTTTAAGCGATGATGACGATGCCCAGCGGCGGCTGATTTGTGCCACAGTTACAACAGATAAAGGCAACGATGTTAGCGTTATCAACGGCTATTTTCCGCAGGGAGAAAACCGCAAGCATGAAACCAAGTTTCCGGCCAAAGAAAAATTTTATGCCGATTTGCAAACAACATTGGAAACGCAATACAAGCCTGCCAGTCATCTTGCTGTAGTTGGTGACTTTAATATTGCGCCAGTGGATCAAGATCTGGGCATCGGTGCAGACAACGTCAAACGCTGGCTACGTTCTGGGGCCACCAGTTTTTTACCAGAGGAACGTGAATGGTTACAGCGTATGTGCGATTGGGGCTTACAAGATAGCTTCAGAGTTAAATACCCTGATGTAGATGATTTATTCAGCTGGTTTGATTATCGCAGCAAAGGTTTCGACAGAGACCCTAAAAGAGGGCTGCGAATTGATCACATCATGACAACCCCATCATTGACAGACACGCTGGT
This sequence comes from uncultured Granulosicoccaceae bacterium, assembly GCA_964435305.1. GTDB lineage: Bacteria > Pseudomonadota > Gammaproteobacteria > Granulosicoccales > Granulosicoccaceae > Granulosicoccus. The sequence continues at coordinate 12,974 of CAYSZH010000116.1, forward strand.
CGATTCAGGAATTGATTATGCGATAAGGGCCATGGAAAAACCGTCAGACCATTGCCCGGTTTGGTCAGAGTTTGATATTTAATTACTCTCAACGCCGGCGAACTTTCGCGCTGCCAGTAACGCAATACAGATACAAACTTACCAATGAAACTCACTGATTTTAAAGCACTGACATTTGATTGCTATGGCACTTTAATCGATTGGGAAACCGGCATGATTAATGGGCTCAAACCCATAACGGATCAGCTTAGCCCAACATTAACCCGCAACGAGATTCTTGAAGCACACGCACGCTACGAATCATCCCAGCAAAGCTGGACACCCGCTATGCCCTATTCAACTTTGCTTTCTATTGTGTACAAGCGGCTGGCAGAACACTGGCAGGTTTCGGTTTCACAGACCGAATGCGACACTTACGGACAATCGGTTAAGTACTGGCCCGCCTTTGCAGATTCCGCTGAATCACTTCAATACTTAAAACAGCACTACAAATTGATTATCCTCTCTAACGTGGACAACACAAGTTTTGCGGCCAGCAACCAGAGATTAGAAGTCGACTTTGACGCCATATACACCGCACAAGATATTGGATCTTATAAGCCTTCGGACAGAAATTTTGAATACATGCTCGAGAAACTGGCTGAGTCAGGCATTCAAGCCAATGTAATTCTGCACACTGCTGAAAGTTTGTTCCATGATCATGTACCAGCTAAGCGTCATCAGTTAACTTCATGTTGGATTTACCGACGGCATAAGGACACCGGGTTTGGCGCAACCATGGACCCTGGCAGCAAGCCAGAAATACCATTCGTATTCAATAGCATGTCGGAGCTGGTAAAGGCCCACCAAGCCGAATTAAACTAGTTGTTTATAAAGGGCGAATTACACGTCAATTACTGGCTTATTTTGACTAAAAACGCTATATTGAGCGAGTAGAATTAGTAAAACCTTCATTTACGAAGGGCAACGTTCCAGAATAGGTGTTTCAGAATAGCCACCTCAAATAGTCGGCAAAAATAGTCAGTAAAAATAGTCCAAACCAATGAGCTTGCGTAGCGATCCTTCCAGCACGCCGTCGTTAACCAGCAACGCAGTGTCGACAACACAACGCGTTGTAGAAGACTTACGCCAAAAAATCATCGAAGGCGAATTTCAACCAGGCGAAAAGCTTAAGGTCGAGGCTTTAAAGCTTAAATTAAATTCAGGTGCATCACCCATACGCGAAGCCTTAAGCCTACTGACCTCTGATCAGCTGGTTGAACGCATCGATCAACGCGGCTTTAGGGTGGCACCTGCCAGTGCAGATCACTTTCGGGAAATTCTCATGTTGCGTTGCCAGCTTGATGACATTGCTTTACGCAGCAGTATCGAGCGTGGTGAAACCGAGTGGGAAGAGCAACTGGTACTCACACATCACCACCTTGCCAAAGAGCCCCGAGACAATGCACAGCGATGGAATCTGTTGCATAAAGAGTTTCATATGGTGTTACTAAGCGCCTGCGACTCTCCAATATTGCTTCGCTTCTGCGATCAACTGTACGACCTTAACATCCGCTACCGTTATTTGGCGGGGCGATCGGGGCGCTACTCCCAACGAGATGTTGCACGAGAACACGAAGATATTCTCCATGCGGCAGTTAGCCGTGACGCGGCGAGATCCGCAGAACTTTTAAAAAACCACTATGTTCTCACTGGCGACTTTTTAGTCGATCAGCTTGAAAAGCTTTAAAACTGCTCCAGTTGAGTGGGGTTGGACATCATTTTAGTTACTTTTCTACC
>CAYSZH010000117.1:0-14746 GCA_964435305.1 uncultured Granulosicoccaceae bacterium
TAGAAAAGTAACTAAAATGATGTCCAACCCCACTCAACTGGAGCAGTTTTAAACCGACAAGTGCAGACCAGCTTCGTACAATAACGTTTTCAAGCGACCCATCGAATGAAGCACCAAACATTGCTAGAGTAAACGACAGTCACGATTGCTAACGTTGAACGTCTGTTTTGCGGACCCAAGTTGCAGACACTCCACATACGTATCTTGCTCACAGTTCATTAAATGATTGGCAAAAAAAACGCCCCGCATGTACGGGGCGTTTTGAGTATTGAAACACAGCGTTGGCTGGTTAACTGACGGCTGTGCCATCCAATATAGTCAGAGCGGCTAATGAATTGCCGTCGGTCACGATCGACATATTTTTTCTTAACGATTCAGACAGCTGAAAGGTTCTCTTGCTGATGGAACTTCCATCCAGCACAACAGTATGGCGCTGCATGGGCACGCTCACGCTTGCGCCAGCTCCGAGCTTTAATGGCCCGTTTTCTAGTAGCGCATCGAAGTCAAACAGACCACGGGCTGTCGTGATTTGTGTTGGTGTTAATTGCGTGATGGTTGTTGGAAACGGGCTGATGTTGTTCAGCACCACTTCAAGATCATTTTTCAATGGCGAAATTCTTGTGATGACTTGTATGTCAACAATATCGCCGGTTACCGAAGTAACGCGTGATGGGCCTTTCGCTGATTCGTACGATAACTTGGATAAAACGCCAGTAGATGTTGTTACTGCAACGGCACCTACACCAATACCGGCTACGCGTTTTAAAGTGGTTCTTTTAGTCTGGTCGACCATGGGGTTTCCTATTATGTGAATATGGGTACTGCAATACCCATAGTGCGGTCTTTTACGGCTTATTCCAAGCAATAGACTTCGATATCACACTTGCTAACAGTTGTTTTATCACCGTTACAGTCACATAACTCGCCTTGTGATATCGCAGACAAAAAAAAGCCCGATTATATCGGGCTTTTTCCTTTTTATTTCTGTTGTAAATCCGCTGGCAGTTAATAACCACCCACGTCAGAGTTCGTTACTATGTTTCTTCTTGGTCTCCAGATTTACTGCTAGCTCATTGAGTTTGTCCGCATATTCGTTCAACATCCGCACATCTCCTTTACGTAGTGTTACTCGGCTCGAGTAATTGCCTTTGGCAAGCTCATCCACATGTCGACTAAACGGGCGGAATGGGCCAATCAAACGGTGTGTATAAGCCACACAAACGGCAGCGAGTAACAATACATACAGTACAAACAAAGCGCCGCAATAACGGAATAAATACACCAGCTGCATATTTATTTCATCTTCGTAGTAGCTTCTTGTGCTGGATTGAACCGAGATCGTGCCTATAAGATCACTGAATGCGTAATACAGAAAAGCGCCAAGCAGTACGGCAACCAGGGCAGTCAGTCCCAGCATATACATCAGAAGCTTAAATTGCAGGAACGGCTCCCACACGGCGTTAATCAGCTTGCGCTGTTGCTTTTTGTTTGTTGCACCCTCATTTTCGAGGACTTCTGTTGCGCTCATGGCAGTAAATCCTAATAATCTATCCGTTATATCGGGCTGGAATCCGATTTTCTGAACCGCCCAAAGCCAGTTGAAGGGCTTGATCAAACCCGGATAGTGCGTAAGTGAGGAGCAGTTCCGGATCCAGCGTGTTCTGGTTCACATCTGCGGGCTGCGCTATAGTCTGCTTAACTTCTTCGACGAAAATACGGTAGCGGCAAATGGTGTACACACTCGGTAGTAAAAAACCTCGCATTGCTCAAGACAGCTACATTGCACCAGAGGCGGTTGTGATCGGTGATGTGGTACTGGCCTCGCAGGTTAGCGTCTGGTTCAATGCCGTTATCAGAGCCGATAACGATGTTATAGAAATTGGCGAAGGCAGTAATGTACAAGACGGGGCGGTGCTGCATATCGACCCGGGTCATCCTCTACATATTGGCAAGCGAGTCACTGTCGGGCACAAAGCGATGCTGCATGGTTGCACGGTTGGTGATGGCAGCCTGATAGGCATTAATGCCGTTGTTTTAAATGATGCGCAAATCGGCAAGCACTGTTTGATTGGTGCCAATGCCTTGGTAAAGGAAGGGATGGTGGTGCCTGATGGTGCTTTGGTGCTGGGTTCGCCAGGGCGCGTCGTTAAACAACTGGACGACAAGGCCCTGGCGATAATGGATGCAGGTGCTCAGAGTTACATCGATAAAATCGCGACGTACTCCGAGCTTGCACCTGTTTAAATTACATGCTCACTACTGCATCAGATAAACCACCACTTGGATCGTCACCTGGGTTGTCAATTGCAGACTCAAACGCTTTAAGACGTTTGTATATCGACATGAGTTCTACGATGGTTGTCCATGAATTAACCAAAAACTGGAATGAGTTTTCAACTTGTCCAAATGCCTGGTTAATCTGTTGGAATACACCAAACGTAATGGCACCGGCAACAATGGTAGGGCCCAGTGCAATCAACGGGATAAAGTTAGCCCCTTGCAAATAGGCGAAACGAAATACATTGAAGTAGAGATAATTAAAATACAACTTAAAGTAGTTTGTGCGCACATTGCCGTACAGTTCAGTAACGGTCATCGGCTGTGCTCTGGCCTCATTATCTTCACCGTACACAAGCTCTTTTCGGTAAGCTGCTTCAACCCTTTGGTTATGAAATTCAAGCCCGGGTAATTTGATACCAACAGCTGCCAACAACACGGTTCCGAAGATGGAAGAAATGAGTGCGATAAATACCAGGGAGCCGTTAATCTGGCCTAGAAACGGTAGTTCGGTGACTTGCTGAGAGAGCATCCAAAGTAGTGGTAGGAACGCCATCAATGTCATGATCGAACTGACGAAGGCCGCTCCCAAGCCTTCCATGATCCCCGCGAAGCGCATGGTGTCTTCCTGTACACGTTGGGCTGCGCCTTCCACCTTCCTTAGTTTGGCCCAATGCGACATGTAGTATTCATTCATTGCGGTGCGCCATCGGAATACATAATGGGATACGAAGTAGGAGAACAACACGCGGGCAAGAATTGTTGGTACCAGGATGTATAAGGCTGTGAGTAGTTGCCCGTAAAAATCGCCGATTGTCACGGTGTTCGGAGCACTTAAGGCCTGTTGGATCAGGTCGTAAAATTCGCCGTACCAGGCGTTTAACCAAACACTGATTTGCACCAGAAAGTAGGTAACAACCAGAATAATGGCTGTGCCTACAACCGACCAGATGTACCACTTATTGCGGCCAAGAAATAACCAGCCCACACAAAACAACACGCTAACTCCGATAATAAATTGATAAACCCAGCTCTTCTCTGGCGTCATGAATGGGGCGCGTTCGCCCTCAGCGAGTTCAGTTTCACTGGGACTGACAAAACTGAATGATTCGGCAAGCCCATCGGCGCCGAGATGCCAGACTGCCAAGCTGACCAAAAACCAGCCAAACGCTGATAGAAAGAAAAGTTTGGGCTTTGGAAAAAAGGATGAAAACATACGGTTAGGCCCTTTATTGTGTGCCGTTATTCAGGCTGTGGAAAAAAAAGGATATTCCGTATTAGTCTAGTGCTTTATGAAGGAGTTCGCCTTAGTTCATTGCAGCGTTGATGGCCTGATACAATGGGCCCTTGTTCAATTTTGCCGAACTTATAGGGTTAACAGCACGCGATGGCACAGTACGTATACACAATGAATCGGGTGGGTAAGATCGTCCCTCCCAAACGGCAGATATTGCGCGATATCTCGCTCTCGTTTTTCCCCGGTGCCAAAATCGGGGTTCTTGGCTTAAATGGAGCAGGGAAATCAACATTGCTCCGCATCATGGCTGGTGTCGATACCGACATAGAAGGTGAGGCCAGATCTATGCCGGGCATCAATGTGGGTTATTTGCCGCAAGAACCGCAGATGGATAAAGATAAGACCGTTCGGCAGGTGGTTGAGGAGGCCGTGGATGAGATCAAACAGGCGCAAGCGCGATTGGATGAAATCTACGCACTCTATGCCGAACCGGATGCCGATTTCGATGCTCTTGCGGCCGAACAAGGCAAGCTTGAAGCCGTGTTGCAGGCAAGTGATGCCCATAACCTTGAGCATCAATTGGAAATCGCCGCGGATGCTTTGCGACTTCCCGATTGGGATGCGAGCATCGAGCACCTCTCTGGTGGTGAAAAACGCCGTGTTGCCTTATGCCGTTTGCTGTTGTCAGGGCCCGACATGTTATTGCTTGACGAACCAACCAACCACCTTGATGCGGATTCCGTTGCCTGGCTTGAACAGTTTTTGCACGATTTCGACGGCACTGTTGTAGCCATTACCCACGACCGCTACTTTCTGGACAATGTTGCAGGGTGGATTCTTGAGCTCGATAGAGGTCACGGTATTCCGTACGAAGGCAATTACTCCGGTTGGCTGGATGCTAAATCCAGCCGCCTCGAAAGTGAAGCCAAGCAGGAATCGGCGCACGCCAAAGCCATGAAGGCAGAACTTGAATGGGTGCGCCAGGGTGCCAAGGGCCGACAGTCAAAATCCAAGGCGCGTCTGTCTCGTTTCGAAGAAATGCAATCTCAGGAATTTCAGAAACGTTCTGAAACCAATGAAATTTACATCCCACCGGGCCAGCGTCTTGGCGACAAGGTCATCGACTTCACGTCGGTTGCAAAATCCTACGGCGACCGGCAACTTATTGAAGATCTGTCTTTTAGTATGCCAAAAGGTGCCATTGTCGGTGTCATTGGCGGTAACGGTGCCGGTAAGTCCACGCTGTTTAGAATGATTATGGGTGAAGAAAAACCCGATTCAGGCAGCATTGACATTGGTGAAACGGTCAAGCTGGCTTACGTGGATCAAAGCCGCGATGATCTTGAAGGTGAGAAAACGGTTTTCGAGGTGCTCTCAGGTGGCTCCGATACAATCCAGATTGGCAACTATGAAATTCCATCAAGAAACTATGTTGGACGCTTTAATTTCAAAGGTTCTGATCAGCAAAAAGTAGTTAAAGATCTCTCTGGTGGTGAACGTGGCCGATTGCATCTTGCAATGACGCTAAAGCAAGGGGCCAACGTATTGTTACTGGATGAACCCTCAAACGATCTTGATGTTGAGACATTGCGCGCACTAGAAGAAGCCTTATTGGATTTTGCCGGCGCTGCCATTGTTATTTCACACGATAGATGGTTTCTTGATCGGGTTGCCACACACATATTGGCCTACGAAGACCCATCAGAAATTAATTTCTTTGCGGGCAATTACACCGAATACGAAGCAGATAGACGTGAACGGCTGGGCGAAGCTGCGACTCAGCCTAAACGTGTCAGGTACAAAAAAATCACTGTATAGATCAGGCATAGCCTGCCACTTAAATATTAAATGTGGCAGTTAAACTTGATATTTAAAACTATAAAACAGCACTAACGATTAACCGGAAAATTTATGCTAACTCAGGAAGAACTCAATACCAAAGGGTTGAAGGTAACACTGATTGAACACCCGCTTGTAAAACACAAGCTGACCCTCATGCGGCAGAAATCACAATCTTCTACCGCGTTTCGAAGCCTCTTACGAGAAATTTCCTGGTTGCTTTGTTTTGAAGTCTCTAAAGATCTACCAGTAGAAATGAAAGACATTGAAACGCCCGTTGAAAAAATGCAGGCGCCCGTATTGCGCGGTAAGAAATTGGCCTTTATCTCAATACTGCGTGCCGGTAATGGTTTGCTTGATGGCATGCTAGATGTGATTCCATCTGCTCGGGTAGGGCATGTTGGTTTGTACCGCGACCCGGAAACCTTACAGGCCGTGGAGTACTATTACAAAGTGCCTCACAGTATGGGCGAACGGCTTATTGTGGTGGTAGATCCCATGCTTGCGACGGCTAATTCTGCAATTGCGGCAGTGCAAAGGCTCAAAGACGGTGGCGCTGTTAATATGCGCTTTGTGTGTCTCATCGCCGCGCCAGAAGGCATCCAAGCGTTTAATAAGGCGCACCCGGATGTGTCCATTGTGACAGCAGCCGTTGATTCACACCTAAACGATCATGGCTACATCGTGCCTGGTCTTGGTGATGCCGGTGACAGGATATTCGGGACGAAATAAGCTTAACGGGTGCTTGCCAGGCAACCATTTGACAGCCAGTTATTCACTAGTTGATCGTCAGTAGATCGGAATTTATTGTCGGTTATATTTAATCTTTAGCGTGCCGGGCATATGAGCAAAAGAGTACGGAGAGGACGGCGCCAAGCCCCCGCCAAAAGTGAGTTTGAACAGAAGCCATTTGCGCAACCGACTCGCAATAGTGCGCCTGCCGAAATCATTTCAGCCGATGAGCTTGAAGCGCTCCATCTGGCCTCTCTTGAAGTGCTTTCTACAACCGGGATCAATGTACTGCATGAGCGCTCACGCGAAATCATGCAAGCGGCCGGCGCCGATGTACGTCCGGGTGAAGAACGTGTGCGCTTCGACCCTGAGCTTATACTGTCATTGATAAAGCATGCGCCATCGAGTTTTACCATGCATGCGCGAAATCCGGCGCACAATGTTCGCATCGGAGATGACAAGCTGGCGTTTTGTATGATGGCCAGTGCACCCAACGCCAGTTGTATTGATAAAGGGCGACGCACGGGCAACCAAGACGACTATCAGAATTTCCTAATGCTGTCGCAAATGCACAATGTGCTGCATATGAACGGTGGCTACCCTTGTGAGCCCGTGGATATTCATGCGTCAATCAGACACATTGACTGTGTCTTCGATTTACTCACACTGACTGACAAGGCTTTTTGTATTTACTCATTGGGCCGAGAAAGAAACCGTGATGCCATAGAGATGACACGCATTGGTCGCAGTGTATCAATGGAGCAGTTTTCTCGAGAACCCTCACTATGGACAGTCATTAACACCAACTCGCCTTTGCAGCTTGATATTCCAATGATGCAAGGCATTATCGAAATGTCATCGAAGGGTCAGGTTGTGGTGATCACCCCGTTCACGCTCGCAGGCGCAATGGCACCGGTTACGATTCCGGGCGCGCTGGTATTGCAAAATGCGGAAGCCTTGGCGGCGATAGCCTTCAGTCAAATGGTGAAGCCTGGAGCGCCCGTTGTATACGGTGGTTTTACGTCCAATGTGGATATGAAATCAGGCTCACCTGCATTTGGCACGCCTGAATACATGAAAGCACAGATCATTGGTGGGCAGCTTGCCAGACGATACAACTTGCCGTATCGATCCTCCAATGTGTGTGCGGCAAATACAGTTGATGCGCAAGCCGCCTATGAAAGTGTGTTTTCGTTGTGGGGTGCCATTAACAGTGGCTGCCATTTGTTAAAACACGGTGCTGGCTGGTTAGAAGGCGGTTTGTGTTGTTCGTTTGAAAAAACGATACTGGATATCGATCTATTGCAAATGGTGCATGAGTTTTTACAACCCATGGATTTCTCAAGTGACGCTCTAGCGTTAAATGCCATTGACGATGTCGGGCCAGGTGGCCATTTTTTTGGAACGGCGCATACGCAAGAACGATTTAAAGAAGCGTTTTATAGCCCAGTGCTGAGTGATTGGCGAAATTATGAAACATGGCAGGAGGCGGGAATGCCAGATGCCATGCTCAAGGCGAACACGGTATGGAAAAACAGGTTGGCGGGTTATATAAAACCGGAAATTGATCCAGCTATTGAGGAAGAGCTAAGCGCGTTTGTGCGTAAACGTAAAGACGAAGGCGGCGTTAAAACTGATTTCTGACGCGCTCTATAGGAACACGCAAAAGCAATGACTAAAACGTTTGACTACATTATTGTGGGAGCCGGTTCGGCTGGCTGTGTGCTTGCTGCGAGGCTAAGTGAAGATCCACAAGTGAGTGTGGCCCTGTTGGAAGCCGGTGGGTCTGATCGCAGCATACTCATTCAAATGCCCACGGCCTTGTCCTACCCAATGAACATGCCTCAGTACAACTGGGGTTTTCAATCTGAACCCGAACCCTACTTGGATAACAGGCGTCTTGATTGTCCGCGTGGCAAAGTCCTCGGGGGCTCCTCTTCTATTAACGGCATGGTTTTCGTTCGGGGCCATGCCTGCGATATCGATGCCTGGGAAGCGGCTGGTGCAAGCGGGTGGAACTACGCTGCCTGTCTTCCTTATTATAAAAAAATGGAAAGCTGGATACACGGAAGCGATACATACAGAGGCGCTGATGGGCCGCTGGCAGTGTGTGCCGGAAACGAAATGGCACTTAATCCACTGTACGAAAAATTTATTGAAGCCGGTCAACAAGCGGGATACCCCTTTACCGCTGATTACAATGGATATCAGCAAGAAGGGTTTGGGCAAATGCACATGAGCGTAAAAAACGGGGTGCGTTGGTCAACGGCTAATGCGTATTTAAAACCAGCTAAAAAGCGTAAAAACCTGCACATCATTCCCCGTACGCAAGCCACATCACTCATCGTAGAAGGAGAGAGGGTGTTGGGTGTACGATATCGATCGGCAGGAAAAACTATGAGCATTCATGCCAGTGGTGAAGTTATCCTGTCTGCTGGTTCTGTTGGTTCGCCCGTATTGTTGCAACGTTCGGGGCTGGGCCCGGCAGCCGTACTTGAAGCGGCCGGTGTGGCTGTTCACAGAGATTTGCCCGGGGTGGGGGCAAACCTGCAAGATCATCTGGAAGTGTATTTTCAGTACCGTTGTTTGCAGCCAGTATCGCTTAACCGTCATCTTGGTTTGTTGGCCAAGGGCAAAATCGGCGCTCAATGGATTGCGAATAAAAGTGGGCTGGGTGCGACCAACCATTTTGAATCCTGTGCATTTATACGATCACATGCCGGTTTGCAATCGCCCAATATTCAGTACCATTTTTTACCAGGTGCCATGCGTTATGACGGGCGAGCCGCTTTTGATGGTGACGGATTCCAGGTGCATGTCGGGCCAAACAAACCGTACAGCCGCGGATCTATAAAAATAAGCTCAAGTGATGCTACTGAAGCGCCCAGAATCTGTTTCAATTATCTAGAGCACGAGCAAGATCGAGAAGATTGGCGCTCAACCATTCGCCTCACTCGTGAAATTCTCGAGCAATCAGCCCTGGATGCGTATCGAGGAGAGGAGATTCAGCCCGGGTCCACTGCACAAACTGATGATGAGATCGATGCCTGGGTGCGCAACAATGTTGAAAGTGCTTACCACCCTTCCTGTAGTGTCAAAATGGGTGCATGCGATGATGCCATGGCGGTGTTGGATGCTGAACTTAGAGTGAAGGGAATGAATAATTTACGGGTTGTGGACAGCTCTGTATTCCCAACAATCACAAACGGGAATCTCAACGGTCCAACGATCATGGTTGCAGAAAGAGCGGCCGATATTATTCGCAACAAGCTATTGCCGCCTGCAACGGAAACACCAGTATGGATAGCAGAAGATTGGCAAACGCATCAGCGCAATAGCGCGGGCGGGCCACGAGGGGGTTGATTACTTGTCCGATTAAACGATCAGGGTTGCTAAGTGCAATTCGCACATAGCAACCCCATCATCGTGTTTCTAATTAGCGATGTCATGACTAACTGTGTCGCGACTACTATGTTGTGATAGCTATGTCGTAACCGCGATGTCGTAACCGCGATGTCGTAACCGCGATGTCGTAACCGCTAAGTGGTGACGAGCCAAAGCCGTGATTTACTGGCTTTGAATTTCGAGTAGTTCAACATCAAAGATCAGGGTTTCACCCGGGCCGATGCTTTGGCCGGCACCACGATCACCATAGGCAAGATCAGATGGAATGGTGAAACGGAACTTACTGCCTACATTCATCAGTTGCACACCTTCAGTCCAGCCAGGAATAACGCCCTTTAGAGCGAAAGAGGTTGGCTCGCCCCTGGCAACGGAGCTGTCAAATTCGGTGCCGTTTATGAGGGTACCAACGTAGTGAACAGATACAGTGTCTTCCAGTGCAGGCTTTGGCCCATCGGCTTCGGTTAGCACTTCGTACTGCAGCCCGCTGTCAGTCACTTTGACACCGTCTTTTTTTGCGTTTTCAGCGAGAAATTCAATACCAGCCGCTTTGGCTGCGGCCGATTTCTCTTCTGCCAGGCGTTGTTGTGATTCTTGAAGTGTTGTTTGCGCTTCTTCCATGCTCATTTGAGTTTCAGCACCTTCGTTCTGGGCTTTCATGGCTTCCATCAGTACGTCGTAGTTAAGGTCACCATAGTTTTTGAGCACACGCTCGCCGATGATCATGCCCAGGCCATAGCTCAGTTTGTCGGTATCGGATTCCAGCTCGGCTCCTACCGAGATGGCACTGTGTGTCAAAGCGCCGGCAAGCGCAACAGCTAGCAGCTGTAATTTCATGGATGAGTTCCTTTAAGCAAGTAGTTTGTTCTGACAGACAGCAGTACTATGTCATAGTTCATGCCAAATTTGGTATCCAGTTAAAATCCGGATGTAACCTACCCTTAGGGGCATGTTTTGTCACTGATTCAGTGCGATATGACTTGCCGGGACGCGGTGGGATCGCTCTTCGGCGCGCTGTGCATCGTGTTGACGATCCTGCTCCGAACGGCACCATTGAGGGTTGTATTGATCTGCTGTTCCATATGTCGGGGGAAAGTGGCAATCACATCGCGTTTATGACCGTCGCAGCTGTGCGCAAGGGTGCGCAAGGCCAAGACCATGCTGGCAGTTTCAACAGGTGTATGACGGTCTAAACAGCCATGCCATCGTTCAACTGCAGCTGATTGCTGATACGTGTTGTCTATAGGTGTTGTGCTTACGCAGCTTTGCAGAAGAAAAAAAACAGAACTGGCTATCACAATCAACCCATGCTTCGCATAGGACATTTCTAACTACCCCTCGCGCGCCTTACGGCTGATGCGCTTACTTCGATGTTGTTGGCTGGGCTAAGTGACCTGCCTGGAAGCTCTTCAAGGCTTCTTTGTTACCGTGTTTGAGAACACGCTTTGGGGTTTTAGCGACTCAGGTGCCGGTTTCTTGCGCGCGCTGTTACGCGCTTTTGGGGAGTACTTCGGTTGCTGTATTAATTTGTGATCAAATCCTCGTTCAAGCTGGTTGCACCCGAGGGGTTTTACGCTGTTGTATAGCTAACCATACGATGGCAAACAGGGTGATCGACAGCATTGGAATAGCCAGAATATTGACCATCTGCCAGCCGTACAGGTGGTGCACCGTGCCGGTGGTCAGCGCTGTAAGGGTGACTGTGCTAAACACCGCCAGATCGTTTGCACCTTGCGCACGACTTTTTTCCTCTGGACGATAAGCATCGGTTAGTAGTGTTGTTCCACCGACATACAGAAAATTCCAGCTGACACCCAATATCACCAGAGCGGCCACAAAAGTGGCGACCGAAATGGGTGCCAGTAGGTTGATACCAACGGCAAGAAAACCGAGTAATGAACCGCTGAGTAAAACGGGTTTAATACCGAACTTTTTAATCAAATGGCCTGTAAAAAATGAAGGTGCAAACATGGCAGCAACATGCCATTGAATGACAGAGGCCGTGTCATGCATGCCATAGCTATGTGCATCCATTGCCAGCGGGGTAGATGACATCACAAAGTTCATCATTCCGTAGCCAAACATTTGGCAGATTACAGCAACTAGAAAAATCGGTTGAAACAGCAGCTGCGAAAGTGGGCGGCCACCTTCCGACTTTTGCACTATTGCATTGCGCGGTAAATCGGCAAACGCGATAGTGATCATCGATAATAAATACACACCCATTAACACCACAAAAGGGCCAGCAAACTGACTTGGGCCAAACATGCCGCTACTCCATTTTGCAAGGTTAGGCCCGATGAACGCGGCTATCACACCGCCTGCCATAACCATGGAAATGGCAAGACTCTTTATGGATGGTGTGACAACTTCCGCAGCGGTGAATCGGTAATAGTTGCCAAATGCTGCAAATACACCAAAGCAAACAGTCGCCATACAGTACCCGATAAAATTCTCAGAAAGAATGGATGCGATGGCAATACAACTACCCAGAATACCAATGAGCGCGGCGAAATAAAATCCCACCTTTCGACCATATTTTCCCATAAACAAGGCGGCTGGCAGACTTGTACACATCACGGCAAAAAACTGTAATGCCAGTGGCAATGTGGATAAGCGTTTGTCTGGAGCCAGCTCAAAACCGATTAACGCGGATACTGTAATAAGTAACGATGCACCTACAAACAGGTAGGCATTGCATAGAGATAAAAGATATATCGTTAGAGGCAACCGTTGTTTGTGTTCTGACATTTTTTTTGCTGATATCCAGAGATATAACGATTATGATTAAAGGTAAATGGCTTTGAATCGGTAAGCTATCGGTGTTTGCCACCTTGTTTTTTTTCTTTTTTCTGCTGTTGTTTTTTTGCCAGTTTTTTTTCTGCTGCAAGGCGTTTTGCCTCCTGCACCCTGGCTAGTTCGATGAGTTCTGAGCGTTTCATTTCTGGAGTTTCCAGGCTCATCTTTCCCAGCTTGCCAGCGCGAAACTCGGTAAGCAACAGCCGCGCCGTTCGATCAAAATCCACAAGACCACCGCCGCCGATACAACCGCGCGAGCGACCGATGGCTTCAAGCGTTGCAACGCTGTCGCTTAAGTTTGTGTCCAGCTTGAAGCGATCGCACAAAAGTGATTGATACTGCAGTTGTGTATAGTCTAAAAAATGGGCTGCCACGTCGGCACTGTCCATGGCCGTATCACGAACAGCGCCAGTTGCGGCAAGGCGATAGCCACTGGCCGGGTTTTCAACGTTAGGCCATAAAACGCCGGGAGTATCTCGTAACACCCAGTTATTACCTAGTGAGATGGGTTGCTGGCGTTTGGTAATGGCAGGTTCGTTTCCGGTTTTGGCAATGGTTTTTCCTGCTAGCAAATTAATTAATGTGGACTTGCCAACATTGGGTATGCCTACCACCATTGCAACAAACGGTTTAACCCTCGACTTGGATTGGGTGACCATTGTCGCCAGTAGGGAGGGTAATGCTTTTACCGCCGTTGGGTCGTCTGCAGATATTGCCGTTGCGCGGACCTTATTGTCTTCTAGTTGAGATAACCAAAGCTCGGTTACCTCGTCATCTGCAAGATCGCTTTTAGTCAATACTTTAAGGCATGGCTTGTTGCCGCGCAGTTGTTCGAGCATGGGGTTTTCGCTGCTAAAAGGAATACGTGCATCCAGCAACTCAAGGATGACATCGGTTTCAGGTAAAACCTGCGCCATTTCTTTGCGGGCTTTGTGCATATGCCCTGGAAACCATTGTATAGCCATATTAATCAGCTATTTTTGTTGAGCTTGATGCAATCAACTTCGATAATGACTTTCCGTTGTTTGTACAGCTGGCCCAAGGCACGCTTAAAATTTTTCTTACTGACGTTAAACGCGGCGTAAATTTCATCGGGGGAACTTTTATCGGTAATGTGCATTTGCCCATTATGTTCGTGCAGATAGTCCAGCAGGGTGCTTGTTAAATCTTTGGATGTCTGGCGCGCAGGCAATTGCAGCGCAAGATCCAATCGACCATCGGCACGCAAGGGTTTTACAAAACCCGCTATTGTTTGGCCAGTTTTTACAGTTTGAAAAATTTCATCTTTATAAAGTAGGCCGATTACCTTATTCTCCACAACCGCTTTAAACCCCAGATCGGTGCGTTGATACACCAGCAAAGACACAGGCTGCCAGGGTTCAAAATCTGTTGATACACTTGGCAAGCGTGTGTCGAGTTTGCTGCTGGCAGCTAGCCTGCCGCTATTGTCGATATAGACCACAACGCTTTCGCGCATACCCACTTCAACGGGTCGCCGCTGTTCTGCAAATGGCAGTAGCAGGTCTTTGCTGATTCCCCAGTCGAGAAAAGCGCCTGAATCGGTGACGGAGGTGATTTTCATATTGGCGCACTCTCCAAGGTTTGCACTGGGCTGTGCCAGGGATGCTATTGGTGAGCCTTGGCTATCCGAATAAACAAAGACGGATAGAGTGTCTCCCACTTTTGTATCCGGTTTTTCGACCAAGGGCAGATGCGCGAGCTCGTTATTTTCATTACTCAGTAGTGCATGATCAAGCTGAAGCTCCGATACGGTTAATATGTGGGTTGAGCCGATCATGTGCGCCTGCGCGAAGTAAAGCATAATCGCCTATTGTAATCTGTTGGATCCGTGCGTGCCTGTGCTCGTTTGCCCAGTGTGCCCACATCAATCGCACTATGGAGTGCTGCCGCGTGTCAGATGTTCTAACAACTCACACCATTCTTGCACCAATGGAGGGTGTTATCGATGCGGCCATGCGTGCACGGTTAACGGGGATGGGTGGTTACAGCAGGGCTGTGACCGAATTTGTCCGAGTCACCAATGTGTTATTGCCTGAGCGAGTGTTTTTTCGCCTATGCCCGGAATTATTAGCAGCTGGCACCACCCCCAGCGGCACGCCTGTGTATGTTCAGCTGTTAGGCAGTGACCCACAGGCCTTGGCGAAAAATGCCCAGCGCGCAGTCCAGCTCGGTGCTCCCGGGGTGGATTTGAATTTTGGATGCCCGGCGAAAACTGTCAATAACAGCATGGGAGGCTCAGTGCTGCTGCGCCAGCCCGAACTGGTGGCACAAATCGTTAAATCGGTGCGAGATGCGGTGCCTGCCGAGATTCCGGTTACGGCAAAAATACGCCTGGGTTATGACAATGCCGATTCCCTTAACGACATCATTTGTGGCATTGACGCCGCCGGTGCTACTGAACTTGCGATCCACGCCCGTACTAAGTTTGATGGATACAAA
>CAYSZH010000118.1:0-14712 GCA_964435305.1 uncultured Granulosicoccaceae bacterium
CGGGTACCTGTGATACGGGGATTTTTTGAGTAAGGCCCGCGCCCAGTGAATCGGTGCGGGCAACGATGACACCGTCCTCAACACCCATTTCAAGAAAGGCATATCGCACTGCGTTGATTTTGGCCATGAAGTCCTCGTGTGGCACAGTCACCTTGCCATCCTGGTGACCACATTGTTTTACGTCTGACACCTGATTCTCAAGTTGCAGACAACAAGCACCGGCTTCAATCATTTTTTTAGCGAGTAGGTAGGTAGCCTCTTCGTTGCCAAAGCCTGCGTCAATGTCGGCAATAATCGGTACAACATGCGTTTCGAAATTCTCTATTTGTTTAAGCGCTTGTTGGGTTCTTAACTCATTTCCTTCAGCGCGGGCATCGTCCAGCTCTGTAAAAAGGTGCCTCAGCTCGCGAGCATCGGCTTGCTTGAGAAACGTATAGATCTCGTTAATGAGCTCCGGCACGGATGTTTTTTCATGGATGGATTGATCTGGGAGTGGTCCAAATTCCGAACGCAGTGCGGCGATCATCCAGCCCGAGAGATACAGGTAGCGCCCCTTGGGCGATCCAAAATGCTTCTTGATGGAGATCATCTTTTGCTGTGCAACAAAGCCATGCCATACACCGAGTGATTGTGTGTATTCCTCAGAATTGGCGTCGTAAGCGGCCATATCCTCTCGCATCACTTTTGCGTTGTATTTCGCAATGTCCAATCCGGTCTTGAACCGATTCTGGAGGCTCATACGCGTGACATGCTCGGGGTTGATAGCACCCCAATGGCTGCCATGCAGATTGATAGCGTTGGCGTGGCGTTGTAATTCAGATTTGTAATCGCTCATATTTTCTACCGTGTGAATGAAAATGAATTTGTTGGACGTGAGGCATTTCACATTTGGGTGGAATACGCTCTCGCGTTCAAACCGTGCTAAATGGCCGACTTGAGTGTTGTTGGCTTTTCAAATCCGCTGCAGCCCAGTGTTTATGGGCCTCTTGAATTGCCTAAGTACTTGAACAACACTCAAGTCAGCCATTTAACTAACTATGGCGGGCAGTGTAGTGAAAAATAGACTAAAATTGCACAATGAAAATTACACAATGTAAATTGCACAAATGAAGCAGACCAATTTGATCAGAAATGCGCATTTTCTAGGTACCAAGATTCGGAACCTAAGAAAACGCAATAATTTAACGATGGAAGATTTGTCGTCCCGTTGTATCAAGATTGATGTGGAATCCTCGCCGTCAGTCTCTTACCTTTCCATGATTGAGCGAGGCAAGCGCTATCCAAGTGAGCGCATGCTGGATGTCATTGCTGAGGTTTTTCAAAAAGATGTTGGCTGGTTTCTTAACGATGTTCCTGACGGTGAAGCCACTGTTCCTAATAAAGGCCGTCGGGGTGGCATCAGTGGCATTGCATTAGAGCCGAGTTTTTTATTCTCTAACGAAATCCTGCAAATAGCCATTCCGGAAATGCTGTCGCAAACGGGTGTGTCGGGTCGCCAGTTTGCGCACCTGCTTATACGAGCGCATCAAGAAAGTCATCAAAATCATTTTCCAGAACTGGAGCGCGCCGCAGAGGAGGTGGGTAAAAAACAGATGCCTGTTGATCTCGAATTTTTATACGCTACGTGTAAAGAAATGGGGATGAAGGTAGAGTTTTTCGATGAGCTAAATCCGCAACAGGAAAAAGTATTACAAGTCAGGCCAGGCACGTTTGTGCGTTCCTATTTTGTAGCACCTGGCACCATTATGCTTAACCGCGTATTGGAGTCTCAGACTGCAAGGTTGAAGTATGATCTCGCGGTATATATAGGGCATAAAGTGCTGCACAATGCAGACGGTAACAAAAGTGCATTAACAGCGGATAGAAGAAAGTTCAATCAATCAAGAGATGAGGCCTTGAATGTTCATCAATCCAATGCACTTGATGCGCAAGACATTGTTCATGCCTGGCGAGATTTCGAATGCAGCTTTTTTGCCGGTGCTTTGCTGTGTCCAAAAGTCCCTTTCAGACGTCTGCTTGAGCAGAACGCGCATGAAGTGACGATAGGTCGATTAATTGATGTTTCTACATCGGTTGTTATGCGCCGTATGACGGCAGTGTCAAACTACCCTAGCTGGCATTACTTTGATGCATACGCAGCAGGCCGTCTAAACGCTGTGTATCGTGGTAACGGGATACCTCTGCCTTGGGGCAATATGCGGCAGGTTCAGGATCCTTGTAACCATTGGGCGGTGTTTAGAATGTTATCTAACGAAGTGGGTGAATCGTCCGCGCAAATTTCTATTATGAGAGTAGGCGATGAAACGCGAATTTATTGTTGTGAGTCGCTCAACGTCATCGACATTTCAGGAAATGCCGAAGTGCTGTGCGCTGGCATTGATATTAACCCTGCTATTGAAGCACAAAATAAAGATGCTCAAAATATTGCCCAGCGTTTGATGGAGTCATGTGTGCAGCAAGGGGGTACAGCGATGATTCCCGAGGACATAAAACAGGACTTGTCACAGGTGGCGCGCATTCTAAATATTGGCTGGCTTAATCGCGGAATCGAAAAAGAGGCTCGGGTCATTTGTCCACGCCGGGGCGCTTGCCCACGTAAACCTTGTTGCCAGGCCACAGGTGCTAAGGTGGCTGGATAACAGCGTATAGCATGACACCCAAGCGCCCTTGATAAACAAACCTGGATGTTATAATCAGTCTATGGCTAAACGCGGCAATCAAAGAAAATTCACGCAAGACGTTCAGCGTGGCGGTTGGTTTATATGAACCGTGAGCGTGTGCTTGATAGGGTAAAAAAGCTCTACGCCATGAGCCAGGCCACAGAGTCTAGCCCCAATGAAGCGGAAATAGCACTGCGTCGTTGCCAATCTCTTATGTTGCGCTTTGGCATAACGCTCGCCGATCTGGAAACGTCCGATTACGGCTCAAGTGGCATTGGAAAGTCCTTCAGAGCAATACCAAGTTATGTCACATTACTGAGTTCGGCTGTTGCGCTATTACACGATTGCATCTGTGTCGATTCGGGTGAGATTGAATTTCGTGGCTTTAGCCTGGACGCTGAAGTAGCAGGGTTAACGTATGCGTATTTATCAAAATCAATGGAACGCTCTTTACGCTTAAGAAAATCAGAAGGTGCCATCCCGCCAGGTCGATCGGCAAGCTTTGATTATCGTGTTGGCTATGGAATTTCGGTACTTAACCGATGTAGAAAAATTCACGCCGAGCGTGAAGCACTGGAAAAACAGGCTCAAAAAGACAGGTCAAAGAAGCAGCACAGCCAAACCTCATTGATTATCAGAAAACGTGAATTAGTTGAAGAGAACTGCACCGCTGATATTAATAGCGCCAAGAGACGAACCGTCAAGTACCGACAGGGAAGCGCGCATACTGCAGGCGCTGATGATGGTGCGTCCGTTTCACTGGACTCTCAGCTAAACGGTAATAACAAATCAGCGTTGCGCTAGGCGTCTTTTTCTATTCTTTATTCGGTAAGTGCTGCTTTAGTTACTGCGGTGGCCACAGTCTTGGCACATCAGCTCAACCGCTAATTTTCTGTTAGCACAAAGCCGCTACGGCAATTTTTGCCATGCTTTGATGTAATCGATTTCGTACTGTACCGGTAATGTGGCTGGATCGGGGCTGCCAATCCACTCACTGCCAACAACAAGTTGGGCGATGATATTCATAGGCTCGTCCGATACGCGTGGGCCAGCAATACGTCGCACTTCAACTTCGTCGATGTACCACACCATGAGACCGGGTTCCCACAGCACGCTGTAGGTATGAAAGTCTGCAGAGAGATCCTGATCTGCGACGCTCTCCATGGTAGGGGATGAGTGTTTTTCACCTTTATTGCTGCCTGAGCGTACGCGAATGCTGTCGTAGTAGTGGTACGTCTGGTAGGCCTTGTCTGGGCGCGAACCAATATATTCCAGGATGTCTATTTCAGGCTCATTTTTGTTGTAGCCATCATTGAACAAAAAGAAGGTCGATAGTATGCCGTCACCCGATGCGACTTTGGCACGCATCTCAACGTACCCATAAGTCATTTTAAAATAATCTTTTGTTGTGATAACGCCAGATAAATAGGGTTGATTATTAGCCGATGACAAAAGCTCAGGCGGTGTTTCGGTGCCATTAATGGTCATGGTGCTGCCATTGAATTCAAACGGTGAATATTCAATTGGGTCTGCACCAAACACATTTACAAAAAACTGCTGTTCGGAATTAATGATTGCGTTTTCACCCCATGGCAAAGATGTTTTCCACAAATCCCGGTCCAATTTATTTGAATCAAATTCCTCATCGAGTACGAGTGAGTACCCGGTTAAATCAGGGCCGGAACTGCGTGGAGTTTGCAGCTCGAACACAACTTCATCTGACAGAGCGGATCTATTGCCTTCACCATCGATAGCAGCCACTGAGTAGGCATGGCTGCCTCCAACGGCAGGCTGGTCGCCAACACAGTGTACGTAGTGAGTGTAATTACAATCGATGTAGGATGTGGTTACCCAGCTCTTAAAATCGAGATCGAAACCCGTATCGCCACGTAACTTATAAACGGATACACCGTCACGGTAGATTTCATATTCCGCAACACCCTCATCATCAGTGGAGGGCGCCCAGGTAAACTCAAGCCAATCTTCTGCACTGAGTAATAGGGTGAGTCCAGTAGGGGCTGAAGGTGCAGCCTCTTCGCGGCTGGAGTCTTTTATGAATGCACCGCCTGCTTGTACCGACAGTGACTCTGTTGCGGTTGGGCTGTCGTCCAGGCTGCCGCTGAAGTCTGCACCGGTTGCGATTGCGTCAGGTAGTGAATTTTCTGAATCGTCTTCTGCGTCGCTGTCGTCGTTGTTATCACCGTCCTGGGTTTCTTGTTCAGTGGTTTCTGTTTCTGCGTCGGATTCAGCATCTGAATCCGTTTCGCCCGATTCTTCTGAGGAGTCTGGTTCATCTGCCGTATCATCGCTGTTTTCACCGTCAGTATCAGCCTCGGTCTCGCCAGCTTGTACCTCGCTCGAACCTGATTCTGTAGCTGGACTTTCACCTTGATCAGTGCCTTCAGGTGAATTGATTGAATCAATATCAGATGGAGCGCCACCCTCGCCATCTGGTGATGCTGGTGTTTGCGAATCAGCACCATCAGTTGCGCTATCGGCAGCTTCTGTCATATTGGAATCGCTGCCACAGGCACTCAGTAGCAGTGCGCTCAGGATGAAGCCGGCGATTTTGGTTTGTTTGTACAGGATCAAAGTGACGTCCTTAGCGATTTGTATCGGAATTATTCAGTGCTGAGCCCTCTAAACGCCATTGCGTTCAGGCAGTTGGCCAGCTGCATTTCACTGTATAGCACCCGCGTTACACAGCCTTATGGGGCCTTGAAAGCTGATTTCACTAACGCAATTAGCAGGCCTTTGTATAAGACTAAAGTCATTTAATTCCTAAGTTTAGCACCGCGATGCTCATTTTTATGTACGAGGTCACAGGAGTGTAATTTTACATATCCGAGGGTTTTTCTTTACTGGCGCGTAGCGGGTGCTACAACTGGCTCTTAGCGCTATAATATCAAGAGCAGATCAGCTGTGGTGACTTCTGGATAGTATGACCCTGGCATACCGAATTGGTAACCGTTTATCGTCATTTCAGTGCTTATTACGTGCTTTTTAATTAAGTTACGGGTCTGTGTGGAATCGACCAGCTAATCAACTGAAATTTGGATAACGAGTATGAGCGGCCTCTCTCACGCGGTTTTCGAACAGCTGCAAGCCCTGTTTAATGATCGCATATCGACAGGTTCATCAATTCTAGAACAGCATAGCCATGATGAAGCGCACACCACGCCCGTATTGCCCGATGCCGTGGTTTTTCCAGAATCAGCTAAGGAAATTTCGGCTTTGCTGCGGATCTGTAATCAACACAAAATTCCGGTCATTCCCTATGGCATTGGCAGCTCTCTTGAAGGCCATGTTGTGCCGACGCACGGTGGTATCTCGGTAGACAGCAGCCGAATGAATAAAGTGCTAGCGGTCAATGAAAGTGATATGGATGCTGTTGTTCAGCCAGGTGTTTCACGCACGCAACTCAACACCGAGCTTCGGGCCAGTGGACTCATGTTTACAGTAGATCCGGGAGCAGATGCAACACTGGGTGGAATGGCGGCCACGCGAGCCTCGGGAACCAATACCGTTCGCTATGGAACGATGCGAGAAAACGTGCTGGCGCTGGAGGTTGTACTGGCTGATGGACGCATTATTCAAACCGGTACACGTGCTCGAAAATCCTCCGCTGGCTATGACCTGACGCGTTTGTTTGTTGGGTCAGAAGGTACGCTTGGAATAATCAGCCAACTCACTGTGCGCTTATACGGCCAACCTGAGTGCATATCGTCTGCAACCTGTTCCTTCGAAACTGTAGATGATGCCGTTACCTCTGTAATAGAAGCAACCCAAATGAATATTCCTTTTGCACGAATCGAACTACTGGATGAGCTTCAGATGAAGGGCATGAACAAGTACACCCCAGACTTCGCTATGCCAGAAAAACCACATCTATTTCTGGAGTTTCATGGCACTGAAAATTCGGTAAAAGAGCAGATTGAACAGTTCGTCAGTTTAGGCGAAGACAATGGCTTATCCAATTTTCAGTCTGCAACAAAAACAGAAGAAAGGAACAATCTTTGGCGTGCTCGCCATAATGCCTATTATGCAGGCAAGGCTTTGCGTCCTGGTAGCGAGGGATTCGTTACAGATGTTTGTGTGCCGATTTCTGCGCTTGCAGAATGCATCAGCAAAACGCGCGCAATAGTCGAAGAATCTGGATTAATAGCACCGTTAGTGGGCCATGTTGGAGATGGTAATTTTCATTTATTGCTACTGATAGAACCGGATAATTCGCAAGAGCTACAAAGAGCGAAACAGGTTGCCGAAAAGCTCAGTGAACTGGCGCTCGAACTTGAAGGTACTGTCACAGGTGAACATGGTGTGGGTACGGGTAAAAAGAAATACATGCAAGCGGAGCATGGAGAGGCCTACCAAGTGATGGGTTTAATCAAGTCAACAATGGATCCAAACAATATTATGAATCCTGGTAAGCTGGTTACGATAAATTGAGCTTTCGGTGTGAACGCATGAGTATCGTTGGAATGCGCTCAACAACCCTCTAGGTGGGCATTTCATCCCATTGAGAGTGGCTGTCACTGATTTCAAACCAGGGTGCTTTTGATCCAACAAATATGTGACCCTTGGCTTCAATCCCAGGCGCCTGATTAAGGCTTCCTACCGGAACATTGTAAACGCTACCATCGGCTCGGGGCCGAGGTACAGATGAGCCGCAAGTTTTGCAGAAAGCATGGCCGAAAACTTTTGCTCCCTTGTGGCTGTAGTTTGTAATGTTGTCTTCACCATTGGTCCAGTTTAGATTGTCATAAGCGACAAACGCATTGGTCGCATGAGCTGCCCCTTTTGCTTTACGACATCGGCTGCAGTGGCAATTCATCATCATTTTAGGTGTGCCAGAGTATTCGAACGAAACAGCTCCGCATTGACAGCCGCCCGTTACAAAATCATCTTTAGTTTCAGGGGCCGGCACATCAACAACACGACTCAGGTCATTGTCCCCGTAGTGTTTAACCTGCGGCAGTGAATCTGTAATGGCGTAGCAATCGGCTTTTGATTCGGTAAAGATATGCTCAGCAGGGCGAACACCAGGGTCATCGTCCATAAGGCCGGCAGGCACATACACCTCGGCGCTGTCATTGGATACTTCCGGTAGCGGTGATCCACAATGCTTACAAAATGAACGCATAAAGCCTGTTGAAGACTCATGATTCTCTATTGCGTCTTCTCCTTGGGAATAGCGTAGCTCAGAAGATTGATAATAGGTGGCAAACAAGGAGCCATGAATTTTACGGCACATCGAACAGTGGCAGTGACTCATACCGGATGCTTTATCACTGACACTGAATTTTACCGTTCCGCACAAGCAGCTGCCATTTGCCATGAGTAGCCTCTCTATGATTCAATTCTGAATACTTATATAATACAGGACAGAGCAGGTAATCACCAATTTCAGAAATTGAGAACGCATTCATCGGGTTAACATGTCAGTACCTCTTGATCACATTATCAACTTTAGCGCACATCCTATTGACGATGCGGCCTATCGCGCTGCCTGCAAGTCTGATTTAGACACAAATGGTGTGCTGTTATTGTCTGAATTTTTGTCTGTAGACGCCATTAAAGCGATAGCTGAAGAAGGGCGGCAGCAACAATCGCAAGCGTATTACACGGTCAGTGACCACAATGCTTATCTGCAAGCAACCGATCCGCACTACCCGGATGCGCATCCGCGAAATCAAAAAGTCACTTCTTCAAAAGGGTGCATAACAACAGATCAGATTCAAAAAGGCTCAATGCTCAAAACCTTGTATGACAGCGAAAGATTTAAAAATTACTTATGTGCAGTACTGGGTGAGTCGGCCCTTTATGAGTACGCAGATCCTTTGTCATCTATCAATTTACACTATGCCTCAGCTGGGCAGGAGCTTGGTTGGCACTATGATAATTCATCGTTTGCAATTACCTTGTTAATTCAAAAGCCCGAAGCAGGCGCTACATTCCAATACGTGACAAACGTGCGCAATGCAGATGAAGACGAAATGAATTATCACCGTACTGGGCAGATACTAGACGGTAAAGAATCAGTACAGGCTTTGGATATTAATCCAGGCGGATTAGTATTATTTCGGGGAAGAAATTCCATTCATCGAGTAACACCGACTATTGGTGATGTGACGCGTATGCTGGTTGTGCTTGCCTATAACACCGAACCTGGGGTTTCACTGTCTGAATCTGCTCGACAGACATTTTACGGACGCCTTGCTTAGTCATTAGGCACGGTGGCATAACGAATAATGTGAAGCCACTAAAAAAATTCTGGCTCTAAAGCAGGTTCATTTTTTCCAAGTGCCTCTTTACGTTTTATTATATAAGCCTCCAACGCATCCTCGATGGCTTTATCGATTGGCGGTGGCTCAAATTCTTCAAGAATCTGTTGCCATATTTTAGTAGCCCTTGTCGTTGAATCTTTTGAGCCGGCTTCCTCCCAGCTTTCGTGATTTTGCCAATCACTTAAAAAAGGCTCGTAAAACGCTTTTTTATAACGTGCCATGGTGTGATCGCAGCCAAAGAAATGGCCGCCGGGGCCAACTTCCTTCATCGCATCCAAACCGATCTCATCAAGTGAAATTTTTAAAGGCTGTAAAAACTGAGTCATGTGTTGCAACATCTCACAGTCGACAATGAGTTTTTCAAATGAGGCGACCAAGCCGCCTTCAAGCCAACCGGCGGTATGATAGATCAAATTGCCATGGCCCATAACTGAGCCCCAGAGCGCCATTTGTGTCTCGTAAGTGGCCTGTGCATCAACCGCATTGGATGCGTTACAAGCGCTGGTGCGATGGGGTAATTTGTAGTATCGAGCCAGTTGACCACCCGCGAGATTGGCCAGTGAATTTTCTGGTGTTCCAAAAGCTGGCGAGCCAGACTTCATATCGACGTTGGAGGTAAATGCCCCATACACCGTTGGTGCTGACGGATTGACAAGCTGCAGTAGTGTAATTCCAAAAAGTGCTTCGGCATTCTGCTGTACTAGTGCCCCACCGAGTGTTGATGGTGTCATAGCACCCATTAATGTAAACGGTGTGACAGTAACAGGTTGGCCTAGAATAGAGAGCTGCATCGCGCCATAAGCCATACTATCGTCAAGCTTTCTTGGTGAATTGACATTGATGTTAGTCATAACACAGGGATGAGATTTCAACTCTTCTAACGATTTACCTGTGGCAATTGCACACAGCTTTGCGGCGTCCAGGCTTCGGCCGGCACCAATACCCGTAGTGAAAAATGCTTTGTCAGATAGTGTTAGGTTTGTAAACAACGTATCCAGATGCCGAGTATTAACCGGCAAATCTGTTGGTGCAGTAGCTTGATTACCAAAGAAGGTCAGAACGTTAAAGTACTGACCAAAACGGATCAGATTTTTATAGTCTTCATAGTTACCCATTCGCCTGCCATTCACATTGTCGTGAACATTGGGTGGGCCTGATACGAGGCCAAATTGAATGACGTCTCCACCAACCTCCAGTGCGTTATCAGGGTTTCGGGGGTATACGGTGAACTTCTCCGGCGCTTTGCTGATAGTTTCCATAACCAGAGATCGATCTAAGCGCACGATCCCATTATCATCAACATCAGCTCCGGCTTTGCGAAACGTCTCCAATGCCATACTGCCAAGCAACTCAATTCCCTGATCCTCGAGCAGCGTCATCGATGCTTCATGGATCAGCTCAATTTGGTCGCTATCCAGTGGCTCAACGGGTTTAAAGCGGTTGTGCAAGGTTTGTTTTGGAATCTGCTGTATCACTGATTTTGACACAGCGGCGGCGGCACTTTGCAGGCGTCCGCGTCGTCTTCTTTTTGCTGCCATGTTGTCCTTTGTACCGATAAAACAATCAAGATTTGATCTGGGGCACTATACGCCCAGATATTGCATGTTGCAAAATACGCATCTTGAAGATGCTCTGGTGCATGACAGCCTATACTCTCCCGTATCGGATTTATGCTTAGGCCTTGGTAGGTGAGTGGCAGTGAGATTGATAAAGTGGCATTAAAAGCAAAGTGTGTGGCGTCAATTCAAGAACTTTCGGATATCACTCCACGCTGGAGGGAATTGGTGGCACAGGCCACCGAGAGCAATATCAGCTATGAGCCTGAGCCTTTAATTAGCTTACTCAAGAACATTGATTATGCTGGCTGGTTTGTTTTGACGGTATGGGATAATACAAAATTGGTTGGTTTTTTCCCGATGCTACGGGAGCGAAGCATGCCATTACCGATAGACCAGGTTTCTCTGCTGTTCAAAAACCACTTTCTAATTTGTACACCTCTTGTTCATGTCGAATACGAAGATGCCTGCATTCGCAGCTTTTGGGCATGGTTTAACAGCGAAAAAAGTGGGCGCATACTGCAGATACAAGACTTGTTGGATAGCAGTCGTATTGGCCAAAAATTACTGCAACTTGGCGACGAGTCAGGAGCCTATGTTGAGTTATCCAAAGCTGAAAAGAGAGCAGTAGCCAATACTGAACAAACAGATATTGAATCATTTATACAGCGATCGCTTAGCAGCAAGAGTCGTCGAGCATTAAATCGAAAGCGAAGACGGTTGTCTGAAGTAGGGGCGTGGTCCGTAAAATTTGCGAGTAATGATGTTCCAGGCATCGAAGCCTTATTGTCAGATTTTATAGCAGTAGAAAACAAAGGCTGGAAAAACGCCGCAGGCTCATCTATCGCATTGAACACGGGGCTTGCTGAATTTATGAGGGTGCTGGCTAATTATGCTATCGAAACAGATCGTCTTGTGCTCAGCGTTGCCTATGTAGGTGAGCAGGCCGTTGCTGGTGTGTACGGTGTCATATGTGACGCTCAGCTGCTTATTTATAAAATAGGTTATGACGAAGAATGGAAAAATTATTCGGTTGGTCAGCTTGTCATTTTTGATGTTGTTGAATGGGCAATGAATCAGGAATCAATCACACGTGTAGATTCATGTGCCTCACCAGATTCTGATATGTATAACCGCAGCTTTTCTGATCGGCTGGCGCTAGGTGCGTATCGAGTCGCTTCAAAGCAGAAGTTTGCGATTTGGAGCGTTGTGGCGATTGCGAAAACGCGTCGCAT
Source organism: uncultured Granulosicoccaceae bacterium (assembly GCA_964435305.1). Lineage (GTDB taxonomy): Bacteria > Pseudomonadota > Gammaproteobacteria > Granulosicoccales > Granulosicoccaceae > Granulosicoccus. The sequence continues at coordinate 11,739 of CAYSZH010000118.1, forward strand.
TCGCTTAAAAATTCGTGACTGGCTTAAGCTGCATTGAAATTAATCTGAGCCTTCATTGCCTGGGATCGGTCATTGGCAATGGTGAAAGCGCTTTCCGCTTCTTGCAGGTTTACGGTATGAGTGATTAATGGTGTGACATCTACTTGCCCACTCATCATCAGTTCAACGGCCAACTGATATTCCGAATGAAACCGAAACGATCCTTTTAAATCGATCTCCTTTGCGGTTAACTGCATCATGGGCAATGTCATATCGCCACCGAGACCAAGTTGCATCAGCGTACTGCGAGGGCGAAGCGCGCTGATACCACTGCTTAAAGCGGACGCGTTGCCAGAACACTCATACATTACATCAAAATACCCCTTACCCGTAGAGTAATATGACAAGGCATCTTGATTTTCAAACACATTAATAGTGGTGTCGGCACCGCACTTCGCAGCAATGTGGAGTGCGTTGTCGGCGATATCAGTGGCTACTATTTCAACCGCTCCGGCCGTTCGTGCGGCAATGATCGAAAGCACACCAATAGGGCCGCAGCCTGTGATCAGTACCTTTTTACCCAGTAGTTCCCCTATTCGCCGGGTTGCATGCAGCGTCACTGCAAAAGGTTCAGCCATAGCGGCCTTCGCGGCGCTTAAACCATTGGCTTTGGTGCACTGAGAAGGTTTAGCCGCAAGTTGCTGGCGAAAAGCACCCTGAATATGCGGCATTGGCATAGCAGAACCATAAAATCGCATGTTTTCACAGTGATTATGATGTCCCTCAATGCAATATCGACAGCGGTAACAGGGGCGAGAGGGTGATACGGCGACCAAATCGCCCGTATCAAAGCCATCCACATCGCTACCGACGCCACTAACAACACCTGACACCTCATGACCGAGAATCATCGGTTCTTTAAGTTGCACAGGACCAAAGCCACCGTGATTGTAGTAATGCAAATCTGAGCCACAAACCCCGCCGACCGAGATATCAATAACCAGCTCATCGCGCCCCAGCTCGGGTGATTCTTTATCTTCGATTCTCAGATCTTTAGGGGCGTGTAAAACCAGTGCTTTCATGTGATGTAGCTCAAGTGGTTGTGAAGGGTCACATCTTCTGCTAATGTTACCGGTAACATCAAGTATAACTCCTAACGATAACAAAAGGTGGCAACTAAGTGGAAAACGTGACATGACTAGTGTAGCAAAACTCTTTGATTTAACCGGCAAGCGTGTGCTAATCACCGGATCAAGCCAGGGAATTGGTTTTACCCTTGCGCGCGGTTTAGGTGAGGCTGGCGCAACAGTGCTGATAAATGGTCGTAGTAAAGAGAAGTTAGCAACAGCTGCAAGCAAGCTTAAAGAACAAGGTATTGCTGTTGAAGAGCTTGCATTTGACGTTACAGATCATGCTGAAGTTGCAGAGTCGGTAGCGCAGTCAACTCAGAACGGTAGCAGTATCGATGTATTGATTAATAACGCTGGCATGCAACACAGAACACCACTGGAAGATTTTGACCCTGCCATGTTCAATCAAATGTTACAGACAAATATCGCCTCGGTATTCAATGTTGGGCAAGCGGTTGCCAAACATATGATTGAACGTGGCTCAGGCAAGATCATCAATATTGCCTCGGTGCAGACCGCGCTGGCGCGCCCTGGTATTGCACCTTATACCACTACAAAAGGTGCTGTTGCCAACTTAACCAAAGGTATGGCGACTGACTGGGCGCAGTACGGTTTGCAAGTGAATGCTATTGCTCCGGGTTACTTTGACACACCGCTTAACGCCGCTCTGGTCCAAGATAAAGAGTTCAGTGCATGGTTAGAAAAACGTACTCCTGCGGGGCGGTGGGGGCAATTAGAGGAGCTGATCGGTGCCGGTATTTTCCTAAGTTCCGATGCATCCAGTTTTATCAATGGGCACACGCTATTTGTGGATGGCGGGATAACTTCGTGTCTTTAGTGACACATGATCAGCAAGCGCGCTTAACGATTGTTATGGGCGTTTCTGGTTGCGGTAAATCCACTGTGGGAGCCGCACTGGCAAAACATCTCAACGTTCTGTATCTGGAGGGTGATGATTTTCACCCTCCGGAGAACAAAGAAAAAATGTCGTCGGGCGTAGCGTTAAATGATGATGATCGTTGGCCCTGGTTACAGCTTTTGAGTCAGACCATGAAAGAGAGTGCAGGAGAAACCATTGTCAGTTGTTCCTCGCTTAAGCGTTCTTATCGAAATTTCATCATTGATAATGTTAAAGAGCCTGTTCTGTTTGTTTGTTTAACAGGTAACAGAGACGTACTAGAGAAAAGACTGTCTAGCCGTACTGGGCATTTTATGAGTTCGGCTTTACTTGACAGTCAATTAGCAACTCTTGAGTTACCTGAAAAGGATGAATTAAGCATTATGGTGGACATTGATGCCAGTATTGATGAAATTGTCGAGGAAATTACACGCGTAACAAGTTTCTCTAAGTAGTTTATCAGGCCCAAAATTGAAATTTAATCAAAATTTCGCTTGCAAAGAAATTCCGATTAAGGGTAGTATTTGCCCATAGAAATGTTACCGGTAACATTATGTCGAATTTTGAGCCGTTTGAGCACGTCGATTTTCAATCGAGCTTCGGTGCAAACGGATAAGCCGTACATTGTGAATTATGCCAATAATTAATCTAGAAAATCTTGGTAAAAGCTACGGCAATTTCAAAGTGTTGCATGGTATCAACCTGGAAATGGCTGATGCTGAGTTCACTGTGCCAGTAAGCCCAACCGGTTGTGGGAAATCCACAACACACTTTTTTATTTAAGGTCTAATAAGAGAAAATGGCAAAAGTAACAGTTATCACAGGTGGCGGTGGCGGCATTGGTCGTGCAGCCGCAATCGCTCTAAGTAAGAATGGCTGGACTGTCGTTGTGGCAGGTAGAACACAGATCTCTTTGGATGAGACTGTGGGTATGCTTGCAGGCGATGGGTTGGCTGTAGTGTGCGAT
>CAYSZH010000119.1:0-14644 GCA_964435305.1 uncultured Granulosicoccaceae bacterium
GTGATACCCATGTGCCTTCATCTCGGGGTATGCGATACGCGAAAACGCCGCCGCTGATGCAATCGACACACCGGTTACAAATGAAAAAATGGTATTACCTATGACAGTGGCAACCGCCAATCGCCCTGGAAGTGCTTTTACACCACGGTTGATGGCCTGGTAGATATCTGTGATAGCCCCGGAACGACCAATAAATTCCCCCATCAGCATGAATAGCGGGATCACTGCAAACGTGAAATCACGCATTGCCTCCGCTGCCGTGCTGGCGAGAGTAGCTTCAACTATGCGCCATTTACCTGTTACCAGATAGATGCCTACCACACTGGTCATACCAAGAGCGATTGCAACATGCACACCCAGCAACACCAAAGCGAACAGCAAGACGACAATTATTGTTGCCGTACTAACGTCAAACATGGCAGTTCACTTCCCGCGCCGTATCTATGCTGAGCGGCAAATAAAAAAAGAAATTGCGATAGTAGCTAGTCAAAGGTCAAGATCCCTAATCTCGAGTCTAAACGCCTCGATCGCTGCCAGAGCGAGATAGTTAATCACGGCAAGAGCGCTTCCGATCAATATAGTGAACCGTGCTGGCCATACAGGAACTCGCATAGCGCCCTCACCATCAAACTCGCCGTTGGCATAAGAGCGTAGTGCTGGGCCTATTGCACCCTTAAATAGAATTGCGAAAAATAGCGCACCAAGTAGCAACCCAAATATAGTCAGATAACGCCGCGTATTGGGGCCGAAAATATTGACTAAAAAGTCTGCACCCAACATCGACCGACTGCGAACCGCAAAGCCGATTTGTAAAAATATAATAATAACAACCGAGTTTGCAATAATTTCTTTAGTGCCATGTAACGGATAATTAAGTGCTCGAAATATAATGTCTGCCAGCGTGATAAAGCAAAGTACAAACGCCCAGAATGCGGCCAGCACCATCAGCGCTTTTGTTATTCGATCAGTTAGCTTGATTAAAAACATCGAGTGACTGTGTTATCGGTATCAAACAGAGTGAGTATGATGAATGATGCGATACGAGCCTTCCGACTCGCATCGCACTCTCAGAACAAAATTGGACAATAAATCAGAACTACTGAATCTCGTAGCGAACCGGCCACTCGTAGCCATTTTTCTCTGCGGCCTCAATTGTCAATTGCAATACTTCGGATGCAGGTAAGCCTTGCGCATCGAGTTCTGACGCCATTTTCTGTGGCCACTCTGCCAGCGAATTAGCCCAGTCGGCTCGAACAGCAGGATCGATCTCGTTGACTGTAATTAATTCCTCAAGCGTAGCAATATCCTTGGCATAGCGATCTTTGTTAACAATACCTGTCTGTTCTTCGAAGTCTTTACCAACCTCAACGATAATGTCTTGCACATCGGCAGGCAGTTCGTTAAACGATTCAAGATTCATTGTTAACGCATGCCAGGTAATCGAACCAAAACCGATTTTTGTGTAGAACGGACCAGGCTCATGGAGTTTTAAGTTTACCCAGGCGCTTGGGAACATGATCCAACCTTCATACACGTTAGTTTTCATTTCGGTATAAGCCGTTGCCAATGAACTTTGAACAGGAGTGACGCCGCCATATTCAAGCCAGTTAAGATTGAGACCGGCTCCTGCAATTTTTTGCCCTTTAAGATCAGAAAGTTCCTCCCACTCGAAGCTGGTGCCAAGGTTGTAACCACCGTCTGCAATTCGCGATAGTAGCTTCTGGTTAAACTTATCTTCGAAAACACTCTCCATATACGGCACTTGAGCGTATACATCCTGAGCTGTTTTAAGACTGACTGTGGGGTCCATAGTGCCAAATGGCAACATAACCTGAAAAGCATGCAAAGGCAGGTTAGACGCTTCGAAGCACATACACATACCACCAATGTCGATTATGCCGTCCTGCACACCTTCAAGCACCTCAGTGACTTTGACAATACTGCCGGAGTAACCTTCAACGAAATTGATGGTGTGTTCCGTTCTTTCTGCAACCCGCTTTTTTACTTCTTCTTGAAAGTAGGTTTGCATTAGACCGGCATAAACAACACCCGGCGGGTGTCCGGATCCAATGCGCAGGCTGATGTTATCAGCATGTACAACGCTGCTAAAAGCGGCAGCAACAACGCCGGCCAATAGAAATGAACTACGAATCTTTTTAAACATGAAATCTCCTCCAGAAAATAACGTCGTTTTAAACGATCATAATAGTAATCCCTACGCTAGCCAGCCTCCTGTAGTCTGATATCGTCGGGGATAGCAAGCGGTTGGTTTGGACTGTCCTTAAACTCTACAGTAGTGAACAGCAAATCTGTCTCACCAACATTCATTACCGCATGAGTAAAACTCTCTCCTGCGGCAAATTCGAAGTGTTTTGTTTCACCGGGTGTGTGCACAACATCTTGTATTCGACCGTCGTCGTACCACCCCCGAGCCTTACCATGCGAATGGCAAGACCAGAAATAATGCAAAACATGTTTGTGAAAGTTGCATCGTTTGCCTGGTGGCAAATGCAAGTGCCAAACCCGGATACGATCGGTTTCAGACACAAGAACGCTGCCAACGATACCGTTGTCACCCGCTTCATTAAATTCGTTTTGCAGCTCTTGCGGCCAGTGTGCCCTTGGATTATCACCTTCCGACGGCGCTTCTACTAGTTGTGGTTGCCCCATAATTTCTATCCGTTAACCATTGCTGGTTAAGATACCTCGCGTTTTTCGTTAAGCACTAATGCCTGTGGTCCTTAAGCCTCAAGCGCATGTCGTAAATCGTGTTGCTGTGAGTCACTTAATTCGATATTAGGCGGTAATACCGCACGCCAGCTGGCATCATCAGTCTGCCAGGACTTAATTTGTTTAAGTGCCGGGCTTAGCGGGTAATTTGCGATTGCCAAACGAGCGGCTGTTAATAATTCCTGAAGTTCAGTGGCTTGTGCTGTATCGCGCTCATTAAAGGTTTTTGCAGTGAGCTGCGCTGTGGCATTCGACGTTGCTGAAATCGAACCGGTACAACCGTTCTCCAACCCTTCAAGTAGCACAGCTTCACTGCCAGGGAAGACATCAAAATCGTCCACCTCACGTGCGAAGGTTTGTGTGCCCTTAAAGTCCCCAGAGCTGTCTTTAAGCCCAGCTATCACCGGGCCGAACGCCGCTTTCAAACGCTTTATCAAAGACACGCTAAACGGTGTCATGGAAAGCTGCGGAAAATGATAAAGATAGATTCTTAATGCGTCTGAGTTAACGCGATTGATAAGCTGATCAAAATAATTGAAGACGCCATCGTCAGACATATTTTTGTAGTAAAACGGTGGCAAAACCAATGCATTGGTAAAGCCTGCATCGACTACGGCTTGTGTAGCGGCAACGGCGTCACCAACAGCACATGAGCCCGTCCCAAAGATCACTTTGTTTGAAGAAAACCCAGCATCACGAAACAGCCCAGGTACTTCAAGCCGGAAAGACAGTGGCAAAGAATTTCCTTCACCGGTTGTACCCAAAGGTGCCACCCCAGTAACACCTTGGTCCATTAACCAGTTGCAGTGTTCAATCAGCCGTTTGCCGTCGGGGTTTCCAGATGAATCAATTGGCGTAATAGATGCCGCGTATACACCGTGTTCTGCTTTGTTTGTCATACTGAAACGGCCTTTAGATTACTCTGTGCATCACGCGCACGGACGACGACTTTTATCGCATCATCAACCCGCTCCCGTGCGTAACGCAGCGCTTCTGGCAAGTCATCAAGCGCAAAGGTGTGTGTATGAATTAACGATGCATCGAATCGTTTTTCGGCCATAAAAGCCATTGCCCTGTGTGTGGCACTCTTGCCTTCTCCCCTAATGCCGTACATGTACATGTTATTTTTAACCACATGCGGCAAGTCTATGGTTGCCGGATCGTGCGGAAAGGCAGCAAGGCATATTTTACCGCCCCGATTTGTCATATGAATAGCATCATTTATAGCCACTTCGGAACCTGCACATTCAACAACGTAGTCAACACCCTGCTCACCGGCTATTTCTTTTACCGCACTGACCACATCTGTATTTTTCACGTTTATCACATGATCTGCGCCAAGCGATCGACCAATTTCAAGCCGGGCATCTCTAGTACCGGTTAGAATGACAGGTGCAGCACCAAGCGCTTTTGCAACAGCCACGGCAAGCAGCCCAATTGGGCCCGGCCCTGTAACGACCACACTTTCACCTGCTACAAGACCGCCGAGCTCGGTAAGCCCGTACATAGACGTGCCGGCTGTTACAACCAGTGTTGCCTCTTCATCAGACATGCTGTCAGGCACTTTGATCACGGTATTGATATGGTTTACGGCATACTCAGTAAACCCACCGTCGGTGGTAAAGCCATTAGCACGATGCCCTTTTTTAAGGTCACCATAGTTAAGGCCATAGTTGAGGCATGAGGTATACATACCCTGACGGCATCTTTTACACTGACCACAACCGGCGTGAATTTCAACGGTTACCCGATCACCGATATCGAATTCGTTAACCCCTTCACCCAGCGCTGCAACCGTGCCCATATATTCATGGCCAGGAGTGAAATTTTTGTTAAACGGCGGGCCACCTTCTATCAAGGCGGGTGTGCCATAGTGAATAATCTCAAGGTCAGTGGCGCATATGGCGACAGCATCTATGCGTATCAGAATTTCGGCTCTTGAGGGCACCGGAACCGGTTTCTCCACCTGCACAAGTTCGTCAGGGTCACCTATCACCCAAGCATTCATCTTGGAGGGAATTGGCATCCTGTCTGAGGTTGTTACTCCGGAAATTTTGTCCACATTTCTCCCGTTCTGGCAAGCCACTGCTCAGTAGCTGTAAGCCAGTATGCTGATTTGTCCGATGCTGTTAGCCTATTTCAATGTGTTGTACGATGTCAAATATTATCGATAATCGTTGATCGATTATCTCCAAAACCGACGCGTTTCGAGATATGATTTAAATTCTCGCAATCGCGTTTTCCATCGAATAAAAAGATTGGCTATGACTTCTGTAAACCCTCTACCAAGAGCCTCGCTTTCGCATCAGATCAGAGACCAGTTGCTCGATAAAATAATGCGCGGAGATTTGCAACCTGGTAGCCGTTTGATTGAATTAAAAATCGCCGCCGAATTCTCGACCAGCCAGGCACCGGTCAGAGAGGCTCTGCGTGAGCTCGAGGCAATGGGCGTCGTGCAAACACTCCCCAACAAAGGTGCTCGAGTACGAACTATTACCAACGAAGAACTTCGCCAATTGTACGATGTGCGCGCTCAGCTTGAATCGTATGCTACGCAGTTGGTGACTGAACGGGGTGCGAAACTGAAATCTCGCTTAAAAGACGCTGTCAAAGCCATGAGAATATCGGCAAGAGAAGGCGACTCTGTTGGCTTTGCAAACCACAACTCTCGTTTTCATCGCATTATTATCGAAAGCAGCGGTAACGGCGTCTTACTCGAACTGTGGGAAACGCTTAACGTACAATCTCGAACAATGACTAACGTCGCGCGTTCGCGACGTAATCTGATAGAACTTGCCGACTCTCATCTTGAGATAATTGATGCCATAGCCAGTGGCCAGCCTGACACCGCCAATCGTGCAGCAAAAGAGCACGTTCTCTCAAACAGGCCGGCTGCAATCCAGTAGATCTTTAAATAAATATTTTTCTTGAAGGCATAAATACCTAATGAAAGCAGACACAGACAATCTTGCACGACCGCAGGTATATCAATTTAAACTCGGCGGCGCGGTCATAACCAATCTACTGGAAGGTCATGTCGTGAGAGGAGACTTCCATCCCTTTGTGGCCACTAACGCCACAGCGGACGAAGTACAGTCCTTAGCAAACGTTCACAATTTGCCATATCCAGCGCTTGAACACAGCTTCAATACCACGCTAATTGAAACATCAGGCAAACTGATTGCAATTGACCCAGGCTTTGGCGAGAACTCACCTATGCCATCTGCGGGTTATTTCACTCAATCACTTCAAGCAGCTGGCTACACAATAGATGATGTAGACATAGTCCTCATCAGCCATAGCCACCCGGATCACATTGGCAACCTGATGACCAACGGCAAACCGACATTCCCCAACGCGCAAGTTGTTTATGGCCGTACTGAATTCGAGTACTGGAAAAAAGGTGAAAACATATCGGAAATGCGACAGCCAACACTGGGATTATTTAAGAAAGTGGCCTTGCCGCTTGAAGATAATATCCACTTTATAAAACCTGATGATGCAATCGTACCCGGTTTAACGGCGATACAAGCATATGGACACTCGGCAGGCCACCTCGCGTTTCATTTTGAAAGTGAGGGAAAGGAATTGATGATGCTGAATGATACGGTCGCCCATTTTGTTGCATCATTTGCGCACCCAGAATGGGCATTTTCTATGGATGACGACCCTGATGCTGCAGCCGTTAGCCGAAGGCGTCTGCTAGAGCGAGTTGCCACTGACAATATTCCCGTTATCGGATTTCACATTCCGTTTCCTTCAATTGGCTATGTGTCCACTCACAACACAGGCTTTCAATTTCATCCAGCCAGTTACCAGTTCAATGTCTGATAAGTTAGTAGTCGGTGTTGTTGGCCTTGGGATAATGGGTGGGTCTTTTGCACGTAATATTCTTGATGCTGGCTATGATGTCGTAGGCTACGACATCATAAGTAACAATATTACGGCTCTGGAGCAACTAGGCGGTATAGGCGCGGATTCCGCGTGCGATGTAGCGTCACAAGCTGATGTAGTTATTACATCCCTACCAAGTACATCTGCTTTTCATCAAACCATGACCGGTAAAGACGGTATCAGTGAAGCGTCCAAAAAAGGTTTAATTGTCATCGAATGCTCCACTCTCGCAGTAGAAGACAAGATCGCAGCACACGATGCCCTAGAGAACCTCGGAACAACCATACTGGACTGTCCAATCAGTGGTACCGGATCGCAGGCGATCACACGTGATTTATCTGTTTATGTTAGCGGAGAAAAGAGTGCCAGCGAAAAATGCCAGCCAGTACTGGATGCTATTGCCAACCATACTTTTTATGTGGGTGAATTCGGCAATGGAAGCAAAATGAAATTTGTGGCAAATGTACTGGTATCCATTCACAATGTGGCAAGCGCCGAAGCGATGTCACTTGGCATGAAGGCGGGTCTCGCTCCTAACGACATTTTCAACGTGATTAAAGCAGGAGCCGGAAATTCTCGCATATTCGAATTACGCGGGCCAATGATGGTTGAAAACGACTACGACAACGCTACGATGAAAATGGATGTGTGGCAAAAAGACCTACGGGTGATCGGCGAATTTGCCGAACAACAAAACTGCCCGGTACCACTGTTTTCTGAAAGCAGGAAAATTTACGACACCGGTATGGATATGGGGTTTGCCAAGCTCGATACAGCCTCGGTTTGTCTCGTATTAGAGCAATTGGCTGGCATTGAACGTTAGTAAAGCGTTGGCGATTTGTATTCGAGTTGCACGTTTTTAATAGTTAACCATATGCCCACAAAGTAGGCACCAGACACTCACATGCGTAAACTATTTTTTCGCGTACCGAATTTCCGGCACCAACCAAAATAGCGCTGCACCTATAAATGTGAATAGCGTGCATAGCACAAACCCGGTGTTGTATCCTCCGGTTAGATCAAACAGCAAGCCTGATCCGAATGCACCTACTGCCGCACCCAGACCTTGCCCCAAATTTGACGCACCGTAGATAGAAGCTTGCCCTTTACCAGCAAAGATTCTAGCCATCAGCGTTGTAATAATGGGACCACGCGCACCCGCTGACAATCCAAACGTCAGAACAAAAAGACCCAGCAACCACCAGCTGTTATAAATTTGCAGAAGCGCAAGCGCTGCAATTCCAACAAAACTCAGTGCGTAGCTGACGCTGGCAATAATATGTTCGGGCCAACGATCGGCGGCCAAGCCTGTCAAGGTCATTCCGGCAAAGCTCAACATACCGACAACGCCAAACGCAAGTGCCGAATCAAACTCTGTAAAACCTCTCTCTATCAAGTACGCGACTGTCTGCAGACTGATACCGAATATTCCAATAGCCGTCGTTGTAAAGATAAAGAAAAATCCCCAAAAAGCGGATGTTCTCAACGCTTCTTGTAAGCTGAGCCCACCCGTCGCTTTTCCGTTGACTGCTCGACGCGGATTGTCACTTGCTCCTCGCTCTATTCGCCTCCACGGGAGTAAAGCAACAATGACGAGAACTACAAGAAAAAGAAAACCGGCAAAGCGGTACGTACCAAACCATTCAAACTGAATAATCATCAGTTGAGCCAAAGGGACCAACATCAATGCACCCAAGCCCTGCCCTGCATAGCCAACAGAAAGTGCACTCGCCAATCGCTTATCAAACCACCTGGAAAGAAGGCTCTGCATAGGCACAATACCCACCATGGCAGATCCGATTCCGGCACAGATACCAACCGCTAAGTAAAACTGCCAAAGTGAGTCAAGATGGCCTGCCAATCCATAGGCGAGTGTGAGCAGCACAACACCAACGCTGTAGTTAAAGCGGGGCCCGTAACGATCAAACGCAATACCTGACAACAGCGAACCGATGCCGAGGCTGACCATATAGAACGAGTACACGGACGTGACGGTCGCCCGCTCCCACCTAAAGTGATCACTCAGAGGCAGTAGAAAGACACCAAAGGTCTCTCCCATGCCACGGCTAAGTGCCGTAAGGCAAAGACAGAAAAAGAGCACACTTAAAGCGCGCCAAACAGGCTCTCGGGCGCCAGCTGCCACTTTGGTTTTCCTAATTCAAAGAGAATGATTTAAAAAGACGGCAACTAAACTGCAGTTAAGAATAGTTGACCAGTTGACAATATCAGATCAGGTGCCATGGCGACACCTGATCCGGAAAGGTTCTTACTGTGCAGCAACCATTTCAGCTTGAATTTCAAGCTTTACTTCGTCGCTAACGAAAGGAGCACTGGCACCTAAACCCCAGTCAGATCGCAAAAGGCTACCAACCGCGCTAATCCCGACAATTGGCTTTTTGCTACGCGGGTGCAGCATGGCGGCATTCACGGTAACCGTCATTATGACAGGCTTAGTGACGTCTTTAATGGTCAAATCACCAGTGAGGTTAAACGTGCCATCGTCGTTAGCGGTCATGTCTGTACTGGAAAACGTGATTTTGGGGTTATTTGCAGCATCAAACCACTTTTCTCCAGTGATGTGTTGATGCCAAATTTCAGAGCCAGTATCCACACTGTCGGTTGTGATCTCCATGCCTACGGATGATTTAGCTGGGTCTGCTGTGTCCAGATCCATCGAAATAGTGAATTCATCAAATTGCAGTACCGGATTGGACAAGCCCAGGTGGTTGTACTGAAAGTTAACATAGGCATGCGTCGGATCAACATTGTATGTACCTGAAGGCACTGCAGAGAAATCAGCGGCTACTGCAGTCCCCGTAAATAAGGCTGTTGTTAAAAGCAAAGCAGAAATTTTCATAATTATCACCTGTTAGTAATTGTGAGATGTGTCCCATCATATGTTAGAGGATATCCGTACCTGATGGAAGCTTATGACACTTTCAACGCTTATTGCAACTGCATTTCAGTACAATGCGTTCCTGTACCAATCAAGCTTGTGCTTTTTAATCTCATGAGAATGAACAGCGACCAAAAAACTACCATGTCATATAGCCCTAATATCGTGTTCATAATGAGCGACGACCATGCCGCTCACGCCATATCAGCTTACGGTAGCCGCATCAATAATACCCCGCACATTGACCGCATTGGCAGCGCAGGTGTCCGTATGAATGCCGCGTTTTGCACTAACTCTATTTGTGCTCCAAGCCGAGCTTCGATTCTTACCGGCACGTACAACCATATTAATGGAGTCACCACACTCGACACACCGCTGGACAATTCGCAATGGACATTTGTTCAAGCCCTTGGTGATGCAGGCTACCAAACTGCCTTGTTTGGTAAATGGCATTTGGGGCACAGCCGCAATGAAGAGCCCAGTATGTTCCAAACATGGCGTGTACTTCCCGGTCAAGGCCACTACCACAACCCGGTTTTCATCGATTCAAACAAGGGTATCGATGAGGTTGGCGGTTACGTTACTGATTTGATCACTGACGACTCTATTGACTGGCTTGAAAAGCGCGAATCTGACAAACCCTTCGCCTTATTTTGTCAGCACAAAGCACCACATCGGCACTGGGAACCTGATGCCAAACATTTTACGCTTTACGACGACATTGACATCCCATTTCCGGATACATTTCGAGACGACCTGGAAGGTCGTGCTGAAGTGATACAAGCTGTAAAAATGCGAATGATGGATCTTGACCCTGTTCGTGATTTAAAAGCGCTTGTGCCTGAAGGTCTATCCCTTGATGAAGAACTTAACTGGCGTTATCAGCGTTATATAAAAGACTACCTTCGTGTGGTGGCGTCCATAGATGATAATGTGGGTCGCTTGCTCGACTACCTTGACGAGAATAACCTTAGCCAAAACACCATTGTGGTCTATACCTCCGACCAGGGCTTCTTCCTCGGTGATCACGGGTGGTTTGATAAGCGCCTTATGTATGAGGAATCTCTGCAGATGCCGTTACTGATTCGTTACCCGGATAAGATCGCCGCAGGTTCAGTCAATGACGATATTGTGGTGAACGTAGACTTCGGCCCAACGCTACTTGATTTGTGTGGGGTCACGATAGCCGATCATGTACAGGGACGCTCATTTGCACCAATACTCGCTGGCGGCGATATAGACGACTGGCCTACTTCGATGTACTACCGTTACTGGATGCACAACGACGAGTCCCACGCCTGCCCGGCGCACTATGGGGTTCGAACGCGCACCCATAAGCTCATCTGTTATTACAACGACCCACTGGGGCAACCTGGAGCACACCGCCCGTCTAAGCCAATTGAATGGGAATTATTTGATCTGCAAAACGACCCATTAGAGGTGAATAATTTGTATGGCAGGCCTGAAGTAAAAGCCATCTCTGATGGGCTGTGCACAGAGCTTAAGCGTCTGCAATCTAAATTGGGCGACGAGCCATATGCGATAAGCTAGGGCCGAATTCCTGCACGTGCGGCCACACCATTCAAAGCATTAGTTCGCGCTTTAGCGTTACTTGTCCTGGGATCAGAAGGCACCTTTACACGCGTTCCATAACCAGAGCTATACCTTGTCCAACGCCGATGCACATCGTGCACAGCGCGCGTTGAAGGTTTTTTTCTTGTAGCTCAAGTGCAGCGGTTAATGCGAGCCTGCTACCCGACATACCAAGTGGATGACCTAGCGCAATAGCGCCACCGTTGGGATTAACACGTTCATCATCATCGGCGAGGCCCAGATCACGCATTACTGCCAAACCTTGAGCAGCAAACGCTTCATTTAGCTCAACAACATCTATATCGCTAATATCCAGTTTCAAATTTGTCAGCAGTTTTTTAGTTGCCGGTGCAGGTCCTATGCCCATGATCCTGGGTTCGACACCTGCGGTTGCCATACGCACAATGCGCGCTTTGGGGACCAGATTATATTTCCTAACTGCAGCCTCTGACGCTATTACGATTGCTGCAGCACCATCATTCACACCAGAGGCGTTACCCGCCGTGACAGTGCCGCCTGCTTTAAATGGTGTCGACAAAGACGCAAGTTTTTCTAGAGTTGTGCTGCGAGGGTGCTCATCAACCGAGAACACTAGCGGATCAACTTTTCGTTGCGGAATACGAATTGGTGTGATTTCTTTCGCTAACCTGCCAGATGCAATGGCAACGGCGGCGCGTTGTTGCGAACGCAAAGCAAAACTATCCTGGTCTTGCCGAGATATTTTATAATCTGCTGCGACATTCTCAGCAGTCTCTGGCATGGAATCGACACCGTAGTGTTTCTCAAACGTTTTATTGACAAATCGCCAGCCAATAGTGGTGTCGTAGATTTCTGCCCGCCTTGAAAATGCGGCGTCGGCTTTGGGCATGACAAAGGGCGCCCGGCTCATGCTTTCTACACCACCTGCAATAATAAGCTCTGCTTCACCGCTCGCAATTGCGCGGGCCGCCGTGCCTACTGCATCCAGGCCTGATCCGCACAGTCGATTCATTGTTGTTGCGGGTACAGATACAGGAAGCCCTGCCAACAGCACAGCCATACGCGCCACATTACGATTGTCCTCCCCTGCCTGATTAGCACAACCAATAATCACTTCATCGATCGCATTCAAATCGAGATCGGGTGTTCTGGCCTTTAATGCTTTCATCACCTCAGCCAACAAATCATCCGGCCGAACAGTCGATAAGGCACCACCAAAGCGACCAATTGGAGACCTGATGCCTTCACAAAGAAATGCGTCGTTCATAAGCGTTGCTCTTATAAAGAATAGTTGGGTTGAATTGCCTTGCTACTGTTGAAATTTAGGTGTAAAGCGTAAATAGATGTCCGTATCACTTTCGGGTAAGGGGCCAGTAGCGCAGGTAGCATGCTCATCAAGCCAACTTTCCGATTCAGGTAACAGCTTATGATAGAGCTCTGTTACAAACTCCCTGCAACGTTGCTCAGGCCAGTCTTCAGGCAATAGCTCATTTGGCAGAACAGGAGTACGAAGCAATACTCGTCGCCATTGATGGATCAACAAACATCGGACAACAAGGCTCTCCAACGGGCTTAAGCCAGGGTTACGTTTGAAACTTGCAAACCGTTTTTGCAGCTGTCTAAAGCCGTCCGCACAGTCCTTTGGTAACAGTTTGGATGTCACCCATTGAGGTAATTGCTGCATCTCACCAGTAAACAATAAAAAATTTGACTGCTTCAGATTTGATTTAAGGGTATCGTTCGCGGCGTTGAATAACCAACAATTTGTTGTAAGCGGAATGCCTTGCCCAACGATGTCGGTCGTTTTTCCGCCGGGCTCTTTAATTCCTACCAACCAATTTGGTATCGATTCGTTTTTAGTGCTGCCAATGGGTGCGTAGATTCTGTCAGTCGCACGTTTAAATGGCAAATAGCCATCATCGGCTAATTCATAAAAACTCTCCCGACCAATTTTTTGTCTGACTATCCATTCATCACTGGCAAGCCGTGAAAACGCGGTTCGTATGGTACCCGCACCTGTACCGGTGCCGGACAATGCCGTTTGAACGGTTTTAGCAGATACATTGCCACCGCGTGACACAATCGCATCACCAAAAAAAGTGATAATCAGCGACCAGGCTCTAAGCGAACATTCGTTCTGCAATTGAGCTAATAAGATGTCGAACTTACTCGGCATGGATATATGGGTTAAGTGGATACAAACACGATGGCATTCATGGTGTGCAATTCATAGGATGCTACCTGCTCTGCGTTCTGATTGGATAATGCAACATGCCAACGCACCTCGCCATATTCCTCGTTCCGCAATTTCTTACTTTTAACCGTTAATGAAACACTGATGCTATCGCCTGCAACAACGGGTTGCTGAAAGCTCAATCCGTCAAGACCGGTGTTGGCAAGCACTGGGCCCGGATCAGGGTGCACAAAAAGGCCTGCTGCAAACGATAATAGTAGATAACCGTGCGCCAC
Source organism: uncultured Granulosicoccaceae bacterium (assembly GCA_964435305.1). GTDB lineage: Bacteria > Pseudomonadota > Gammaproteobacteria > Granulosicoccales > Granulosicoccaceae > Granulosicoccus. The sequence continues at coordinate 13,562 of CAYSZH010000119.1, forward strand.
CCTGCCTGGAAAAAAGGGATTGGCAGCGGCCGCGGCTTCATCCATATGAGCGTAAAACGTATCACCAGTGAATTTTGCAAAATGCTCTATATCTTCAAGTGAAATTTTGCGTGGCCCGGCCTTGATCGTTTCACCCAGTTCAAGTTCGTGAAATGTTTTGCGAAACGGATGCACAGTGCTGACAGATTGCGAGCCGCCAACAATATACCGACTTGATATTGCACTAATGATGTCAGCACCACCTTGCACAGACGTACGCTGCATATGATGCTTTACAGCGCGAATACCACCAAGCTCTTCGCCACCTCCGGCCCGACCAGGGCCACCGTGCGTCATGTGCGGAAGCGGTGATCCGTGACCGGTTGATTCTTTCATTGAATGGCGATTGTTAAAGTAGAGCCTGCCGTGATAAGCAGCGCTGGCCAATGTCAGATTACGAGCAAAATCGGTGTCTTCAGTCACCACCGATGCCACAAGACTACCGCCACCCCGGTTTAGCAACATCGCAGCATGATTCACATCTTTGTATGGCATCAGAGTGGCAACGGGACCAAATGCCTCCGTTTCGTGTACATGCGTTGCGGTATCGGGTGTTTTACACGAATATAACCTGGGAACAGTAAAGGCACCCTTGTCAAAATCCGCACCGTTTATATCGGGTGTTTCACTACCAAACACCAGCGAAGCTTCTGCTGCAATCAGGTCAGACTTCTCTTTTACATCCTGCTTTTGCGCTTGTGATACCAACGGCCCCATATCGGTATCTTCGAGCATGGGATCGCCAATGCGTATTGATGCAAGCCTTGCCGATACTGCATCGGCAATATCATCATGAAGATGTCTGGGCACCATGATTCGTCTTATAGCGGTACATTTCTGCCCTGCTTTGACGGTCATCTCTTTGCAGATCTCGCTCACAAACAGTGAAAACTCATCAGAGCCTGCGGTGACGTCGTTGCCAAGAACAGTACTGTTTAAACTGTCTTGCTCTGCGTTAAACGGTATTGAATGTTGTATCAGATGAGGTTGTGAACGCAATTTTACAGCAGTGTCTGCCGAGCCCGTAAAACTGACCATATCCTG
>CAYSZH010000120.1:0-14507 GCA_964435305.1 uncultured Granulosicoccaceae bacterium
TGACACTACAGTATCAGAATTTTCCATCCCCAGCATACTGGGGCAGTTTCTAAAGCTTTAAGTGTTAGCCCCCAATAATAAAGTCGCGCCACGGTGTCATCTCATTTTCAATAAACCAACTGAGAAGCTTATCCCTGGCAGCAGAATTTGTAATCGCGCTGATAACAATGCACCGGCCGCGTTTATCGAGTAATTCATCATAGGTTATAACCGGCAAGTGTCGTTTTTGATGCTTGCGATTCTCTGTCTCTAAATCTACAAAGCCTGATACGTTAAGGTTTTGACTTTGCAAAGCGTCGTGCCAGTTACGCGCGTTTCTGCCTGTGCCACAAATCCAGATACCGTTGTTTAATCGTGCTTGTATTTCACCGCTGATATGCGCCAGGGCCTGAGCTTTTAACTGAGTAAACGCGAGCCGACTGTAACGTTTATCGGTGCGAGTGAGTCTGTCGGCGTGATCACGCCACCGCAACAATATGGGTTCTGGCTTGCACATGGGTATTGCCTGTAGCCAGCTTCGCAACACCATATCGTAGTCTTCTGGATAGTCATTGTCTCTGTATAAACCTATTTTTTGCCAAACAGATTTATGCGCAAAAAACCCAGGGTGAGGCATGGGTGATTCAATCAGGCATGCATCGTAAATGGCCTCTGGTGTCAAAAGGCTATTGAGCCATTTGGCGTACTGTTTGTAACCGTCGCCAACACACTCTGAATCACTAAAAAATTCAACGCAGGTGCTAATAAGTGCACTGTCTTTATACGCTTTAGACAGTGTGAGTTGAGATTCCATTCTGTTAGGCAAGGCAATATCATCTGCATCCATTCGAGCAATATAATCACCCCTGCAATAATTAAGACCTGTATTGAGTGCGCCAACAATGCCAGGTGCATCGCGCGCAATTATAGTGATACGGGGGTCGTCAGGCAGTTGCGTTTGCAGTTTGCTGACATCTGATTGCCCGACAATAACAAGCTCAATATTTTGATGCGTTTGATTGAGAATACTGGCAACCGCTTTTGGCGCAAAAACGGATAGTGATTTTATGGGTAGAAGAACTGAAACCAGTGGCTGTGACATACCGAATTATGACATGAGCGCGACCCGGTCTAGCTTAGCTGTTCTTCACTAGCCTGCAGAGAACAAGCCGAAGCTGTTTAGCGTATTTAATTTGTTAATCTTGTTTGTGTTGTTTAATGACCTCAATCAGCATGTTCAGTTCAGTCTGCGCATCCGCAACGCCATAACGTGTTTTCAGCATGACCACTCGCGTTGTTTGATTGTGAGCTTGCGTGGCCACAAGGTAGTTAAATTTATGCTGCTCTATTGCTTTCACTTGCCATCGCTCACCAGCCACCTGATGCTCTGAATCTGACTGAGTCGTGGCCAGATGCGGCAATATACGTTGTGAGGCCAAAAACAGGGCTATAGCCTGTCTGGCGGGCGCGCGGTACTGCGTGGTGGTGATGTGATAGTCCACTTTTGCTGCGCGGATAAAGCGATTCTGTGTGCCAAAGCAAGTGCAATCGCCATGATTATCGCTGTGCCCCGGTTTCGTCGCAGCGCTTTTGAAAATCCCCTGAAAGCCTGCTGGTAAATGAGTCGCGACGTCGCTGCACTGTTGTTTTACGTTCATTTGGCGTTTTGCCCCTATACGTTAGCTTGCCTGGTAAAAGGGACAACGCACAGGCTGCAAATTTTTGACAGATAAGCTTCAAAAAATCCAAATGAACCACCTGCTGGACCGCTGCAAATGGCGCGAATCAACGCTCAAGCGACTATAGTCCTGTGTGCCGTTACACATTTTTTGACAAGCCATGAAAGCGACACAAGCACAACTTTTCATTGTTTCGGCCCCTTCTGGGGCAGGTAAAACGAGCCTGGTGCGGCGCGTTATCAGCGAATTGGCGGATATTGTCGTCTCTGTCTCTCACACCACGCGTGATCGGCGGCCGGGTGAGGAAGATCAGCAGGATTATTTTTTTGTCGAGAAGGGTCGATTTGAAGAAATGATCCATGAAGATCAATTTCTGGAGTACGCCAAGGTATTTGATAATTACTACGGTACCAGCGTGGGCGCGGTACAAGATAATCTCAATGCCGGCCGAGACGTTATTTTGGAGATAGATTGGCAGGGCGCTGAACAGGTTCGGCAAAAATTAGAAGATGTGGTGTCGATATTTATTCTGCCTCCATCCAGAGAAACCCTCATCGAGCGCCTGCGCGGACGTGGACAAGACACGGATGCGGTAATCGAGCGCCGCACGGCCGAAGCCGTTGCCGAAATGCGCCAATATCATGGTGCCGATTACCTGATCATAAACGATGATTTTGAACAGGCGCTGGCGGACCTTAAGTCGGTGATATTGGCATTGCGAGTAAGCAAACGCCGACAGGCCTCGCGCCACGCGGGTTTAATCACCAGCCTTACCCAATAATCGCAGCACAACAAGCGCCGCCAATTGTTGTCTAGTTCACTACCCGCCGAATCGTCACGACGCATTTGCCTAAAAGTAACGGAATTTGACGTGCTTTGGTCTGGTGTTTGCGGGTGTGGAACACTACACTACACAATCGAATGAATTTTATGCAGGAATTGGCTCTATGGCCCGCGTAACCGTTGAAGACAGTCTGGAAAACGTTGCTAATCGATTCGATCTCGTTCTGATCGCGTCCAAGCGCGCTCGTAATATTTCAATGGGCGCTGAGCCTATGCTGTCGGCAGATAACGACAAACCCACCGTTATCGCTCTGCGCGAAATAGCGGATGGTTTGGTTGGTGAAGAAATTCTCAACGAAACACCGCCGCCACCTCCTGCTCCAGTTGAGCCGGTCATTTATGATAAAGACTTGCGCTCTGATTTCTAATCCCGACAAGGCCTCGTTATACCCTGTCACACAGGCGGCCCGTCTACACCGCTTTTCAGCCAGATTAGCGGCTGGGCTGTCAGTCTGTGTTTTCTTTGATTCTTCCAGTTATTCTCGCATGCGCTGCCGCGTGTCCACCACGACGGGTGCCTGACCTATGAGTACCCCGGAGCAAGCACTACCCGCTACCGAGGAGTCCTCATTAACAGCCGTTGCTTCCTATCCTGAGCTGATTGAGCGCGTCAGTGTGCTGTTCTCGAATGAGCAGCTAGAGCAAATTGATCGTGCTTATGTGCTTGCTGAGCGTGCTCACGAAGGTCAAAAACGCAGCTCCGGAGAGCCTTATATTACTCACCCTATAGCCGTAGCCCATATCGTTGTCGATATGAAGCTTGATCATCAAAGTGTGATGGCGGCACTGCTGCACGATGTACTAGAAGACACCAAAACCAGTCGCGACCAGCTCGTAAATGAATTTGGCGATCAGGTGGCTTCCATCGTGGATGGCTTAAGCAAGCTGAATTATCTCGAATTCAAATCAAAAGAAGAGGCTCAGGCCGAAAGCTTTAGAAAAATGTTGCTGGCGATGGTGTCCGATATTCGCGTCATCCTGATAAAGCTCGCCGACCGATTGCATAACATGCGTACAATAGGCGTGCTCTCGCGCGATCGGCAAAATCGAATTGGTCGTGAAACGCTGGATGTATATGCGCCAATTGCCGGACGATTGGGCATGTTTAAAATCAAAAACGAACTCGAAGATCTAGGGTTTGCGTGTTGTTATCCAGGGCGCAGCAGAGTGCTCGATCGCAAAGTGACGCAGGCGCACCGTAATCGTAACCATGTCATTAGCTCCATCGAAAAACACATACAGGCAAGCTTACGTGCACAAGGTATAGAAGCCAGTGTAACTGGACGCGAAAAACACCTTTTTGGTTTGTACCGGAAAATGCAGCAAAAACAACTTCCCTTCCAGGAAGTGTTTGATATGTTCGCACTGCGTATCGTGGTGAGTAACATCGATGAGTGTTATCGCGTACTTGGAATTGTTCACCAGCTTTACATTCCTATCTTTTCGCGTTTTAAGGATTACATAGCCAAACCAAAAGAGAACGGCTATCAGTCACTGCATACGGTGCTGCGCTATCAAGATGGTATCCCGGTTGAAGTACAAATACGCTCCCAGGAAATGGACGAATTTGCCGAATCAGGAATTGCGGCGCATTGGGCTTACAAGGAAGGTACAGATGGTCAAAGTTCGGAAGAGAACGCTCGCTTTTGGCTAAACACACTTATCGACATGCAAAGCAGCACGCAGGATACGCTCGAATTTGTTGAAAGCGTGAAGGGCGATCTAAGGCCAAGTGATATCTATGTGTTTACGCCCAAGGGCAAAATAATCGAGCTGCCCAGCCACGCAACTCCGGTAGATTTTGCATACGCTGTGCATTCGCAAATTGGTAATGCCTGTGTTGCAGCTAAAGTAGATCGAAACTTATCTTCTTTAAGTATGCCGCTCGAATCGGGTCAAACTGTTGAAATCATCACGGGGCCAAATGTTTCGCCAAGCCCAATGTGGCTCAACTTTGTCGTCACCTCAAAAGCACGTACATCCATACGTCATCATTTACGTCAGCTTGATAGATCAAAGGCGGTTGAATTTGGTGAGCGTTTAATTAAACGTGCTCTGAGCCGCTTTGAAGCATCGCTGCATTCCTTGTCCGAGAAATCCATGAGCGCCTTGCTGGCAGAGTTTGGGTTTAAAAGCCGTGACGAACTTTTTGAAGATGTTGGCTTGGGTAACCATCTGCCCAGTCAGATAGCCGAGCGTTTGATCAATAAAGAACGCGGTGAGGAATCTGGCACGTTACAGATCCCAGTGGGTGACACACCGCCATTGCTCATCGAAGGTCGTGAAGGTTCAGTGCTAACCTTGTCAAAGTGTTGCTGCCCAATTCCAGGGGACAATGTGCAAGGCTTGATTATGGCCGGTACTGGCATAGCGGTTCACCGCGCCGGTTGTCGCAATGTATCTCGTTATCGCCGCCGTCCAAAAGAGTGGGTGGCGGTAGAGTGGGCACCCGATTTGGTGGATGCATTTGAAGCAGATATTGTTTTGCAGCTTGTCAATCAGCCAGGTGCCCTAGCGCGTGTGACGTCCACCATGTCACTGATGAACATCAATATTGAAAATATGGACTTCAACAATCGTGGTGAAGACAACATTCATATTCGGTTTGTGCTCACGGTTTCAGATCGGAAACACCTGGCGCGCATCATTCGGCGCTTACGGAATCTTACTGTTGTTCGAGGTGTGAGCCGCAGTCGTTAGCCCCTACGTTATACTGTGAACTCAAACACTTGATGAGTTCATATCATGGCACGAAATGCAGTAGAAACCGACAAGGCTCCCGAAGCGCTGGGTACTTATTCACAGGCAATAAAATGCGGCCCTACTGTTTATCTATCAGGGCAAATTCCATTGGACCCGGCAACAGGCGATGTCGTTAGTGACGATGCTCGCGAGCAGATCGTTCAGGTATTTAAAAATTTAGCGGCCGTATGTGATGCTGCAGGTGGGTCTTTTAGCGACGTTGTAAAACTTAATGTGTATCTGCCTGATCTGGCTCACTTCCCTTTAGTGAATGATGTTATGTCAGAAAATTTTACGGCACCTTTTCCCGCTAGAGCCGCCATTGGTGTTGCGGCTTTACCCAAGGGTGTCAAGGTAGAAGTTGAAGGCATCATGCATATTGAACGTTAAGATTATTTAGTAAGCGAAAGCGCTTTAGCGGTATATGGCAACAGTCTCGAAACCAGCAGCCGATACGGCACTTGATGCATTGCCCCTCACTCAGCTTAAAGGTGTGGGTGCGGCTGTGGCTGAGAAACTTGCGCCATTGGGTATGCACAATGTGCAAGATGTGCTGTTTCATCTGCCGTTTCGGTATCAAGACAGAACCCAGTTAACGGCCATCGGATCGCTGCAACCCGGGCAGGAGGCAGTTATCACTGGGGAAGTGGTGATGGCCGATGTTGTTATTCGTCGAAGACGATCTTTACTTGTGCGTATGGCAGATGGCACGGGTTCTTTAACGCTGCGTTTTTTTCATTTTAGTCAAAAACAGGTACAACAATTTACACGCGGTGCTCGGCTGCAGTGCTTTGGTGAAGTGCGGCGCGGGCCGGGCATGCTGGAAATGGTGCATCCTGAATACCGCCTGCAAACACAAGGTATCGCTTTGCAGGAAACACTCACACCGTTTTATCCGACAACCGAAGGTGTGCAACAACCGACGTTAAGAAAATTGACGGACCAATCGCTCACACTACTAGATCGATACCAGCTGGCCGATTTTATTCCGGCTGAATTGCTTAATGCATCGGTACCACACCACCATGATTTGCCGGATCTTTCCAGTGCATTAAAGACCGTGCACAGGCCGCCACCAGATGCAGATGTGCAGGCATTGATGGATGGACTGCACCCGGCGCATCGCCGTCTTGCGCTGGAGGAGTTGGTTGCGCACCGGCTTGGATTACGTTTGCTGCGAGTACAAGCACAAAAAAATGCGGCACCCATGATTAACCCCGAGGGCAAACTTTCTGAAGGTATTAGGCAGTCGCTGCAGTTTCAGCTCACCGGTGCCCAGCAGCGTGTGCTTGAAGAAGTGCTGGAGAACATGAAAAGAGGTGAGCCCATGCTTCGATTGGTACAAGGTGATGTCGGTGCGGGTAAAACCATTGTTGCTGCGCTGGCCGCGGCCGCGGCGGTAGAAGCAGGCTTTCAGGTTGCATTGATGGCGCCCACTGAAATTTTAGCTGAACAACATTTATTAAATTTTACTGAATGGTTCGAACCGTTAGGCATTAGCGTAGGTTGGCTCTCCGGCAAACTGCGAGTTGCACAACGTCGCAGTGCCATAGAAGCGGTTGCGATGGGACGAGAACGCATCGTGGTGGGTACCCATGCGCTGTTTCAGGATGATGTGGTGTTTGATAACCTTGGCCTTGCCATCATCGATGAGCAACATCGCTTTGGTGTGCATCAGCGAATGGCCTTACGTAACAAAGGTGCGGACAACAATACCTTGCCGCATCAGCTGATTATGACAGCTACGCCTATTCCTCGTACATTGGCGATGACAGCCTATGCCGATCTAGACTGCTCCATTATTGATGAGTTACCACCGGGTAGAAAGCCTGTTAATACTGTGGCTATTGAAACCACTCGCCGTGCTGAAGTCGTTGCAGGTGTCGCCAAGGCAATTAGTGAAGGTCGACAAGTGTATTGGGTTTGTACTTTGATAGAAGAGAGTGAATCCTTGCAGGCGGAAGCCGCGGAAGATACCATTGCGATGTTAACGGAAGTTTTGCCAGCAGCTCGGCTGGGGCTTGTGCATGGGCGATTAAAGTCGCGTGACAAAGATGCCATCATGCAGGCTTTTAAATCTCGCGAGCTGAATTTACTGGTTGCAACCACTGTTATTGAAGTCGGTGTGGATGTCCCAAACGCCTCACTGATGATCATTGAAAATGCAGAGCGACTGGGTTTATCACAACTGCATCAGTTGCGTGGGCGAGTGGGTCGAGGCAGTGCACAGAGTAGCTGTATTCTTTTATACCAAGCGCCGTTGTCTCAAAATGCCAAAGAACGTATTAGTATTATGCGTAAAACAAACGATGGGTTTGTCATTGCACAAAAAGATCTCGACATTCGCGGGGCTGGAGAAGTACTAGGCACGCGTCAGACTGGGTTGGCAGAATTTCGAATTGCTGAACTTGGCCGTGATAGCGATTTGCTTGATTCTGTTAGTGATATTGCTGATGCGCTGCTTGAATCACATCCTTCTAATGTGCGCGGCTTGATAAGACGTTGGATTGGTGATGAGAAAAAGGACTATGGTGGGGTGTGAGGTTTAGGGATTATCCTGTTTAAAAATAGGCCTATGCTGACAAACTGGTTTTTTGTAGAGATGTTTTGAAGTGCGCTTACTCTACATGTGTAGAGTCAGGTTACATCTGTAGAGTCAGATTGCTCAAAAGAAAGCTTGACGCTCAGACCCCACAATAAGACATAACTTCGCGATTCCTATCAAGGTTATGGCAATTTCTTGTCTCTCATGGGAACCACTTCCCCATTGGTAGGTCAAGGAGAATTAAGTAATTATATAAATAGGCGAGAAGCCATGTTATTGCATTCTGTATTTTTATCTAAGCCGGCAGCAACATTAGCCGTAATCGGTCGTTCCTCGGTGAGGCAGGCTATTTTTGTTGTTTTTGCTGGCCTGATGGTGTCTGCTTGCACATCTATCGCGGATGAAGCCAGCGATAATGCTGTGGTCGATGTCGGCAACGACGCCGCCGAAGAATTAACCTACAAAGAAAAGCAATTCGGTAAAGCGCCACCAATACCCCCAGGCCCAATGAGTGACGATCTTGCCCGTGCTGTCAAAGTGGTTTTCTCCGATAGTGTCCGTGATAAGCAATGGGGCCGAGATCAAGACATTGGGCTTCGTGACATAGGAGAATCCAGTGACCCTCGCGTGGCTTGGCTGATAACCGACTTCATGCGCTTTGTACGTGAGCCTGCAATGATTGCATCACTTGCCACAGCAGCAACTAATCTGTTGGGCCTTGAATTCGAAAATGGGAATTATTGGGGTAAGACCACTGACCATTTGATTGCCTGGGACATTCCAGAACCTCCCAATTATCTGGAACTTAAAAAAGGCATCTTCACAACATTCATCCCAGGTTGGGAAAAAATATTTTCCGAAGGCACGATCGATTGGCGGCATGTGTCTTGGGGTGGTGTGCAGATAGACGATCGTGCCTTTGATACTACAGATGAACCCTGCAACTGCATTCCTGCGGCGGATAATCCTGAAGTCACTGATGTTGAAGGTGCGACCTGGTTGGACGACGATGACGTTGTGTTCGGCATTGCTTTAAACGGCGAGTACAGAGCCTATCCACGTCAGATAATGGAAGTGCGTGAAATGGTTAACGACACATTGGGTGGGCGAGATCTCGGTATTCCTTACTGCACATTGTGTGGTGCAGCACAGGCTTACTTTACCGATGAGTTACCAGAAGGTGTTGAGCGGCCAGTGCTGCGTACCTCAGGCTTATTAATACGATCAAACAAAGTGATGTACGACATCACCAGTCATTCAGTATTTGATACGTTTTTAGGCAAGGCTGTAACCGGCCCGCTGGCGGAAAAAAATATTCAGTTAAACCAGGCAGGTGTCATCACAACAACCTGGGGCGAATGGAAAAAAGCACACCCGGAAACAACCGTGCTTGCCGAAGCATTAGCCTTGGGCCGTGACTTTGACTTTCGCAACAACAGAGACGCTGATGGGCCAATTTTCCCTGTAGGCGATGTCGATCCTCGTTTGTCAGTGCACGAAGATATTATTGGTGCCGTAACTGAATCGGGTCAGCCAATTGCGTTTCAACGCAGTAAAGCGTTTCTTGCTTTATCGAATGGCGATACAGTGAAAGTTGAAAATATCGAACTTAAGCTCGATGGTGGCGGTATCAGGGCTGTCGGTGAGGATGGGGCCGACGTCGGTGGCCATCAAGCATTCTGGTTTGCCTGGTCGCAGTTTTATCCAGAAACACGTTTGTGGCCAACGGATATATAAACTGACCTTGTGAATCTGACTGACCTACCGATTCTGGTGGTCTGAAAAGCGGCCTCGCGTTATTGCGTTTTATCGCGAGTCGCAAAATTGTTGACCACCAGAATCGTACTGCCCACAATGCCACCGCCGACGGCACCGTATAAATGTGAGTTCACAACGACCCGGCCTCCAGCCATAGATTCACTTCCTGGAAGCGCGCCAGCGATCTGCTCCCAAATCAGCTTAGCTATCACTAACAACAGTAAGAGTGCTGCCGATTTGGGGTAGTGCCGCATATCGGCAAGGCAGCCAGCGATAATCAAACCGTGCAAGGTGCCGGAGAATCCAACGTACCAAAGGACGTTAGGATCTCGAAAATACATGCCTATGCCGACGACAAGACTTGAAATCAGAATGATTAATGCCCATTCACCAATAGAGAAGTGAGTCCAGACAAGCGCGACGATGAGGGCGAAGCCTGCCATGTTCATCCATAGGTGGCCAGCGCCAAGGTGAACGAAATTACCAGTAAGCAACAACCACCAACTCCCATCGGCAATGGCCTGGCGGTCAAATCGCAATGTATCGGCTAGCCCTGCGGTTTGCAGCACAATGCAAAGTACTGCCACGGCTACAGCCATCATGCCAGCGGGCGATATCAAAGGCTTAATAAGACTGTGAATGATACGTTTCATTTATTGTCAGAGACTAGTAGACGGCACACTTTACGCTACTGAAAGGTGTATATCGAGATATCCAGCGCCGGTTATTCTGCGTGCTATTCTTTTATACATAGCGCAAAGCGCACCAAAACGAACAGTGGAGAATTTAAAGAATGATCAAAAATACGAATCAGAGACGCCGTGGGAACAGCAGTAACAGAGCTAGTGGCTTCACTTTGATCGAAATCATGGTGGTTGTAGCCATTATTGCCATCCTGGGTGCCGCGGTGGTGCCTCGTATAATGAGTAAGCCAGGTGAGGCCAGAAAAGTGCGTGCCAAGCAGGATATCAGCACCATGAGCGCTGCTCTCGAACTGTATCGATTGGATAACTTCAGCTACCCGTCAACCGATCAAGGCCTGCAGGCCCTGATCGAAAAACCCAGTGGCGATCCGGAGCCTGCCAATTGGCAAGCTGGTGGGTACGTTAAACAGCTGCCTAAAGATCCTTGGGGTCGTGACTATGTCTATGTCAGCCCTGGTGAAGCAGGTGATTTCGATATCTTGACGCTGGCTTCCGATGGAGTTGAAGGCGGCGAAGGTGAAGCCGAAGACATATCCAATTGGTCGCAATAGTGATCGATTGATTTCTCGCTAAACTCATAACTTATTCGGAGCACTTGCACGTGGCCTATCCACGAGCACACAAACGACAGTCAGCAGGGTTTACGCTCATCGAATTAATGGTGGTTGTTACCATTATCTCAATACTGGTGGGCGCGGTTGTGCTTAATATCGATTTTCGCAATACAGGGACCATTGTGCGTGATACGGCGCAACGTACAAGTTTGCTGATGGGGTTGGCTGCTGATCAGGCGGTGTACTCAAGGCAGCAATTTGGTATTCGCTTTCATCCAAACTCGTACGAATTTTATATTCTGGCTGCAACAGAAGAGGGCGGGGAGCCTGCCTGGCAAGTGTTTGATGATGATCGTTTGCGTTACAAAGATACGAATGTTCCTGTTGAATTTCAAGTCGATATTTCAGGATTACCCATTGTGCTTGAAGAGCTGGTCGATGAGCTGGCAGAAGCAACAGAAGAAGATCCAATCAAACCGCATGTGCTGTTTCTATCCAACGGCGAGATGATGCCAGACTTCAACATCGTACTTGCTGATACCGAAGGTGAGCATCGCTATGGTGTCTCCACGGGTGAAGTGCTGCCTGTTGTTGTTGAGCAACTCGAATAATGCCTGCTCGATGCATACTAAGCAGACGTGTATTTATTGCTGCTAAATCACCGCGAGACAAAGGTTTCACACTGGTTGAGGTGCTTGTTGCCATGACCATACTGGCAGTTGGTGTTTCGGCGCTGGTTTCAGCCTCTGGTGCAAGCGCATTTCGCAGCAGTGTATTGCGCCAAAAAGAAGTGGGCCGATGGGTGGCGGCCAATCATCTGGCTACCCTGCAAGCCTTACCTGCTTGGCCAGATGTGGGTGCCAAAAACATTGAAGTTGAAATGCTCAAGCAGCGTTGGTATGTGCGCACTCGCACACGCAGGCTTGCTGATGCCGACCTTAGGCGACTGGATATTGAAGTCAGGCTAAAAGCAGATGAAGACAGTTATATTTATTCGGTGACCGGTTTTGTGGGTAACCCGGAACACCGGCTATGAATGGCATCTTCGCGTTTAAAAGCAGATTAAGATCGACGGCGCAAAATTGCACCGCTTCGCGCGGCAAAGGCTTTACACTCATAGAGCTGCTGGTGGCGATGTTTCTACTGGCCATATTAGGCACGGCGGGTTTTACCATGTTGTCGCAAATCAGCGATACACGTGGTCGAATCGAATCCCAGTCAGATCGGCTTAACGCGCTGCAACGCACGTTTTATTGGCTGGCAGAAGATGTCACTCAAATAGTGGATCGTCGGGTGCGTTCATCGGTTGACGAACCGCTGCCCTCATTTCAGTACAACCTCCAAGGGGAGTCATTGTTTCAATTCACCCGCGCCGGTTGGACTAACCCTGCAGGCGATATAATGCCGCCGCGTTCCACTTTGCAGCGCGTAGCTTACTCACTCGATGAGGATCGGCTGCTGCGCAGTTATTGGTATCACCTGGATAGCCTTGATGAGGTACCTACAAGACGACGTCAAATGCTCGATGGTGTAGACGAGCTGACTTTACGCTTTATGGATGACGAAGGCAGTTGGAAAGATAACTGGCCTCCACTGGATGTTCAGGAAAATCCGGGTAACCCGCGGGCCATCGAATTTACGTTAGAACTTGAAGACATGGGCCGTGTTGTGCGTGTTTTTGCGTTGCCAGGTTGAAGTTTATGCGCAATCAACGATCACAATCTGGCGTTGCGATTATCACAGCCATGTTGGTTGTCGCATTAGGGACTATAACTGTAGTAGCGGTAACCAGTCGCCAACAGCTGGACATGCAACGCGAGCGTAACGAAGCGCTGATTCAAACGGCCAGAAGCTTTGCCATCAGCGGGGAGCGCTTTGCAGCGGCCTTGTTATTTCGTGATGTCGAATCGGCCTTACGCGAAAACAGCGACTCCTTCGATGATGACTGGGCGCAGACCATTCCACCGGTGCCGATCGATGAAATGGCATTACAAGGCTGCATCGTGGATATGCAAGGCAGGTTTAATTTAAATAACCTGATTAACGAAGAAGGCGAGGCCAGTGAAATTCACGTAGAGCATCTGACCCGATTACTGGGCGAATTGTCGATAGATCAGGTAAAAGCGCAGGCTATTGTCGATTGGGTGGATAGTGACTTTGACCCAACCATACCCGACGGCGCTGAGGATGATTACTACACTGGGCTAGACCCAGCCTATCGGGCCAGTAATGGTCCTTTTTCGGCTGTGAACGAGCTACAACTGGTCAAAGGTTTTAGCCCGTCGGTAGAGGAAGAACTGGAAGATTATGAATTGCTGTTACCTCACATTGCCGTGTTGCCAGTGACAAACGGGCCAACAGCGATTAACGTGAATACAGCAACACCAGAAGTGCTCGCGTCGCTGTCTGATTTTCTACAGCCGCTAGGGGGGGAATTATCGCGTTGGGACACGGGCGCTTACGAAGACTATCCTCAGTGTGAGGATATATTTGATTTAGATGCCGAGGATGGGCCAGAAACGCTAACTGAAGAGCGGGATCTAACCCCCTATGAGACGGTTATCGACTTTGAGTCTGAGGCGGCACCTGAAAGTGGCGAGGAGGTTGCTCCTCCAAACACACTTGCCGTCAGATCGAGTTATTTTCAGGTAAGAATCGATGTGGCTGGTGAAGGTATTGCGATTTCGCAGTACACATTACTAGAACGAGATGCAGAGGGTCGAACAAAAGTGATTTTTCGTTCGCGGGATACACTATAAGGTTCGTACCCTCGTATAGGGTATAGGGTTTTTTAAACCATATTTAAGTAAACACAGGCTGGACTAAGAGATTGGCGAAGAACGTCATTATTCATATGCCCCGAGTTGGGGAAAACCTCGTGCACTGGGCAACCGCGGACGATAAAGGTGCGCTCACGTCCGATATTGCCACCGGCACACTTAAAGAGGCGGCCGATAAAGTTGAAGGGCGCCGTTCTACTCTGGTTTTACCAGGCGATGATGTTTTGCTTGCTGAAGCCACAGTGCCTGGCGGCTCGGCTGCGCGTGCCGTACAAGCCGTGCCATTCCAGCTTGAAGAGCAAGTAGCCGACGATGTGGATGCATTGCATTTTGCCTTGGGCTCAAAAGGTAAAGACGATGTTTATCCGGTCGCCGTTATTGGCCGAGATACCATGGACGAAGTGCGAGACCAATGTGCAGAAGCTGGCTTACGCCCTACGCTGATTGTGCCTGAGACGCTGGCGCTACCGAAATTTGATGCCGACCCAGATGAAGTGAGTTGGACGGCGTTGGTGGATAAACAACACACCGTTGTCAGACTAAATGGTTACAAAGGCTTTAGCGCCGATACGGACATGGCCAGCATGATGCTCGACAGTGCAAAAGCCGATTTGCCTGAAGATACGAGTGCGTCGATGATTGTTTATCGTACCGATGCCAATATTCAAGCACCTGCAGTGGGTCAGCTTGATGTTGAAATGCGCGATTGCGGAAGTAAGCTTAGTCTCTACGCCAGTGGTCTGGCATCAGCACCTAATATTAATCTGCTACAGGGCGGTTACAGCCCTAAAACACAATTTGATAAAACCTGGAAGCCTTGGCGCTGGACGTTGGTTTTACTTGGCGCACTGGGTTTGGCGGTGGTGGCAAGCAAGTGGCTTGATTTTCGTCAAACACAGCAATCGCTTGCGCAGGTCGATGGC
>CAYSZH010000121.1:0-14049 GCA_964435305.1 uncultured Granulosicoccaceae bacterium
CGGTGCCGGTACAACATCAGTTGGACCGGCACTTTTTTACCTTATAAATTAGTTTGTACGATTGGCTGAGCAAGCTTACTTCTCGTTTTTTCTGCGTTCGCAGAACACTGCAGTCAATTCTTTAGAACGTGTTGCCCGCTAAGGACTCCCATGGAAACTGCCATCCTGGACTTTAAAAAAAGACTGTTCAGTCTGGATCATGCAACTGCCAACCCTTGGCCGTGGATGCTGACATTAATCGGTATTTGCCTATTTGGTATTTGGCATGTGCTAACCAATGTTTATTTGACCGAACCCGGCAAGTGGCAGAACTGTATTCACTTTGCAGGCTTTGCATTTCTCGCTGCAATCACTACCGGCCGTACGAATGCACAAGGTGAAACTCCACTCCTTATTTTCGGACTTAATCTTCTATTCGGGTTATTACTTGCGTTTAGTGCCTTGTGGGTCGCGCATGCAGAAAATGGTGTGTACGAGCGCACCTTGGCGCGAACCGGTTTGTCCTGGCAGTTCACTTGGGTGGATTGGTTTGCGGGTTTAATGGTTATTCTTGGTGCGATAGAGCTAACGCGTCGCTTAACTGGTTTGATAATTCCAGTGCTGATCATCCTGGCACTCTCATACAATTTATTTTTGGGCGAAATGATGCCTGGTGCTTTTCGCGCAGCCAGTTTGCCTTTGGATGATGTTTTGTTTCGTTCGCTTTATAACGATGAAGGGATGTTTGGCATTATCACCACCATTTCATCCGCAAACATTACCTTGTTCATGATTTTTGGTGCATTCCTGGTGGTATCAGGTGCATCAGACTTTGTGATTGAAATGTCCAAACTCATTGCTGGCAGGCTTCGTGGCGGTGCAGCGTTTGTTGCCGTTTTATCGTCTGCGCTGACAGGAACGATTTCAGGTTCAGCTGTAGCCAACACGGCATCCACTGGAGTTATCACTATCCCGTTGATGAAGTCGAATGGGTTTCGTCCGAAGTTTGCAGCAGGAGTTGAAGCGTCGGCTTCAACCGGTGGCCAACTGATGCCGCCGATAATGGGTGCTGGTGCATTCATCATGGCAAGTTATACCGGTATTCCATACGGCACTATTGTGGCCGTTTCCATTGTACCGGCCATTTTGTATTTCTTTTCGGTGGGTTTCATTGTTCGTATAGAAGCGATGAAACACAATATCGGTACCGAGCAGCCGGAACCGATCGACCGAAAGAAAATGTTAGGTGGGGCACTTAACTTTGTTCTACCACTAGGGATTATGACGTACATGCTGGTCAGTGGTAAAACACCCAGTTATGCTGCGTCCTTTGCAATGGCGACACTAATTGTAGTGAGCTGGCTTACGCCAAATAAAATGGGACCAAAGAACATAGCCCGTGCCTTATCGCTGGGAATTTCTACCGCCATCATGACAGCCGTGTTGTTGGTCGCCGTTGGCCTAATCAACAATGCAGTAACCACCTCAGGCCTTGCCAACACGTTTGCATTAATGATTGCTCAATGGTCGCAAGGCTCACTTTTAATCGCCTTGGCGTTGGTGGCTGTTGCTTCATTGGTATTAGGGATGGGTTTACCTGTAACGGCAGCCTATATTGTATTGTCAATACTATCCGCGCCTGCATTAGCCGGAATGCTAGCAGACGGATTAATCGTGCAACAGTTGATCGCAGGTATAGGTGATCCTGTTAAGGCCGCGTCATTTATGTTGGTGGATTCACCGCTAGTGGCGAAGATTGCTACCGGTATGACCAGCGCCGAGGCGCATCAACTCATGCGCGCCATGCCGTTTGAACTTGCCGTGGTATTAAGACCCACGCTGGTAGATCCGGCGCAAATGACCGTGTTTTTACTCACAGCGCATCTTATTGTGTTTTGGTTAAGCCAGGACAGTAACGTTACGCCACCGGTTTGTCTCGCGGCATTTACCGCGGCGGGCATCGCAGGCTCAAAGCCTATGGCAACAGGTGTACAAGCCTGGAAGATAGCAAAAGGCTTATATATCGTGCCGTTGTTGTTCGCTTATACACCGCTAATTGGCGGTGATTTGATCAGCGTCCTGCAAATTGGTTTCTTCAGCCTGTTTGGTATGTATGCGTTTAGTTCGCTGTTGCAATTGCACTCAGAAGGGCCACTTAGTATTTGGATGTATCCGCTGCTAATCGTAGGGTCCGCAGGCTGTTTTTATCCACTACATATTGTGGCTAACCTTGTTGGCCTTGCCATGGTGTTAACGGTCATTGTCGTGAGCCGAAGCCGAATTTCGGCAACCACAGTTGCACAAGAGGCTCAATAAGAGTGCCTATAGTGCGAGCGAGCGCCCGAAGTAGGGGCTCGTGCTAAAAATTATCTTTGCGTTTTCTAATCTCTGCCAACACATCGGCATCATCAGCATCCTGCATATCTAGTTTTTCTCTTATCGCTTTGTCTGCAAACCGCATAAACGGGTTTGTCGCCAGCTCATCTCCTATGGTGCTGGGTACTGTAGGTTTTCCATCGGCGCGCAATGTTTCCACAACCTTAATACGGGCCTGAAGCGCGGCGTTGTTCGGGTCTACTGATATTGCAAATTTTGCGTTTGCCAAAGTGTATTCATGGCTGCAATAGACTTGCGTTTCGGCAGGTAATTTGGCTAGTTTCAAAAGACTTTTATGCATGGTACTGGCGGACTCTTCAAACAACCTGCCACAGCCAAGTACAAAGAGGGTGTCTCCTGTAAACACCAGATTCTCATTGGGTATGTAAAAATTGATCATGTCGCGGGTGTGGCCTGGTGTGGCAATAATGTCGACTTGCACACCCGCAAACGTCATGGAGTCACCATCACCTACCTCCTGATCAATACCCTTTATTTGAGCTGACGATGCAGCAGGACCAATGCATTTTGTATTGTGTGCAGCTTTGGTTGCGAGCAGGCCGGCAGTATGGTCGGCGTGATGATGTGTAATCCAGATTTCAGTGAGATTCCAGCCGGTTTTCTTTAAAGCATCTGATGTTGCCTGAGCATCTCCTGTGTCAACAGCCGCTGTTTCGCCCGTTTCAGCTGAGTGCAGCAACACACCATAGTTGTCTTCGCCATAGGGGTATTGGTGTATTTGCAATTTATGCATGCCTTATCCTCGCTTGCGATTAGATGATAGTGACGAAAGGTATTTACCAGCTGCCTGAATTTTCCATTGTAGCCCAGGGTGCCTGAGGTGGTAGTGGGTCACCTTCTTGCAACAGCTCTATTGAGATGTTGTCCGGAGATTTTATGAATGCCATATTGCCATCTCTTGGGGGGCGATTAATTTCTACGCCAGCGTCCATCAGCTTCTGACAAGTCTCATAGATGTTATCGACGCGATAGGCAAGATGCCCAAAGTTTCGTCCGGTGTCATACTCTTCTGGGTCCCAATTGTAGGTAAGTTCGAGCTCGGGTGCGTTGTTAGCTACCGATTGCGCTTCATCTTTGCTTGCTGCCAAAAAGATCAGTGTAAATCGGCCTGCTTCAACGTCTTTTCGTCGAACTTCAGTTAAGCCCAGTTTGTTGCAATAAAAATCAAGTGACTCTTCAACGTTTTTAACTCTCACCATGGTGTGCAAATAACGCATGTTCTCATTCCTGTGCTAGTGGGACATATTGATTAAACCGTGTCTCTATAGTACTCCAGAATAAGTCAATTGCGCTTGCTTCGGGTATGATGCCCATCGATGAATCAGACCCCCGGCAATACCAGTTCAGCACGCGCTATGGCGGCGTTTGCTGTAGGCACCCTTTTTTTCCTCTATGCCTTTGTACAGCGCGTCTCTCCGAGCGTAATGACCACAGAGCTAATGCGTGAATTTGCCGTGGGTGCCTCTGGCATCGGTTTGTTGTCGGGTATGTATTTCTACACCTACGCCTCTTTGCAACTGCCTGTTGGTCTGATGGTGGACAGATTTGGGCCAAAGCGATTGCTTGTTATCAGTGCTTCGGTATGCGCTGTGGCCTGTGTTGGGTTCGCCTACAGCCATTCCCTGTGGCAGGCATCCATTTTTAGAGCGCTGATTGGTGGTTCTGTGGCATTTGCTTTTGTGGGTACGCTTGCCATCGCGGCCGCGTTTTTTTCCCGATCACGCTTTGGCTTGCTCGCTGGGTTGCTGCTCGCAACGGGCATGGTAGGGGCGATAGCCGGTCAAGCACCCTTGCGCGTGTTAGTGGAATCGGTTGGTTGGCGAGAATGTTTTTTTGTATTGAGTTTTCTGGCGACTTGTCTTGCTTTATGTTCGCTGTGGATTATTCCCACAATTGAGAAACGTCAATCTATCGATGCACCGATGAGCAGTGTATGGCAGCAGATCAGACAAGTTATTCTAAACCGACAAACGCTACTGTGCGCTGTCGGCGGGTTTGGCTTTGCGGCACCCATGTTGTCGTTTGCAGGGCTTTGGGCTGTACCGTGGCTAACCACAACCAAGGCGTACTCGCAAATTGACGCCAGCGGTGTAGTCTCTTCACTCTTTTTTGGAGTGATGCTTGGCTCACCGCTAATGGGCTGGGTTTCTGATGCCTTGGGTCGGCGCAAAGTGGTGTTACTGGGTGGCGCCGCTGTGTGTCTAATGACCTTTGCGCTTATTGTGTACGTGCCCATACAAAGCCCGCTTTGGTTGAGTGCCTTGTTTTTCTTACATGGAATTGGCGCTGGCACTATGGTTGTGCTCATGGGCTTGTGCCGAGAATGGAACAAGCCTGGTCATAGTGCGACAGCGCTAGGCTTTGTCAATATGGGCATAGTCAGCTCTGGTGCACTGATGCAGCCGGTGCTTGGCTTGCTGTTGGATTTCAATTGGTCGGGTGTCTTAGATCAGGGGGCCAGGGTGTACTCAGCCGATACCTACACTGTGGCGTTTCATTCTCTTATGTTGGTGCTTATCGTAGCGTCTATTTGTATTGTGCTCTTAAAAGAAAGTTACTGCGAACAACAAGTGAATTAATGCCCGCCCGTGATACTGGCGTTGGATAAAACTGATACTGTATTCGCGCATTGCAACTAAAAAGTGAAACGACTTTTACTCCACTGTGACGCTCTTGGCCAGGTTGCGCGGTTGGTCAACATTGCGTCCAAGTGCTTTTGCGCTGTGGTACGCCAGTAATTGCAAAGCAACACCCATCACAACAGCTTGAACTATTTCGTTTTCAATTTCGCTACTCACTGCTGGCACACGAATGACCTGTGTCGACAAGGTATCGATTCGTTTGGATTTTGCGTTTGTCAGGGTGATAACCGGGCCGCTGCGGGCCTTAATCTCTTCTAATGATGAGATGCTTTTATTCAATAAAGCATCGTCAGGCAATACAACTACACAAGGTGTTTTACTTGTTACGAGTGCTAGTGGTCCGTGCTTAAGCTCAGATGCAGGGTAGGCTTCCGCATGTATGTAAGAAATCTCCTTTAGTTTTTGTGCACCTTCAAGCGCAATAGGGTAACCGTACGTTCTTCCTATAAAAAAAGCGCTCTGACTTTTTGCATACTCAAGTGCAATTGACTTTATTTTCTCTTCACCTTTTAATGTTTTATTGATCAGCTCCGGTAGAGAGCGCAATGCGTTAAGCAGTTGCGCGCCTTTTTGTGGTGATAGGTCGCGACTGCGTCCCAACAAGGTGGCCAGTAAAGCAAATACGACAAGCATGCTGCTATACGCTTTTGTGGAGGCCACTGATACTTCAGGGCCTGCATGCATATAGATGCCGCCGTCCACTTCCCGAGCGATAGTGCTGCCTACGCTATTAATAATTCCCAACACAAATCCACCTTTGCGTTGCACTTCACGTAAGGCTGCGAGCGTATCGAAGGTCTCTCCTGATTGGCTCACCACGATATAGATGGTGTCTTTTTCGATAACCGGGTTGCGATAGCGGAATTCTGCCGCCGCTTCCACACTGACGGGTATGCGCGCTAATTGCTCTATCATGCTGGCACCTGCCATGCCCGCATACAGAGCAGAGCCGCAACCCAGAATGGTGATCCTTTTTATTCCCAGCAAATCTCTTGCACTTAAATTCAAGCCGCCTAAATGTGCTGTGGCGAAGCGATCATCCAAGCGCCCACTCAGTGTTCGCGTGATGGTCTCGGCCTGTTCGCTAATTTCCTTGTATAAAAAACTATCGTGTTCGCCACGGTCATATTCTTCTGTTTGGTGGGTCAGTGTCATCGGCTCTTTAAAAGCCGGGCTGGCATCCAGTGTAGTGACCTTGATTCCCTGTGGAGAAATTTCAGCCACTTCGCCGTCATCCAGGTGTATCACTTCGCGTGTATAGCGACTCAGTGCCGACATATCAGATGCCGCGAAATTTTCGTTACTGCCAATGCCAAGAATAACCGGGCTTCCATTGCGTGCTACCACGATGGTTTCGGGTGCTTGCTTGTCCATGACGGCCAAGCCATATGTTCCGACAACTTGTTGTAGTACCGCTCTGACAGCGTCTATAAATGGGCCTTCATGCTGTGCAATTAGATGTGCCAGAACTTCTGAATCTGTTTCAGATTGAAATTTGACTCCAGCCGCGATTAGCGGTGAGCTAAGTGCGTCCAGATTTTCAATAATGCCGTTGTGCACGAGACTGATGCGTTCGGTAGGGTCGCAGTGAGGGTGTGCGTTCTCATCGCTTGGTGCGCCGTGTGTCGCCCACCTTGTATGTCCGATGCCAGCATGACCTTTAACCGCCTTGTCGAGCTTGCTTTCCAGAGCGCCAATTTTTCCAGCGCATTTTACGATGCGATTTTTTTTTCGTGAATGTATGGAAATCCCGGCAGAGTCATAGCCTCGATATTCCAGGCGACGTAAGCCGTCAAGTAAAACAGCTTGCGCTTGACGATGGCCGGTATAAGCAATAATGCCGCACATAAAAATTGATCCTGTGTTTTTTGGGGTGATCCGCTTAGCCGTAAATGACTCTGCGAATTTGACGTGTCGTGATGGCCGGTGCCGCAAAGCGTCGCTGCGCCACTTCCGTTTGGATGGTGGTGTAAATTTCTTCGTTGTTCATGCCTTGCTGCTGCAGCTCCAGGTGGCGCCGCTGCATAAACTCATTGCTGGTTTCGTTATAGAAATGCAGCATTTCTCGCAGCAGCTGTTGCGCTTTTTCTGGCTCTATCGCGGCCGATCTACAAAGGTGGTCAAGTAGATCCTGAGTGTCGTGTTCTGTAATCATGGCGAGATTTTTCATCATTTCGCTATTTAAATCAAAATAATTGCCCGAATACGGGCAGAATATTTAGTAAAAATAGTATCCAAACCCATATACGGGTGAGAATTATCAAGGCAATAGGCTTAAAATTGAGGTTTTCCAGCTCATGTGTATGTCATGTCAATGCAACTGCTGAGTTCGCCTGAGCAAATACAACCGGGAATGTGGTTTCTACCTGGGTTCGCAGAGTGCAGCGTGCTGATGCCAGCGATAATGCAGGTGGTTGAGGTGGCCCCCATGCGGCATATGGAGACTCGGCGCGGTTTTGTCATGTCAGTTGCCATGACTAATTGTGGTCAGGTCGGGTGGGTGTCGGATCGTCTTGGGTATCGCTATGCCGCTCACGATCCTGAAACAGGTACCTGTTGGCCGCGCATGCCGGATGTGCTCAAAAAGCTTGCAAATGGGGCGGCCTCGGTCGCTGGGTACAGCGATTTTCACCCGGATGTTTGTTTGATCAACCGCTACGAACCGGGCGCGCAAATGGGCGCTCACCAGGACGTCAATGAGCAGGATTTTAGCCAGCCCATTGTGTCCGTGTCGCTGGGGATACCGGCGCGATTCTTTTACCTACCTGGCCAACAAAAGCAGGGCAAATCGTTTGCGCTGGATTTAAACGATGGTGATATCGTGGTGTTTGGCAATGAAGCGCGGTGCTGCTATCACGGGGTGCGTAAATTAAAGCCGGCTGAACACCCGCTTACCGGCGTTTTTCGCTGGAATCTAACTTTCAGGCGTGCATTGTGACCACACCGTCGTTAAATTTATCTGAATTAATTTAAAGTGTAGAAGAGTGCGGATAGTTGTTGGAATGCGTGCTATTAACGCTTAAAATAACGGTATTGAGTGGCCATCGGCATCGCCGTCACCGGTTTTGTATAAACCCATGATGACTGTTTGCCAACCTCTTCTAATTGGAGCTTGCAGTGTTTCTCAATTTAATGAAAGACGTACTGCGATATGCCAATTCGGCAAACAGGCTTTGCACTATTACTCTCGTTGCATGCCTTGCTTGGTCTTCGTTGGTGCAGGCGAACAGTGTAGCCGCATCGCCAGATTTTCTGAGTTTGCCAGTATTCCCGGATCTGTATGTTGAGCCTGAATCCCTGTTCGAATATCAGATACGGCTAACGGGTAGCGGCTCGGAAGACATTCAAGGGCCAGTCCCGTTTTTGCGCATTTTAAATGCGCCGAAAAATTCTCAGTTAACTAATAACGGTGATGGCACGGCCGATTTTGTCTGGTCGCCTGATATGGACATGCCATCGACCACGGTACTCATTGTGCAATCCTTTGCGACTGTTGATGGCCGGCTGCTTGGCACACGCCGAATACTGCTTCATCGTGGCGGTAAAAAAAGCCAAGTCGCAGAAACTCATGTAGCCGATGAACCTGAAGCGCTCGTAACTCAGACCGTTGATAGCGGCACTGCTGAAGAGGAGGGGGAGGCTGACGTTCAGCTCGTTTTGCAATTAGAAGTAGATCCACTTCGTGCAACAGCTGCTAGTCCCACAGCTGCGCACAACCCAAAGCCTGAAATTGCAGCACTGCCCATTCAAACCATTGCAGCCGGTACGCCCTACAGTCTATTTATTCGAGCTACCGATCCAGATGGCACTGTGCCGCTACTTCAGGCTGTGACGCTACCAGCCGGCGCCACCTGGCAAATTGTGCGAGCAGATGTGGCTGAATTCCGATGGCTCCCAGCAGCTGAGCAGCAGGGCATGACGCAATTGCGTTTGCTTGCTACAGATGCGCGCGATGAATCGGTTACGGTTGAGCGCCTTATCGAATTTGATATTGTGATCAGCGAGCAATTAACGCTCACTAAAGTTGACGCCGAGGCCATCTCCTTAACTGACGCACAAGGCCTTGCTTCGGGTGTGGCCACCGATACCGCTAACCCGGTCATAATAGAGAAGTTGGCGTCGGTTCGTGGTGCTAAGCTTGAAATGGAAAGCACCGTTGGTTTTAATCCTGTTCCAACACAAATTGTTGGTAGTGGTCAGCTGGTGCAATTTCGGGTATCTCTTGAAGAGCACACGGCCGAATATTCTGTGGTGCAGATTGATCGCCTGCCGGGCACGGCAAGTTTTGAAATTAATGATGATGGCTCGCGCACGTTTCGTTGGCAGACATCAAAAAGTGAACAGGGTGATCATCTGTTCCGTTTCACAGCAATTGCCCGAGATAATGTCGCAGATCGTGCGTCTATGAATGTCAGGGTGATTGTCGGTGACCCCACAATCACGCAGACCCAGCCGGATGACTTCAACGGCTAGTGCCTATATCGTCTAAACCAGACGAATCGATTTTAAATGCAACGTTGCTTGAGTTAGCGCATACGTACAAATAGAAAGGCAAACACCTCAATTTAATACCCTGCAAATTGAATCGACCATCTTGTTGCAGTAAAAAAATTCATTTGGAATATAAATAGTTGGAACGATTTGACAAGCTGTCTGACAATTTAAAAGGATCATTGATCCTGATGATTGCGGCTGGGCTGCTTGCACTGAGCACGGCTTTGATCAAGCTGGCTGGAAGCGATATACCGGTAGCGCAAATATTATTTATCAGGCAGCTTGGTATGCTCGTGTTACTTGCACCAGCGCTAATAAGGGACTTTCCGCACGGGCTAGCGAGTAAGCGCCCCAGGCTGCAACTGACACGCGTTTTTTTCGCTCTTATTGCCTTGTATGGTGGGTTTACGGCTGTTGTCAATATGCCGCTAGCCGATGCCACCGCCCTGGGTTTTGCAAAAAGTTTTTTCGTCACCGTGTTTGCCATTTACCTTCTTCACGAATCAGTTGGCCCCTATCGCTGGGTTGCGGTAGCGGTTGGCTTTGTTGGAGTTGCTATCATGTTGAAGCCCGGCTCGGAAGGGTTTAGCGTTTATGGTCTGGTGGCGGTGACAGGTGCAGCGGCAGCCGGAATCGTTATGGTTATTATTCGCTTATTGTCGCGTACTGAAACTTCAAATTCGATATTGGGTTATCAAGTCTTTGGTGTTGGCGCAGCGATGTTGGTACCCACTCTATTTCAATGGGTCGATCCAACACCTTTGCAGTGGCTGCTATTGTTTTCCATTGGCTTTGTCTCGTTCTTTGCTCAAAAAGCCAATATTTATGCCTACACACATGGTGAAGCATCGCTGCTTGCCTCACTGGACTATGTCCGCTTGCTGTATGCAGCCGTCTTGGGGTATTTTCTGTTTTCTCAATTGCCCCAAACGTCTACATGGATTGGTGCTGGCATTATTGTTGTTGCATCCATTTTTACGGTTTGGCGTGAAGCCAAGAAAAAGCAAACGCTTGCGCGAGCGCCGGACGGTCGCGGCTACAACAACAGTTAGATAAAATGGTTTTAAAGATGAGTAAAGCATTACGTAACAGAACATCGGAATTTCGCAACGTTTTGCGTCAACCCGTTCTTATAGCAAGTTTGTTTCTCATCACAACGTTGTTAGCTCAAGAAAACGTCCATGCAGTGGCTTCAGTCAGTTCCGGTGTCGAACAAAAAAAGCACACACGGCCTAATGCGCAGAGCGCTATAAAGGATGTGAGCTCCCACTCTTGCGTTATTCTTCTGCATGGGCTGGCGCGCACATCTTCATCGATGAATGCAATGCGCGATGCCTTACTCGATAGCGGCTTTGCCGTGGCCAACATAGGTTATCAATCGAGAAAAAACAGCATTGAGGAACTGGCAATACCCACACTCGAAAGAGGGATTGCCAAATGTGCGGACGCTGGCGCATCGAGTGTGCATGTTGTTACACATTCAATGGGTGGCATTCTGGTTCGGTACTATCTGTCCAAAATGGATGGGGATGCAATTGATCGCATTGTCATGCTGGCACCACCTAACCAGGGTAGCGAGGCGGTCGATGCACTCAGGGATGTGCCTGGCTTTAGCTGGCTTAATGGTCCAGCTGGCAAGCAGTTGGGTACTGACAGCGCGAGCATCCCCAAAGCGCTTGGGCCGGTGAATGCTGATGTTGGCATTGTTGCGGGCACGTTCAGTATCAATTTGATTTTATCTTCTTACCTGCCTGACCCTGATGATGGCAAGGTGTCAGTACAAAGCACGCGTGTAGATGGGATGTGTGCACATTTGCAGGTGGATGTTTCGCATCCATTTATCATGGAAGATGAGTTGGTGATTCGTAATACAATTCTTTACCTTCAAACTGGCCGATTTGTGTCGAATGCTGCCGAATACTTCGATTGTGCGGCACGATAAGTTCGACATTTATTCAGCAGTTACAGTTGAGCTGGACATATGGTCTGGCTTTTATCAAAAGTACTATGCATTACCCCTGAGTTTTGGATGAATTTGCTAGTGAACTACGAGCTATCGTCTATGGAGCAACCGAAAGATATTAAAAGGTTGGTCGCTTAGATAACTATTCGCCTGAGAAGGTAGGGGGGCAGAATGCTATTATTGGCCAATATAGGAATTAAAAAGAAAATCGAGTTATGCGTCTGCCTAGTGCTTTAAGTCGCCGTTGGATGGGTTGATGATTATCGGACACCGCATGTATGGTCAGATACCGAATCTCACAGCGGCTAGCATCATTTAAATCATGCTCACATATTCACTAACAACGATATTATCAATTACATTGGTCAACTCACTGTAGGTTTGGACCTGTGTACTGAGCGTATTTAGAAGACTATCAGCGCATGTTGAATTAGTGCTACAGCGCTTCTTTTATATGTGTCGAAGCTCGTGAAAAAGTCCGATTTATGTTGTCGCTTCTGCGGTGTCGTTCTAACACTACTCGCTCAGCCATGACAAACTAATCAAAGTGATTCCTTTTTGCACTTCGACCATTGTCAAATAAATGTGACCATAACCACAGTCAGCTATAAAACAATGTACTGTCTTGGATTCGATTTTATCAAAAGCTACAGAATACTATTTGAGCGCCGATAATCGATTAAGTAAATTCTCGTTAACCTTGTTGCACCAGTCAGTTTTCCATCTAAAGGTGTAAACGATCAATATGCACCTGTCACGACCATGTTTATGAAGTGCTATATCTACTCAGAATAGAGGCTTGAAAGCCAGCGATGAAGATACTATCTCCCCTACAAATTCATTACCTATTAAGCTTCGCATTATTAAGCCTGTATGGGACACAGGTTTGTCCATTTATAGACTCACTAAGCATACTCGAGATAACTGCACCTCTATTCATAACGTTTGGGTGCATTTATGGGCTAAGAATATGCCTGCAACGCAGGCTGGAATCCATTGACTCAAGTAAAAGGGCGAAAACTCAATTCAAAGCTGATCTAACACTCTTTGTTGCAGGAGGTCTTTCTGTCGCAATTTTCAATTTTTTGGTATATAGCTTTCCGGTGGCCAGTGGCTTAAAGCTAATCTTTGGAATGTTGGTGTTGGGAATTTTTGTCGCATGCGATCTGGGTCTACGATGTGAGCATTATCTGGCAATGAAAATGAGTGAAACCGGAGAGCATATCGAAATTGACCAAGCACCATATCCTTTAACAAAAAAATTTAGTTTGTTTGCCATGGTTTGCCTGGTTGTGTTTGGAGCCGTTATCTGCATGCTCGTCGCGAAAGATCTCTCTTGGATATCAAAACTAAATGGGTCTGAAGAGATAAAGTCCGCAGCCCTTTCAGTGTCTCTGGAAGTCGCATTCGTGGTTTTTGTAATGCTTGCATATTGCCTGACAATTATTTCAAGTTATGGAACTAATATGCAATTGTTCTTTGACTTCCAGCGTGGTGCGCTAAATCAGGTTTCAAATGGGCATTTTTCTGTACAAGTACCCGTGGTAAGTAATGATGAATTTGGCATTATTGCCAAGCATACAAACCACACAATTGAAAACTTACGATCCCAAACACTCGAGCTTAATAAAATGAGAGATGCCAGCATTCTTGCGTTAGCATCGTTAGCGGAGACGCGAGACAATGAGACGGGTGCACATGTGCTGCGTACACAGAAGTATGTGAAAGTACTAGCCGAGCATTTAAAAACACATCCACGTTTCAAATCTATACTCACAACATCAATGATCGACTTAATATACAAGTCTGCGCCGCTTCACGACTCCGGTAAGGTTGGAATACCAGACGCAATACTGCTCAAGCCCGGACGTCTGACTGAAGATGAATTTGAAATCATGAAAAAGCATTCTCTTATCGGTTCAGAAGCGCTACAGTCTGCCCAAGAAGTGCTAGGTAGCAACTCGTTTCTGACTGTTGCCTGTGAGATCATGGAAACGCACCATGAAAAATGGGATGGAAGCGGTTATCCTCATGGCCTTAAAGGAGAAGCAATCCCTGTTTCAGGTAGGTTAATGGCTTTAGCCGACGTGTACGATGCACTAACCAGCGAACGTGTCTACAAGGCGGCGTTCTCGCACGAAAAAGCCCGTGAAATTATAGTTGATAATAAAGGAAGCCATTTCGATCCCGATATAGTCGATGCGTTTTTAGAAATAGAAACACAATTTTTGAATATAGCTGAATTCCATTCTCAACCAAAGGCTGATGCTGGTTTAGTTTCTAGCTCTGCAGCTTAACTTAGCTTGGTTTTTCATTCGGTCTTGCCTTCAACAGTTTACAAGCTTTGGAAAGTACACCGTTCAAGGATATTTGCTAAACAACAATTCGTTGCTTTATTATTAAAATAGTGTTGTCTGAAGGTTCATTCACCGGTAGCGATGCACCGAGCGAACTGTTGAGTGAAAAAGGGCTAGCTAGCGGTATGAGACATGCTCAAGGTCAAATTGGAA
Organism: uncultured Granulosicoccaceae bacterium; assembly: GCA_964435305.1. Lineage (GTDB taxonomy): Bacteria > Pseudomonadota > Gammaproteobacteria > Granulosicoccales > Granulosicoccaceae > Granulosicoccus. The sequence goes on from CAYSZH010000121.1 coordinate 13,986, forward strand.
GCCTAACCAGCGGCCGTAATGAGGATAAACAACCCCCCCAACTAGTCTACGCATAATATTTCAT
>CAYSZH010000122.1:0-13959 GCA_964435305.1 uncultured Granulosicoccaceae bacterium
CGAATGGGAAATCTGCTCCAGGGCATCGCACACACAATGTGTGTAGTCATACATTGGGTAAATCGACCATTTGTCCCCTGTGCGCACATGGTCCACTTTGCGTATGCGGTACAAGGTGGGGTCGCGCATATTGATATTGCCCGAGGCCATATCAATTTTGGCTCGCAGTATGTGCTCACCGTCTTCAAACGTACCTGCGCGCATTTGTTCGAACAACTCAAGGTTCTGTTCAACGCTGCGGTTTCGATAAGGGCTCTCAATACCCGGTTCGGTTAAGGAGCCGCGCATTGTGCGTACCTCTTCAGCCGTGCTGCTATCCACATAGGCTTTGCCTTTTTTGATAAGCGCACAGGCAAAGTCATAGAGTTGCTCAAAGTAGTCGGATGCGTGGTGAAGCTCGTTCCATTCAAATCCGAGCCAGCTCACATCATCCTTTATCGCATTCACATACTCTTCACTTTCTTTGGCAGGGTTGGTGTCATCAAAACGCAAATTGCAGCTGCCACCGTATTGCGCTGCAATGCCGAAGTTCAGGCAGATGGACTTGGCGTGGCCAATGTGAAGATAGCCATTGGGTTCTGGCGGAAAACGCGTGACCACACGGCCATCGTTTTTGTTGGCGGCCAGGTCTTCATCAATAATAGTGCGGATGAAATTGCCGGTAACGGGCGAATCAGGTTTATTCATGTTTGGATTTCAACGAGAGAGCGCGCAAATTATAGCCCGATACCGGACTTAAATCGTTCAAGAGTCGTTTTTGGATCCGTTTGCCTGATAGCGCTGCTGTACTTTTTTAACGTAAGCCTGTGTTTCAGGGTAGGGCGGTATGCCATTGTATTTGTCCACAGCGCCGGGCCCGGCATTGTAAGCGGCTAAGGCTAGCGCCTGATCTTGCTTATAACGTGTGAGCATTCTGGACAGGTATTGAGCGCCGCCGAAGATATTTTGTCTGGCGTCGAAGGCGTTTGTCACCCCGAGAGATTGCGCGGTTTTGGGCATTAGCTGCATAAGTCCTTGCGCACCTACTACAGATACCGCCTTTTCATCAAAGCAGGATTCGGTTGCCACAACAGCGACAATCAGAGCAGGGTCGAGCTTGTATTGCTCTGAGGCAGCGGCGATATGCTTCTCGTATTGACGTGCTCGCCCAACCAGGCGGTTGTTGGTCATGCCTACGCAAGACGCGGTAGCCACTGGCCGGCCATAGCTTGCTTTGTAATTGGCACGGGAAAATTGCCCGCGTTTCAGTGGCGCATCTGAGAACACCATGGTGCCATTCGCACTTTTTTGGCTAAAGACTTTTGTGCCAGCAACGCTCATATTGGCATGTGAACACAAAGCGAGCAGGCACAGAATCAGTGCGCTAAAACGCGATAAGCTCAGGTGACTGAATTGAGTAAAAGTTGAGTTCACGATACATAAAGGTATCGACAGACGTGCCAAAATGTGTGCTTGAAGCACACACTGGGTGAGAATCAGTTCACGGTTTTAGATCACCTTCCCAATGGCTCACCAGATCTTTCACTTCTGGGCGTTTTCGAACCGGTTGCTCGGTGGCGGGTGTGCCCATGTACATAAAGCCAATGATGTGGTCTTTGCTTTCTACACCCAGCGCCGCTTTTATCGTCTCGTTATAGGCATTGGGGCCCGTTAGCCAGACAGCACCAAAGCCTGCGGCATAGGCAGCCAGTTGCATTTGGGTTGCCGCGGCACCCGCCGACAGAATTTGTTCTACTTCCGGTGTTTTCGGATGATCGCGGGTGATGGTTGCTACAATCACAACGATTAATGGTGAACGCATGGGTTTTTCGCTTATGCGTTCCAGTTTGGCGTCTAGAATGTCTGGGTCGTCCTTTTTTGCTGCGCGAGCAAACAGCTTGCCCAGTTCGATTCTGGCATCGCCACTGATGGTGATGAAACGCCACGGCCGCATCATGGCGTGGTCGGCTGCCGTCACTGCACATTGCAATATGGTGTTAAGCGTTTCTTCATCAGGAGCCGGGTCGAGCAGCTGATTGGCAGGATGAGATGAGCGGCTGAGTAATGAATTGATCATACGATTATCTGTAATTGCCCGAAATATAATTAAGGAGTTTGTGTGACTGTCATTTATACCATCACACCGATACACCCAGAAGCACATTTATACGAGGTGGTGCTTCAAGTAGCACAAGCAGACCCTCAGGGCCAGGTTTTTGAGTTGCCCAACTGGATACCGGGCAGCTATATGATCCGCGACTTTGCCAAGAATATGGTGTCCATTGATGCCCGCAGTGATGGCCAGGCGGTGCAACTGGAGAAAATATCCAAATCGAGTTGGTGTGCACCTGAGGGGTTGAGTGAAATCACGCTCAGTTATCGGGTCTATGCATGGGATCTTTCGGTACGGACCGCACATCTGGATAACACCCATGCGTTTTTTAATGGCACCAGCGTGTTTCTGATGGTGGTGGGTAAAGAAAACGAACCCTTAAGTGTCCATTTACGTAGGCCTCCTGCATCGCCTTATGCCAATTGGCGGGTCGCCACTGCATTGCCTGAAGTTAACGTCAATGCCAATGGTTTTGGTGAATATGGTGCCGCAGACTACGATGAGCTTATCGATCATCCAGTGGAGATGGGCACATTCACTCAAGTGAGCTTTGATGCCTGCGGCGTGCAACACGATGTTGTGCTTACCGGTACCTTCGATTGTGATCTGGACAGAATTGCAAAGGATCTAAAAACGGTTTGTGAACATCAAATCCGTTTTTTTGGCGAGCCTGCGCCGGTTGAGCGCTATGTGTTTATGACGATGGTTGTGGATACTGGCTACGGTGGTTTAGAGCATCGAGCTTCAACCGCGTTACTGGTGACGCGCGATCACTTGCCTATGCACGGTATGACCGAGGCTGACGATAAATACATTGAATTTTTGGGGCTGTGCAGTCACGAGTATTTTCATACCTGGAATGTAAAGCGTATTAAGCCTGCAGAGTTTGTCCCTTACAACTTGCAAAGCGAGTCCTATACGCAGCTGTTGTGGTTTTTTGAAGGCGTTACCTCTTATTACGATGATGTTTTTTTATATCGAAGTGGTTTGATCACAGAAAAACAATACTTGAATCTGGCGGCGAAAAACATCACGCGTATTCAGAGAGGCGCTGGTCGAACCGTGCAGTCGATTATCGATTCAAGCTTTTATGCCTGGAACAAATTTTATAAACAAGACGAAAATGCGCCCAATGCCATCGTGAGTTACTACGGTAAAGGTGCATTGATAGCGCTGTGTCTGGATGCGCAAATACGCAAGCTGTCCAACGATGAGCGCTCGCTTGATGATTTAATGAAATTGCTGTGGACTCGCTGGCTAGCCGACCCATCGGGTTTATCTGAAACAGAACCGGAGCAGCTGGCAACTGACGTAGCTGGTAGCGATCTCAGTGGCTTTTTTGAAAACGCGCTTTACAGCACGGAAGATTTACCGCTGCAGGAGTCGCTTGAGTATTTAGGCGTACACATGCATTGGCGCAGGCGCCGATCAGCTTCTGATACCGGAGGTGGTGCATGCGATAAGCCTGAAGACAAAAAATCCTGGCCTTGGCTGGGTGCCAATATCATACCCGATGCGCAAGGTGCAAAAGTGACTCATGTATTTAGTGGGGCTGCGGCAGAGGCTGCCGGTTTGGCTGCGGGAGACATAATTGTGGCTATTAACCATCAAATGATGAGTGAATCTAAAGTAGCGGAGCTACTCATTCGCTATGCACGAGAAGAGAGCTTGCCGCTGCACTATTCTCGCTTTGGGGTGCTCACTGAAACAGCTCTGCCATTACGTCCTGCTGAAAAAGACACTTGTGCATTGGAAAAGTCAGACGAAATTGAAAGTAGCTGGCCCATGGCCTTGAGCGCTCAGTAACTGAACAGATGAGCGCAATGAATAATTTACTGAGCCAGCAAACTGTGTTGCATGAATTGTCGGGTCTTAATACAGCTGATATCACCGTAGACTATTTTGAAGAGCTTCCCTCCACAAGTGATCATCTGGCGATGGTGATTCGTGATGCAAAGCAAGATGGCGATGCCTTGTCTCAAGCACAACTTTGCATTGCAAATTGGCAAACAAAGGGCCGTGGTCGACGTGGCAAAACCTGGTTAACGGATAGGGGCAATATTACGTTTTCGCTATTAACCACGATGAACAAAGCGCCAGCTGAGTTGATGGGATTAAGTCTTGTAACAGGGGTGGTAGTAGCAGAAGTGCTACGCAGTTCCACAAACATCCCGGTCATGCTGAAGTGGCCAAATGACCTTTTGGTGGATGGTGATAAAATTTGCGGTTTACTCACTGAACTAACTGCGGCAAATGCCGCTCATACAACCTATATTGTCAGTGGCATTGGCATTAATTACACGCCCAGGCAGGCGGGTGTTGATGAGGCCAGGGTCAGTACTGACTACCGAGCAACATCATTGGGTATTTTGTGTGAGCAAGCGCCATCGCGTGCACACATCATTGCGCGAGTAACGGCGGCATTGTTAGATGCCTATGCCGAGTTTGCGACAAAAGGTTGGCCCGCTTTTACAGAACGATGGGCGGGGCTGGATTATTTAAAGGGGAAATCGGTGAGCGTGATAAACGCTAGTTGTACAGAACATGCGATTGCGTTAGGTGTTGATGCATCTGGTGCTTTGTTGGTTGAAAACAAAGCTGGTGTGCGTGCAGTGCACAGTGGTGAAGTATCGGTGCGTTTATCATGATCCGATTGCTGGTTGATGTTGGTAATTCTCGTTTTAAGTCGGCGATAGACGTCGGTGGTGTGTTGCAGCCATTGGAAACCTTTGCCTGGCACGATGTGTTCTTGCACGAAGTTTTAAGTGATGTCTGGTTAAAGCCACTCAAAGGGCAAGTGCCGTCGAGCATTCATGTATCTAACGTGGCAGGTGATCGTCTGCTGCCAAATCTTGATGCCTGGTGCTGCAAAACCTGGGGTCAAAAGCCTGTCCCGATGAAATCAGAAAGCGAATTCAATGGTCTGATCAACGGCTATAAAGACCCGCACACATTGGGTGTCGATCGCTGGGCAGCCATGATAGGGGCACGAGAGCAGTATGAGGGTGCATTATGTGTGATCGATTCTGGAACCGCTACTACCATTGATGTGATCCGAGCTGACGGCCAGTGTATCGGCGGTGCTATTTTGCCCGGCATTTACACTATGCGGCGCTCACTCGGAAAATACACGGCGGCACTTTTTGCAGCTGACGGAGAAATTTCCCCGTTTTCGGATAACACAGCCGGTGGCATCGCCGGCGGCACCGGTTACGCCTCCGTTGGTGCCATAGAAAGGTTGATCGATGAGGCTGTTGACGCAGTAGGCCCGCTCACCACCGTGGTTACCGGTGGAGAAGGTGTGGTATTACAAAATTTACTGACCCGCCCAGCCGAATTCGACCCGCTTCTGGTCTTGCACGGCGTACGTGCCGTGGCCAATGGCCTTGGGGTAGATGCCAGAGCCGAACTCTCTCGCTGCCCAAAATCAGCCTGATCACAACTGTTTTATTACTCTAAGGGTGAATGTGGCATTGCACTTGCCCTGTTTAGTGCCTAGAATACAACCCGGATGCTGGCGTAGCTCAGTTGGTAGAGCAGCTGACTTGTAATCAGCAGGTCGTAGGTTCGACTCCTATCGCCAGCTCCATTTTCCCTAAGTGTTTCAGTTGGTTATTCTGAGCGAGTACTATAGCGCTCAATTGCGCAACCGAGAATCTAAGCTGTGGTGCAACTTATTTAAAAGATCCCGTCCAATCCCGCCAGCAACCAATGAAGATGGCGAGCTTTGAGCTTGTTAATTAGGATGAGGCTGTTTTTTTTGGATGAGATCAACATCCCTGTTGATCAGACACATAATTCTTACTCTTCTATCAAGCCCCGTCTTTCGACCCTACCTTAATCAACAGTGAGCAGAAGCACTTCGACCAAATCCTTCTTACCAAAATAGATGTTTCCATCATTGATCAACACAAATTTGCTGTCTTGATCTAGAGGGTATGGAGCGATCGCAGTTGCACCTCCAGCACCGTCAGCGAGCACCGTTGTAATATCGCCGCCGAGTGATACCGCTTTAACGTCCTCACCATGCGTGGTAAAAAGAATGGAATTATCTTCTCTAACCCAGAAGTCGTCTATCATTCCCACAGTGTAGATTGGCTCTGGTGTACCAACGGGCTTATCATCTGAACCAATTTCGATGCGTAGTAGCGTTCCTTTCGAGGTATTGGACACAATGAGTCCATCAGATCGATGTTTCAGGCCGTTAGCGCCAGGAAGGAAATTCTCCTGATCAACAACTGGATTGAGCGACTCGTCCTGTATCCATGAAGTGATTTCTTGAGATTTGTGGTTTACCTGCCAAATGTTGCCGGAAAGTGAATCTGCCACGAGAATGGCATCGTCATTAAGCCTCACCATGCCGTTCAAGAACATGGCTTGAGGCGCGTCAAACTGACCGATTTGAACACCACTTTTGTCAAGCACGAGAAATTGTTGCGTGCCTATTACATCCTCTCCAAGAAGGAGAGATTTCCCGGACGCAGCCACTAGATAGCCCTCATCTATAGAAATGAGACTGAGCGGATAGGCCGCAAGGGTTGCGAAGGTTTCAGTTTCTCCACTTTGCGTCATTACTTCAATTGACTTTGTAGAATAGTTTGTAAAAAGTAATCTGCCGTCTTCTTGAACCTCCAGGTTTTCGAGAAAATTTCCATTGGGGTACGTGGCTAGCACTTTTAAGTCAGCTGATGTGGGGCCACTATTCGTCTGCGCCATTGTTGTACTGGACAACCCGAAGGATGCAATTAGTGCGATTGCCGCCGCACCGGCTTTTATCAAGATCATTGGCTTTTTCATATTCTTTCCTCTAATTGTTTTTCATTTATGCTAAAAAATTCTTTTTGTGACATGTAAGGATCAATTTCTAGTAACCGGCCTTAGCTACTTGAGATTGATCTATCGTGTTTTGCAAAATTTGTTTGTACGACTCAACGGAGCGAGAACCGTTGACGACTAAATCATCGTTGAATATCAAAGTCGGCACAGCCGAAATACCGATCGCAGTCCAATGCGAGGCTTTATTAGAAATTCGTTCCTGAGCCGCCTGGTTATCCAACACTTCCGATAGATTGGGAATGACGATTCCCAGGCTGTTAAGCTCTTCTGCAAGCACTGTTCTACTTGAGATGTCTTTTTGCTCGGTAAAATAGGCCGTGAATAATCTCGCCTTAAATTCGGTTTGCTTAGCGGAGCCATGTAAGTAGTCCAACAAGGTGTGGGCATCGCGAGTATTCACGACACGCGTCTCGTCTGTGAAGTTGAAGGTAAACCCGGCTTCATTCCCAAGTTGGGTAATATTGGCTCGGTTTAGATCGCCTTCCTGTTTTGTTCTTCCATATTTTCTCGTGCCGTAATCGTAGATATTCTCGCCTTCTGAGGGCATATCAGGATTCAGGAAGAACGGCTGCCATTCAATCTCAATGTCATCTTGTAAACCCAGCTCTGTGATTGCCTGTTGAAGCCGCGTATATCCTATAGCGCACCATGGGCAAACAGCGTCGGAAATGAAATTTATCTTTACTTTTTCAATCATGTATACACCTTGTTTTTTGGGTCATTGTTAATTGCTGATGGCAGCTATTATGGGTGAAGTTTTTCACTTGATAATCACCGGTTTTCACCTAATATTGTGGTGAAATAATCTACAATAAGGATTCGGCAGGCGGAAGAGCCGTGGAGTGATGACTGAAATCACTGGTTTTTGCCGTGATTAGTTTGTTTTCGGGAATAATCTGTTTTTAATAGCGTCTAAAAATCACCACAATAGCAGTAGAGCTGGAGGAGGTTATTCGTGGATATTGCAACCAGACTGGACATGTTTCTTGATGTCGTCAGGCATGGCTCTTTCACGAAAGCAGCCGATTTAAGGCTTATGGATAAATCGGCGCTGTCCAAGCAAATCAAAGTGCTGGAGAGTGAGTTGGGTATCCGGTTGCTTAATCGCTCGACTCGCTCCCTCTCGCTGACAGAGGCTGGGGGCGAGGTGTTAAAACAGGCAGAATCTGTCAGACAGACCATCTCTGATATACACCGCATTGCGGAATCTTTCCAAGGGAGCCCTAAAGGGCTTCTGAGAATAACGAGCCCGACCTTGTTTGGTAAATTATATGTTCAGAAAGCGATTCATCTATTTATGGATAGATACCCTGATGCAGATATCCAGTTGGTTCTTAGCAATGACATACTGAACGTAATCGATGATAGATATGATATTGCTTTTCGAATTGGTGACATACAGGACTCAAATCTGGTCGCTAGAAAATTAGCCAATAATAAAGTCGCCATATTGGCCTCAACATCGTTTATTGAACAATACGGGAAGCCGAATACACCTGAGGAGCTGGTGGCACTACCTGCTGTAATTTTCTCAAGTGGAGGGCTCATAGTGAATAAGATACCAATCGGAAGAGATCCCAAAATCGGAGAACTCAGACTTTGGGAACTTAAAGGGAGGTACAGAGTGAATGAGCAGGAACTTGTTCTCGATGCAGTGAAATCTGGACTCGGCTACGGTGTGCTCGCACTCTATATGTTAGGTGACAATATTAAAAAATATAACTTGGTTCCGCTGGTGACGAATTATGCTTTGCCCGAGTCGTTCGGCGCTGTATACGCAGTGTACCCTCATAGAAATCCAACACCGCTGGTAAATAAATTCCTTGAAACCCTCAGAGAAACGATAGGTGAAATTCCTGTTTGGGAAAGCTATATCGACGATTTCGATGGCTACTACCAATAAATATATTCATAATTTTATTACCGTTATTTGCCCGTTGGGGACAGCATCGTGCGCTAAAACTGAAGCCGTATTCCGCATCAGTTTTCATCCATTTAAGTAATTGATATTAATACATATTTTGACCCATCTGTGCGATGCTGAAAAATTTTGAATGGTCCGCTTGGGCTTGAAAATAGACCTTTCGCAGTGTCAATTCTATGGATCAATGCTGCACCTTTTGGTATTGTCGCCAGCGGAAGACCGAGTCGGCCAAGACCCTTACATATAACGTGGTATCGGTATCTTGTTCCAGGCTCGTCCCGAAAAATCCAGGCGCCAATATCCTCCCGTGCGTCCTAATCCTCAGTTTGCACATAAGCCAATGTCCTATACGCGTCACCCGCCCTCAATCGCCTGGTTCACCGGCAAGGATTGTTCAATTGTGTAGTAAATTGAACGTTAATCAGTATGATGTACTAAGTTGCTGTACTCAGCTGTCATTAACAGACTGTGTGATTATGATTACACAGAATCACCAACGGAGCCCCATTTATGCTGTTTTCAGGCAACGCATTTACTCTGGAGAAAAAGGCAAGCACGCTTGAGCTTTGCTTTGACAGTAAAAGCGACAAAATGAACGTTCTCAACCGAGCGGCTTTGGCTGAGCTTGGTGAGTTGCTTCCGATTTTGGAGGCTCAGACTGATGCCGATGGCTTAATTATTATTAGTGGGAAGTCAGCATTTATTGCAGGGGCCGACATTACTGAGTTTCTGGGTTATTTCAGCGCACCGGATGCTGAATTAGCCAGCATGCTCGATAACGTCAACAGTATGTTCAACCGAATCGAGGATTTACCATACCCGACCGTATGCACTATCGTCGGCGATGCGCAAGGCGGTGGATTTGAAATCTGTCTTGCTACAGATTTTCGAATCGCAGCGACAAATGCCCGTTTGGCTTTACCTGAAGTGAAGCTTGGCATCATGCCTGGCTGGGGAGGATCGGTCCGCTTGCCAAGGCTAATTGGTGTTGATAACGCGGTGGAGTGGATGTGTACTGGCTCGATTAAAAAAGCGCCGGCGGCATTAACTGATGGTGCTGTGGATGCGGTAGTGCCTTTAGAGTCGCTTCGTGATGCTGCCGAATCGGTCATAGCGCAATGTAAAGCTGGCAAGTTTGACATTGAAGAACGCCGAGCACTAAAGAAGAGCCCCTTGATGTTGTCACCGCTGGAAATGGCCATGTCGTTTGAATCGGCCAAAGGCGTTGTGGGTGCCAAGGCAGGGCCACATTACCCGTCACCGTTAACCATCATTGCTACAGTAGAAGCGCATGCAGGATTATCGCGCGATGAAGCGCTACCGCACGAGTCCAAGAGTTTTGTAAAACTTGCCAAAACGGATGTAGCCGAGTCCTTGGTGGGAATATTCTTAAAAGACCAAAACCTTAAACGAATTATCAAAAACTACTCGGCCGATGCAATGCCAGTTGAGCAAAGCGCTGTGTTGGGTGCCGGCATCATGGGCGGTGGTGTTGCCTATCAATCGGCCTCGAATGGTGTGCCTATTGTGATGAAGGACATTCGTCAGGAAGCCATTGATGATGGCCTTGAGGAAGCTACCAAACTGCTTAAAGGCCAAATAAAACGTGGTCGTATGAAACCTGAAGGCATGGCAGATGTGCTCAATGCCATTCAACCCGCTTTAAGCTATGGCGAATTTAACGATGTCGATTTGGTGGTAGAAGCGGTTGTCGAAAACCCAAAAATAAAACAAGCGGTGCTGGCAGAAGTTGAAGGTGAGGTTACAGACGACACCATTATCACCACCAACACCTCCACAATCTCGGTCAATTTGCTTGCCAGTGCATTAAAACGCCCCGAAAATTTTTGTGGCATGCACTTTTTTAACCCGGTACACCGCATGCCTTTGGTTGAAGTGATTCGAGCAGAAAAATCATCAAAAAAAGCGATAGCCACAACGGTTGCATACGCCAAAGCGTTGAAGAAAACACCTATAGTGGTTAATGACTGTCCAGGTTTTTTAGTCAACCGAATCTTATTTGCCTATTTTAGTGGTTTTGATAAGTTGATCGCCGATGGTGGGAATCCTGCCGTAATCGACAAAGTCATGGAGAAGTACGGCTGGCCCATGGGCCCTGCGTATTTACTTGATGTTGTTGGATTGGATACCGGCAAGCATGCCGCCGCTGTAGTGGCTGAAGGTTTTCCTGATCGAATGTCCTCGGGTGAGGGAAGTGTCATCGATGCAATGTTTAACGCTGAGCGCTTTGGTCAGAAAAACGGTGTCGGGTTTTATCGCTACGAAATGGATAAACGCGGTAAGCCGAAAAAATTGCCAGACCCTGCGGCAGAAGCGGTTGTTAAGTCTGTGCAAAGCACTCAAAAAGAATTTGAAGCGCAGGAGATCATTGAGCGTTTGATGATCCCCATGTGCATAGAAACGGCGCGCTGTGTAGAAGACAACATTGTTGATTCTCCTGCTGAGGCTGATATGGGATTGGTGTACGGCGTTGGTTTTCCACCTTTCAGAGGCGGTGCTTTGCATCATGTCGATAAAATGGGCCTGGCAAAATTTTGTGAGCGCAGCGATAACTACGCCGAACTTGGACCGCTCTATCAACCAACACCAACCATGCGAGAAATGGCCTCCAATGGCTCTCGTTTTTATCCAACTGCTGGAGGAGAAAAGGCATGAGCTTTGATGATAAAGATGTCGTGATAATCGACGGTGTGCGTTCACCCATGTGCCGATCAAAAGGCGGTGGTTTTAAAAACGTACGGGCTGAAAACCTTTCGGCTGCTTTAGTTGAAGCATTATACGAGCGCAATCCAAATGCTGATAAAGCCGATGTAGAAGATGTTGTCTGGGGATGTGTTAATCAGACGCTGGAGCAGGGCTTTAACGTGGCACGTGCAGTGGGGCTAATGGCAGGCATTCCAAAGTCGGCTGGTGCGCAAACAGTAAGCCGCTTATGCGGTTCTTCTATGAGTGCATTGCACATAGCCGCGCAGGGCATCATGACAGACTATGGCGATGTCTTTGTCGTGGGTGGCGTTGAGCATATGCAGCACGTGCCCATGATGCATGGTGTTGACCTTAACCCTGCGATGAGTAAGTACATGGCCAAAGGCTCCATGATGATGGGTTTGACCGCCGAGATGCTCAGTAAACTGCACAAGGTTTCGCGCGAGGAACAAGATGAATTTGCCTTACGCTCCCATAAACGCGCTTTTGCTGCGATGAAAGAGGGTCGCTTCGCCAACGAGATTGTGCCAATCGAAGGCCATGACGAAAACGGCATGCTTAAGCTGATCGAACACGATGAAGTGATTCGAGAAGACGCATCCTTAGAAGCACTGGCAGGTTTGCGTCCAGCATTTGTGCCGGTAACGGGAACGGTAACAGCGGGTTCCTCGTCAGCCATTTCTGATGGCGCGTCGGCTATGTTGGTCATGTCCGGTGCCAAAGCAAAAGCGTCTAAGCTAGAGCCCATTGCAAAAATACGCAGCATGGCGGTAAGTGGTTGTGATCCTGCCACCATGGGCTATGGCCCGGTACCCGCATCGAAAAAAGCATTGAAACGTGCTGGCATGGATGTTAAAGATCTTGACTTTGTAGAACTTAATGAGGCGTTTGCCGCGCAGTCTATCCCGGTGTTAAAAGATCTTGGCTTGCTTGACGACATGGATGATAAAGTGAATCTGAATGGTGGTGCTATAGCACTAGGCCATCCGCTGGGTTGTTCAGGTACACGTATTTGTACAACTTTATTGAATGTAATGGAGCAAAACGATGGTGAGCTTGGCCTTGCGACAATGTGCATTGGCATGGGGCAGGGCGTTGCCACTGTATTTGAAAGGCTTAACTAGATTGCCTAAATAGCAGGTGTTCGTTACAGCGTTTGCTCAACCGGCTTCGAGTAAAAACCAGAAGGCCAATCCCGGCCTTCTGGTTCGCGATCTGCTTAACGCACACTATGCATTTTTCCGTGTAGATAAGCCGAACAAAAAATACATCCCGCACCGACATCGGTAATCGTTAGATTGTTAAACTCCTCTTTTGCGTATTCGATGGCTTCTGCTTTGGCAATGAATCCTGGGCTGGCTGTCAGCTGGGGTGCCGCGTTTTGATATTTGAGCCCAAACTATTGGTGTTTGGTAGGTCAAAATTACTGATTTAATTTCCTTTTAGTCGTCGCCTGATAGCGTTATTGTTCGCAATTGAAATTGATCAGGCACAGCCCCGCTGATATCTTTAAAGTAACAAGACCCTGTGCTTGTTCCAAGATCACAGAAAAGCGCACCGAAGCTTGCATTCTGTGTGGCTGTGTAAACAGCAGCAAACCATTCCTCCGGTTCCCTTGACTGCTCCCTGACATCACGCCCTCCAAGGCCGCTAACGAACGCGAATGATTGCCCCGGCTGCAGTGTCAATTCATTTCCAAAGTGTTCAATCGATTTATCTTCGAAGTCGTTTAATAAATACGTGCGCGAATAGGAATGCGCATGTCCCATTGCGATCATGGCGCCAGTATCAAGGCAAGCATCGTAAACATCCCATCCGGTTTCATCGCTTTTGGTATTAATCTGCATATCGCGTTGATTTTTATGCCACGAGCAGATTCGCCAAGGGAAGCTACTATTCTTAAAAACGTTTCGAATATAACCTGCGTAGTCGTCATCACCATCGACTCCAGACAAATTATCGATTCCCACAGCGACTTGTGCGATATGGATATTGTTAAATGTGCATGCCGCTTTGATTCCAACCTCACCATTGCAGGATAGGCCATCAGCGCGATCAATTCGCTCTGCTATGAACTGTTCATACAACGGCCACTCAGTGTAATCGTGGTTGCCAATGACGGTGACGGCAGGGAAATCAGGCCCAAGAATGTCAGATAAATTTTGCTCCCAAACCTGGGCGCCGGTTTCGTCATAGGCTAGGTCTCCCTGATGAATCAATAAATCCGCACCCTCCGTTTTGATAAGTTCAAGCACGGCTTTACCACCACTTTTTATCCCTTGGTCCCCGATAAATGCAACCTTTGTCGTAATGGCTGAATCAGGCTCTGGTTCTGGTTCTGGTTCTGGTTCTGGTTCTGGTTCAGGTTCAGGTTCAGGTT
>CAYSZH010000123.1:0-13933 GCA_964435305.1 uncultured Granulosicoccaceae bacterium
GGGTACTGCTGTGAAATCAACAAACCAACTTGTCGATAAGTTGGAAAATTCATATCACCTTTTTGCAACGCTTGTTGAAAGGCGCAGGCGACCGCTTCCTCGCCAAAGCTTTGCATATAAAATGAGGTTTTACCTTGACGCTGAGCCATCAACATGCGGTTGTCAAACGCCCGCACTGTCATCATATGGCGTAAGCCCTGAATAAGCTCATCGTTATCCAGGCTATTGGCCCAAGGCCCAACAGCATCACCATCACGAGTCATAACGCGGATAACTGAAAACGCGAGATCTCGAATGTCTTTCGGGTCACAGTCGATTTCGGGGCGGCGAGTTTCCCCCGCTTTGGGAATGTCTACATCTGAAAAGTCGGGCGTATCGCCAGGGCGTACACCGGGTGCTGGCACATGCAGGGAGAGCGCGTCAGGTTTTTGCACTTTTGGAGCATCCTGTTTATTGCACACATTCGCCATAGGGTGATGTCGTCTGAGCGCAGTGTATAAAATACGGCGAGCGCCAGTTTGTAACTGGTTCTTCCGTGTCATACAGCCATGCAGATTATGCGCTATTCACGCAATCCGCACTAGAACACGCCTATATCTCAGTCACCGACTCAAGCACATTTCGCTTTTGATGAGTCTAGTTCAGTTGCAATGAGCGCGCCGTTATGACCAAATTCAGCCGCTTGTGGCAGCCTTACCCAGCCAGAGCGTTATATTATACCAATAATGTGTCAGTCTACCGTCACGGCAATATTGCCAGTGTGTTGCTTATCGACAAACACTTGCTGCGCCTTTGGCAACTGCGCAAGCGGAAAACTTGCTGCCAACATCGGTTTAATTTCACCGCGCTCAATATAACCAACAAGATCGGTGAAAATATGTGGTGGAATGACGGTAGAGCCCGTTAGGGTTAAGTCACGTAAATAGAAGGTACGTAAATCCATCGTAACAAGCGGGCCGCCGATTGCACCAGAACACGTGTATCGTCCACCTCTTTCAAGCACATCCAACACTTGCGAGAACCCTTCACCGCCAACCACATCAGCTACAACTGAGACATTCGTTTTACCAATACGTTCTTGTAGTGCCGCTTTCAGATCTTCAGGTGTTCGTGGTAGTAAGACGTCCGCACCCATCGCCGCAAGTGCATCATGCTTGTTTTCCGAGGCAAGTGCGATAACGGTAGCGCCACGACGCTTTGCTAGTTGTATAAGCGCCGATCCGACACCTCCCGATGCACCGGTAACCAAAACGGTATCACCCGAATCGACAAACGCGCGCGTCAACATACCTTCAGCTGTAGTATAGGAACAGGAAAAGGTTGCAAGCTCGGCATCACTTAGATCACACTGCACCGCGCCGACATTACGATAATCTATTGTGGTGTACTGGGCAAACCCGCCGTCACGCTCCGAACCAAAATAACCCGTGGTATTTTTGTTTTCAGGATTTGACCAGTCACGCAGCCAATTATCTGAAATGACGCGCTTACCCATCAAGCTTTGATCGGCTTTTGCACCAACCGCTACTACAATACCGCAAGGGTCCGCACCTTGAATACGAGGAAAAGTAATAGGCGTTCCTCCCCAGCTTGGGTCTTCTTCACCGACCTTGTCATAGCCATCACCGGTGGTAGCCTCGATCACCGATTTGGAATACCAGCCAACGCGTGTGTTGATATCAGTATTGTTTAAACCACAAGCACCCACTTTTATCAGTGCATCGTTGTCGCCCGGCACAGGTACTGGCCAGTTATCATGGAATTCGAGCATCTCGAAACCACCGTGCCCTTGCAGCACATAGGCATTCATTGTTTTAGGTATTGTCATTATCGTTAAGGCTACTGTTATGTCAATCGCGTTGTTTTTTGTATGTTGGCCTGCCACCAGCGTCTACGAATTGTACGCTGAGTATACGGCAAGGCAACACTGAATATGGCCAACGCTACTGTGTTCACGCTGTGGTTAAACCAATAGCCCACAGACGCAAAATCAATTTAAAGACTTCACTATATTGCATTGTGCCACACCGAATTCGGTGTTTATGACCAATAAGTCATACGCCACAGCCGCGCCATGCAGATACACTTAAAACAAGACTAACTCGGACATGGCAATGACACATCGCAACACGCTATCCCTTACGTTGGCCACATGCCTATGTATTTCCTGCGCAGCAGACAACCCTAACCGCAACGCCAACGTGGGAGGTGCAATCGGTGCGGCAGCTGGCGCTGTCATCGGCAATCAGAGTAAAACGAGAAACGCACGCATTCTAGGCGCAGCGCTAGGTGGCATCGCCGGTTACTCCATTGGCCGCTATATGGATAACCAGCGAAAAGAGATTGAGCAGGCCTTAGAAAAAGAACTGGAGGCTGAACAAATTATTTTGGAAAAATTGGACAACAACGTACTGCGCGTCAGCCTAAGCAGCGAAGCCTCATTTGATGTTGATGATTACAATCTTAAAGGTCCCTTCTATCCAAGTTTGAGTAAAATTTCTGATGTGCTGGAAAAATACGACCAAACTCTACTCGACGTTATCGGTCATACCGACAGTTCAGGTGATACGGACTACAACCAGGATTTATCAGTCAAGCGGGCAAAAACGGTGGCGCAGTATTTTGTCAATACCGGCGTAAAAGGCTCAAGGATAAACTTTGAAGGGCGCGGGGAGCTCGAACCAAAAAAGGAGAATGACACAGCGGCTAATCGCAGGCTTAACCGCCGAGTTGAAATTGACATCCTTCCCGTATCACAGGAAGAGGCAAGCAACTAAATAGAGCTCACGTCTTAAACCGCACTCAGTTCAATCAGTTTATTGATTGTATTCCAGTTTCGTGCTGTTCCGGGCTGTCCCATTTTGCGATCAATTAAAAATGGGGTCAGCTTTGAGCCTCCCACACCATCAATATAGTGCACACAGAGCTCGCGCCAATACCTCTTATCAATGCAATCCAACGCGCCATGACTAAGCCTCAGCCTAATTTCTTGGGTTTCATCTGCCCATCCAGGGCTTCAATAACGGGGATTAAGTGTGGTTTATTCTGCTTTATTTCATCCATAGTCAAGCCTTCAAGTTCGTGTGGAAACACCAGCCATTCATTGGTGGTGTGGGCGCAGTAATCGGGTTCAAAATCTGTTCTGTTGCGTTCTGGCTTAAAATACGCGGTAGCCACGCGCACATCCTCCGGCATGTTTTTACGCGAACGTGTTTTAAGGTAGTCAATAATGGCTTTAACACTTAAGCCTGTGTCAAATACATCATCCACTATCAACAGTGAATCTTCTGAGTTCATCGACCGTGTGAGATAACTCAAGCCATGTACGCGCACCGAATTTTTTTCATCTCGGCGCATGCCATTGTAAGAAGAAGTTCTTATGGATATATGATCAGTCTCAATACCATAAAAATCCAACAGCTCCTGCACGGCAATGCCTACGGGCGTACCACCACGCCAAACACCAACAATATAATTAGGCCGAAAACCGCTGGCCAGCACTTGACGCCCCACCTCCAGAGAATCTTCAAACAACTGCTGTGCTGATATATAGATTTTGCTATCGCTCATATTCTATGCCTGCGATGGTGAATGCTGTTTTATGATTAGTTGGTTTTAGTTGTATGATAACGAGGCCAGGACGTTTCTATAGCTTAAGCCTTGATTTCGTCATGGATCAACTGCAAGGCCTTTAGCGGATCTTTCGCTTGCGTCACTGGCCGTCCTATCACCAGATATCGGCTGCCAGCCTGAATCGCTTGTGCAGGTGTCATCACACGCATTTGATCATCCCCTGCAACCTGTGCAAATGCTGGCCGAACACCAGGCGTCACTGTCAAAAAACTCTCAGGTGCAAAACTATTGATTAGGCTCACCTCTTGCGGCGAGCACACCACACCATCCAGCCCACACTCAATGGTGACTTTTGCAAGCAGCTCAACTTGTGCTTTGGCTGAAGCCTGCACACCCACATGCTGCAGCTCAGTGTCGTCCATACTGGTAAGCACGGTTACCGCAATGAGCTTTGTTCCAGACTCGCCAAGCGCAGGAATGGTATCTCTTGCGGCACTAAGCATTCGCGGACCGCCGGCGGCATGGACATTCACCATCCACACACCCATGGAGGCGCAAGCGCGCAATGCGCCAGCAACCGTATTTGGAATGTCATGAAATTTTAAATCCAGAAAAACATCAAATCCATTGCGCTGCAATGATTCAACCAGCTGCGGCCCGGCGATGGTAAAAAGCTCTTTACCCACCTTCAATCGAGACAGCGTAGGGTCGATTCGCTCGCTAAGTGCGAGTGCTTCTTTTGCGGTATTAAAGTCGAGTGCGGTTATGATCATGACTACTCTCCTTCGGCACCTATTATGGTATGCACACTATCCCAAGTACCGCAGCTTGGGCAACGCCAATGCAGCATACGCCCGCGAAAACCACAGCTATTGCACAGATACGTTGGTTTATCCTCGACAACGCGATCGAGCATCGTGCAAATAACTTGTACCTTGTCTTTCTCACCTGGCTTACTGAGTTTGATTTGATCATGCGCCCAATCGCGTAAACCTTTCAGCGATGGTCTTTGTACTATTTGATCTTTAAAAAATCGATCGGCTGCTTCTGATCCATCAAGCTCTTCGATCACTGAACGAGTGGATCGGATAACCGAGTACGCATTGCGACGACTACGGATATGCTCAATAAAGTTGCGCAAACGGGTTTCATCATTGGCTTTTTTTAAAGTGTCGTAGCGGCTTTCGATGATCTCTGGCAATAGCTCTGGCCGGTATTCTTCAACCTTGCTGTAGTGTGAAAGCGCAGCCCGATAGTCGCTTTTTTCAACCGCCAACTCTGCAAGCATCATATGCGCTCGGGCACTGGATTCACTTTGTGACAATGCCTTATCAAGCAGTGTTTGAGCTTCATCCGGGTAGCCATCTTTACGCGCGCTTTGAGCAAGCTCGCAATAATAATGTGCGATTAGCGGAGCCTGGCTTTCACCTGTGACACGGTCAATTTCATCTGCTACCGTTATCGCACCGGCCCAGTCGCGCTCTCTTTCGTTGAGTTGTAATAAGGCGCTATACGCATCTGGCAGTCGCTGCTTTTTTTTGATGAGCTCACGCAAGGAATTTTCAGAACGATCAAGCAGCCCGGCAGAATCATAGTCACGCGCTAACTCATAAAGTGCTGCCGCTTGTACATCATCGCCAAGCTCTTGTTTGTTCAGCAAGCTTTCATGAAGCAAAATCGCCTTGTTAACCTCGCCCCGGCGCCGGAAAAGATTACCCAAGGCAATGTGGGTGTCGGCCGTATCACGATCGGTATCAGACAGTTCGTTGAACAATTCTTCTGGCAGGTTTTGCCGCTCATTTAGTAACACGTTCAGGTCTTTGTGAAAGTTCGCGGTGTAATCCCAAAACGCCTCGGGACGAGCTGCACCACTTTTACGGGCTGCAAACCAGCCACCTGCAGCAGCAACCGGCAGTAATAACCACAATAGATTCAGCATTGAATTGTCACGGGTGGAAGTTGCATAACCTGAGCGCTATCGTCAGACAATGAAGTGTAAAGCAAGCCCGCAAACAAACCTACCGGCTTACGGCAATTAGAATCAATATTAGTAAAAGCTGGGGTGAATTTTAGAAACCAAACGCACAAGGCGCTAACGATACCTATTCTTCGGTGCTGGATGATGCCTTATCGAATGAGGGCGATTGAGATAGCACGTTGCTTGTGCTGTTATCTACCTGAGCATTGACCCGTTCGCGCAATTCTTTTCCTGGCTTAAAATGAGGGACATACTTACCGCGCAAAGGCACTGCATCACCAGACTTGGGGTTGCGGCCCATACGGGCTGCTCTGAAATGCAGACTGAAGCTGCCAAAACCACGGATTTCTATTCGATTGCCGCCAGCAAGCTCCTGGCTCATTTTTTCGAGCAAACCTTTAACCGCCAGTTCAACATCCTTGCGGTCCAGATGGTTCTGATTCCGAGACAAGGATTCAATCAAATCTGACTTTGTCAGGCTACTATCTGCTCGAGATTTATCGTTCATTTATTTATACCTCGCAGGGCGGGCAATCCCTTGCCCCACCCGTACTTAACGTTAGAACAGCCCGTTAGCTGTTATCTAGATCGCCAAGCTGCTCCTTCATGAGGTCTCCAAGCGTAGCACCACCACCTGACTCATTTCCAGCATTATAGTCACTCATTGCTTCGGCCTCGTCTTCATAGTCCTTCGCTTTGATGGACAGGCTCAGCATGCGCGACTTACGATCAGTCCCTGTGAACTTCGCCTCAACTTCCTGCCCCTCTTTAAGGTGCAAACGGACGTCTTCAACGCGTTCACGTGCAATTTCGCTGGCTCGAAGTACACCTTCCACTCCTTCACCAAGGTCGATAACTGCATGTTTTGTATCAACTTCTTTGACTGTACCTGTAACGATACTGCCCTTAGGATTATCTGCCACAAACTGACCGAACGGATCACGATCGATCTGCTTAACACCCAGCGAAATACGCTCACGTT
The DNA here is from genome assembly GCA_964435305.1 of uncultured Granulosicoccaceae bacterium. Taxonomy (GTDB): domain Bacteria; phylum Pseudomonadota; class Gammaproteobacteria; order Granulosicoccales; family Granulosicoccaceae; genus Granulosicoccus. The sequence continues at coordinate 6,534 of CAYSZH010000123.1, forward strand.
CAGGGTCAACAGCCAATACCACAGCCTCGATCTCGTCACCCTTTTTGTAGTTGTGCACAGCCGTTTCACCTGGCTCGTTCCACGACAAATCTGAGAGGTGGATCAAACCGTCTATGCCGCCTTCGAGACCAATAAAGATACCGAAATCAGTGATTGACTTGATGTTCCCCTTAACTTTGTCGCCTTTGTTAAACGACTCAGAGAAGTCTTCCCAAGGGTTCGGCTTGCATTGCTTGATACCCAAAGAGATACGACGACGCTCTTGATCAATATCCAGAATCATCACTTCTACTTCATCACCCAGCGCAACAACTTTGTTGGGGTTGACGTTGCGGTTAGTCCAATCCATTTCAGATACGTGGACAAGGCCTTCAACGCCTTCTTCGATTTCAACAAAGCACCCATAGTCTGCAATGTTGGTGACCTTACCGAACAGGTGGTTACCTTCTGGGTAACGACGCGTCAGATCAACCCATGGATCTTCGCCCAGTTGCTTCAAGCCGAGTGAAACACGGTTGCGCTCACGATCGAACTTCAACACTTTGACTTTCATTTCGTTGCCAACTTCAACCACTTCTGATGGATGCTTGACTCGCTTCCAAGCCATATCAGTGATGTGCAACAGACCATCGATACCACCAAGATCAAGAAACGCACCGTAGTCGGTAAGGTTCTTGACGATACCCATGATTTCCTGACCTTCTTGCAGATTTTCAAGCAGTGCATCACGCTCCGCACTGTACTCACTCTCTACAACGGCACGACGTGAAACAACAACGTTGTTACGGCGCTGGTCAAGTTTGATAACTTTAAATTCGAGCTCTTTACCTTCAAGGTAACTGGTGTCGCGTACCGGGCGTACATCAACCAGTGAACCCGGCAGGAATGCACGGATGTCGCACACTTCTACAGTAAAACCACCTTTAACTTTTCCAGTGATATTACCTTTGATAATTTCGTCATTCTCTTGTGCTTTTTCGAGGATAGTCCAGGAACGTGCACGTCGAGCTTTTTCTCGCGATAGTTTGGTTTCACCAAAACCGTCTTCGACGGAATCGAGTGCAACCTCTACGGAATCGCCTATTTTTACATCATGCTCACCGTTTTCGTTTACAAATTCTTCGATAGGCACGGCGCCTTCCGATTTCAAACCTGCATTGACGATGACAAAGTCACCGGTGATATCGACAACAGTTCCAATAAGAATGGAACCTGTTTTCATTTGGGAGTTGGATATGCTCTCTTCAAAGAGCTCCGCGAAAGATTCAGACATTAATTAATAAACCTACGAAAGGATTACGCATGGCCTTCCTGACCAGACGATGGGTTATTGATAAAAGCCGGTTATTCATTAACCAGCAACGGTACTACTTGATACTGCAGTAAACTTTTAACCACATAGATGCTAACCACATAGATGCTAACTACATAGATGCAATTGCGATTCCTTAAACTAAATCGAGACTCAGCTCAATTGATACCAGAGCGTTAGGATGTTGTTAACAACATCGTCTGCACTAATGGCACTGGAATCGACGCTGATCGCATCGCTTGCCGCAACTAACGGGGCGTGTTCACGGCTGGAGTCGCGCGCATCTCGGCGCACCAGCTCTTCTGCAACGTTCGTCATTATAGTGCTTATTCCCTTTTCTTTCAACTGCTTAGCACGGCGCCTGGCACGCTCTTCCAGTGACGCTGTGAGAAACACTTTGAGCCTCGCATCGGGGAATACTCTGGTGCCCATATCACGACCATCTGCTATCAGGCCGGGAGATTGCCGAAACCGTCGCTGTTCGTCCATCAAACTGGCGCGTACAGCGGGCAGCACGGCGATTTTAGAAGCCGCTTCTGCAATTTCCTGGGTACGCAGCTGATGCGTGACATCGACTCCATCGAGCTTGACGCGAACGCCATTTGTGCCATCTGGAACGTAATCAGCGTTGAAATCGGCCAATACCACTGCCAATTCTTGCTCATTGCTTAAATCGCAGTTGACTCGGGTCGCCAAAATAGCCGCTGCCCGATACACCGCTCCACTGTCCAGCAAGTGAAACCCCAAGTGATGCGCCAATTTTTCGGCCACTGTGCCTTTGCCAGATCCCGAAGGGCCGTCAAGCGTGATGACAGGAACGCCTTTTGCGGAATCTGATGACTTGTCAGTCACAACAGCAGCACCTTAGGAATGGCTTGCAGCGGGCGCGGTTAACGCAAGTCTTAACCACTCTGTTGTGAGATTCTGAGCCCGGCCGATTGCGCAAGCGATACGTAATTGGGAAAAGAGGTCGCGACATTGTCGCAATTGAGCACCGTGATGGGTGCGCTTGCGCATAAGCCTGCCATCGAAAATGACATTGCGGTGCGATGATCTCCCATACTGTCAGCGACCCCGCCCTTGATTGCCCCGCCACGAACAACCGCCCCATCGGCGGTATCTTGAACATCCACACCCAGCGCCCTAAGGCCATCTGTCATCACCTGTATTCGATCCGTTTCTTTAACGCGCAGCTCTTCGGCACCGGATACTTTCGTCACACCCTGTGCACTGGCCGCCGCAACAAACAACGCTGGAAATTCATCTATGGCAAGTGATACTAATTCTTCGGGTACATCTATACCGTTAAGCTGGGTACCTTCAACTGATATATCCGCAACCGGTTCACCACCAGCATCACGCTCATTTTCGATCTCGATATTGGCGCCCATCAAACGCAGTATGTCGATGACACCCGTACGCGTTGGGTTAATGCCTACACCCGTAACGGTCAGTTTTGACCCGGGTACCATTGCCGCGCCAACAAGGAAAAATGCGGAGGAAGAAATATCCCCTGGCACCGTCAGACTATTCGCCTGTAACGGCTGCCCACCGACAAGCGATGCGGTTTGTGCTTCTACTTTTACATCAACACCAAAACCGCGCAGCATACGTTCGGTATGATCGCGAGTGATACCCGGCTCGTGTAACGTGGTGGTTCCAGATGCATGAAGCCCCGCTAACAAAACACAACTTTTTACCTGGGCACTGGCCATCGGGCAAGTGTATTCAATACCGGATAAAGCGTGCCCTTCACGAATTGCCAATGGCGGCATGCCACTACTGGTGTCGATGTGTGCACCCATTTTTACCAAAGGATCCACCACCCGGCGCATCGGCCGCACGCTTAACGATTCATCACCTGTAAGCGTTGAGGGGATTTGTAAACCTGCAAGCAAACCCACCATTAATCGCATACCGGTGCCAGCATTGCCAAGGTATATTTCTTGTGGCGGCGAAGTAAGCGCATCAGGACCCTTGCCATGAATGATGACCCGGCCTTCGCCATGGCGTTCGATCTTGACACCCATACTTTTAAAGGCAGCCAGCGTGTGTAAGGCATCCTCGCCTTCAAGAAAGCCTTCGACCTCTGTTACACCATGCGCTATGGAGCCAAACATGATGGAGCGGTGCGACATGGATTTATCACCAGGAATACGCACGCTGCCTTGGAGCTTGCCGCCTGGTTCAACTGTGTACTGTAGTGATCCTGTACTCATGTTCTGTGTTTATCCGCATTTAGGATGTGAGTTTCACGCGTAGAGCGTGCGCGTTCAAACAGTGTTTCGATGCTATCACCGTCACCACGTTCTATTGCCGACTGCACATCCTTTAACTTGTGTTGAAGCTCCGTAAGCGCATCACAAACAGCCTCTTGATTAGTTAGACAGATATCCCGCCACATGGTGACATCTCCAGAGGCAATGCGCGTGAAGTCGCGTAAACCACCAGCCGAATAGCGAAAAATCTCTTCCACCTCTTGCCTTGATGCGAGTACATCCACTATTGCAAAAGCCAGTACATGCGGCAGATGGCTGGTGGCCGCGAGCACACGATCATGATGTTCAGGGCTGAGACACTCAACATGTGCACCCGCAAGTGTCCACAAGCCTGTGACCACATTCAAGGCATAGTCACTGCTCTCTTGCAATGGAGTCAGTAGCACTTGCTTGCCGTTGTAGAGCGTTGCCTCTGCGGCTTCAACACCGCTTTTTTCAAGACCCGCTATAGGATGTCCAGGCACAATTCGATGCAGCGCCTCTTTATCAAAGACCATATTCACATCGCTAATAAAAGCACCTTTCACGCTACCAGCGTCAGTAATAATAGTGTCTTCTTTTATTAGAAGCTTAAGCTGTTGTAGCTGCTCAAGCATGCTCTTCATAGGTACTGCAAGCATCACCACATGTGCATCTGTGAGCACCTCTTCAAGATCCGTACTGGCATGGTCTACTACACCAAGGCTCATGGCTTGCTGTGCTTTTTGCTCACTGCGAACAAACGCGGTCAAGTTGCCAGTGTATTCAGATGCTTTTAAGGCTTTGGCAAACGAGCCACCAATAAGCCCCAAACCTATAATACAAACGTTGAGTTTGTTGACGGCTGTTTGAGTTTCAGTTGCAGGGGTTGCGGTACTCACAAAGCACTCGGATAAGAACCCAGCACCCGCATCAGTACCGCTTCATTTTTTAATTGCGCTAGTACGTGTGACAAGGTGTCATCTTTCTGATGTCCTTTCACGTCAATAAAAAACACATATTCCCAGAGACCTGTCCGGCCCGGGCGTGATTCTATCCTTGTCATGCTGACACCAGCATCTTCCAGAGGTTTGAGCAATGCCCGCAAGCCCCCTGGCTTGTGTGGAGCACTGATTAACAATGAGGTTGCATCGACGCCACTGGGTGGTATATCTCGATCGCCTAATATTACAAAACGTGTTGTGTTGTTTTTTAGATCTTCGATGCCAGAAACGAGCGTTGCAAGTTCATAGTGCTCGGCAGCGGCTTTACCGGCAATTGCCGCGATATCGTGCTGCTCAACCGCAAGCTTGGCGGCAGCCGCATTGCTGCTTTCACTTATGCGTGTTGCATGCGGCAGGTTTTCATCCAGCCAGTGTCGACACTGAGCCAGCGATTGCGGGTGCGCATGCACCGCTTTTATCGCAGCCAGATCGGACGATTTACTCAGTAATCCATGCTGAATGCGCAAAAACACTTCACCACAAATACGCAGAGGTGTGTCCATCAATCGATCTAGCGTGTTAGACACGGCGCCTTCAGTAGAATTTTCTACTGGCACCACACCAAAACGCGCATCACCCGATTCAACCGTATTGAATATATCGCCAATAGACGCAACCGCTTTACCTTCAACCGAGCGGCCAAAATGTTTGCGTGTAGCCTCTTCACTATAAGTGCCTTGCGGGCCAAGATAGGCGATGCACATGACTTCTTCAAGCGACATGCTCGCAGAAATAATCTCTTTATAAATGCGTTGCATATGCTCAGACGCAAGCGGGCCAGCATTGTCTACTGCAAGCTTGCGTAAAATCTGAGCTTCACGTTCGGGACGGTAAAATTCAACCTTATTGCCCTCACCTGCTTCGGCCCGTTTTACCTCGGCCACACTCATAGCAAGTGATGCGCGTTTATTTAACAAGGCCTGAATTTGCTGATCGATCGCATCAATCTCTTGTCTTACGTCACTTAAAGACGGAAGTGATGCGCGATCGTCAGTCATGGGCTTGGCATGTGCCTCTTAAGGTTCGTCGTTATCGTCGGTAGCCGACGTTGAATCGTCATCATCTTCAGACGCTCTTTTATCATCGGCATCAGCACCCGACGCACCATTGTCATTAGCTGAATCGCTTGCATCGTCATTGTCGGGTGATGTAGGTTCGCCACCTGCTTCAAGCGCGGCTTCTTCTGCTGCTGCCTCTTCTGCTGCTTGCAACTCTTCAGACTGATTAGCATCGGTTTCGTCTATGGCAGCAATCTCTACCAACTCTTCGCCTTCAGACAAACGGATTAGACGCACACCCTGTGTGTTACGACCAAGACGTGAAACCTCACCGACGTTGGTTCGGACCAAAGTACCCGCATTGGTAATAAGCATGATCTGATCTTCTTCGATAACCTGAACGGCACCCACTACCCGACCATTACGATCGCTGGTTTTAATATCGATAACACCCAGCCCGCCACGCCCTTTTGCAGGGTAATCTTCTATTGGTGTCCTCTTACCATAGCCATTAACCGTTGAAGTAAGAATATCGCCCTCGCCTACTACAATAAGCGCAATAACATGATCTTCTTCTGGCATGCGAATACCGCGAACACCGGCCGCTGTTCGGCCCATGGTACGCACGTTTTCTTCGTGGAAACGCATGGATCGGCCACCACTGGAAAATAACATGATGTCACTCTCACCACTGGTGAGGGCAACGTCAATGAGGTAATCATCTACGCGTAAATCAATCGCGATAATACCGTTAGTACGTGGCCTGGAAAAATCGGCCAGAGCCGTTTTCTTGACCACACCTTTACTGGTGGCAAACACCACAAACTGGTCTGGTGAGTAATCCCGAACCGTTAACACAGCGTTCACCCGCTCGTTTTCTTCCAGTGGCAGGAGATTCACAATTGGCCTGCCCCTCGACCCTCGGCTGGCAACCGGTAGTTCGTACACGCGCTTCCAGTAGACTTTACCGACACTGGTAAAGAACAGAACCGTATCGTGCATGCTGGCGATAAAGAGCTTATCGACAAAATCTTCATCTTTCATCGATGTGGCCGACTTCCCACGGCCACCGCGCCGCTGGGCGCGATAATCTGACAACGGTTGCGCTTTGGCGTAACCACCATGCGAGAGCGTGACCACAACGGATTCATCTGCGATGAGATCTTCCACCGTCATCTCAGAATGATCTACCTGAATTTCGGTGCGGCGCTGATCGCCGTACTTGTCAATGATGTCAACAAGCTCCTGGCGTACCACTAAACGCAGCCGTTCAGGGTCTGTCAATATGTCGAGGTAGTCTTCAATTTTTTCAAGAATTTCTTTGTACTCTGCAATGAGCTTGTCTTGCTCAAGGCCGGTAAGCCTGTGCAGTCGTAAATCCAGTATGGCCTGCGCCTGAACTTCGGTAAGCTGATACATGCCATCGTGTAAACCAAATTCAGGCCCAAGATTTTCAGGCTTGGAAGACTCGGCTCCGGCACGCTCTAACATGCCGCTTACAATGCCTGGCTCCCAGGTTTGCGCCACCAGACGCTCTTTGGCGATGCCTGAATTTTCAGACGTTTTAATCAGCTGAATGATCGGGTCGATATTGGCAAGTGCAACGGCGAGCCCTTCTAAGATGTGGGCACGATCGCGGGCTTTGCGTAATAGGTAAATTGTGCGGCGTGTAACCACTTCGCGACGATGGCGAATAAAGGCATTAAGCACATCTGGCAAAGCAAGCAAGCGCGGTTGTCCATCCACCAAGGCCACCGTGTTGATACCAAACACCACTTGCAACTGAGTTTGTTTGTACAACTGATTGAGCATGATGTCGCCCGACTCACCACGGCGCAGCTCAATAACC
>CAYSZH010000124.1:0-13908 GCA_964435305.1 uncultured Granulosicoccaceae bacterium
GGTTGCACTCCACGCTTCTTGCACAAAACAACATCCAAGATTATCTGAGCGAAACGCTACCCAGTAATCGACAGTCTGTTGTTCGCAAGGCCAACTGAGCCTATTATTCGCCAGTAATGGCAGCTGCACCTACTTCTTCAATCAATGCAGTATGGCGCTTGAGCTGCTCAGTGTGGAAGCTGGCAAGATCATCGCCAGCGGACCATTCGTTGCAATCAAGACCATCGTCTACACAGAATTTCTGCCACTCTTCAGATTGATAAAGCTGGCTGAATAAATCAATGTAGAACGCTTGAGCATCAGCAGACATACCTGGAGGTCCATTGATAGAACGCTGCATGTAGTACTCGATATCAACACCCAGTTCTTTCGCAGTAGGCACATCAGGATAGGCCGCCATGCGCTCACCAGTGAATTGAATGAGTGGCTTTGTGTTACCCGCGCGGAAGAACTCATTTTGCTCAGCAGGGTTGTTTACCGTAGAGTCGATGTGTTTACCAACGAGGTTTTTAGCTACTGTGCCGCCGCCAGGAAAAGGGATATAAGTGACTTCATAACCAAATTCGGCTTCCATCATTGCAGTTAGAATTGAATCTTCTTGCCCGGAGCCAGTACCACCTACTTTCCAGTTCTTACCCGCCGCCTTTACTGCAGCAACGTAGCTGTCGAGGTCGGTGATATCACCCATGTCATTATGCACCCAAAGCAGGAACGTATCTAATGCCATACGGCCAATCGGTGTAAATTTTGAAACGTCTACACCAAGATCCTTCTGAATGATTGGTGTGGTGTAAAAGCTGTTAAGCGTTACAAGCAAAGTGTGATCATCACCTTCTTTATCTTGCAGATAACGCAGTGCTTCAGCACCTGAACCACCAGGCTTGTTGATAGGAATAAAAGGCCGAGGGGAAAGGCCTTTCTTTTCGATTAGGCCTTGCAGTAGTCGAGCAATTTGATCAGCACCACCACCTGTACCTGCCATGATAATAAATTCGACTGGCTTTTTAGGTGTCCAGTCTGCAGCAAGCGCACTACCCGAAATGCTCAGTGCAGCAGTCGCTGCAACGGCAACAGGTAACACGGATTTGAAAAACTTTTTCATACTTCCTCCAATATATGACGATAAGAGATTAAGTTGTTCGGTTGCACACGGTATTTGCCGATATCGACAAGCTTCTATCGATCACTTGCATGACTCGCATGACTCGCATGACAACGCCACAAATCGTTCTCAGAAAATTCAATGTTATAGGTGTGCCCCTATTTAAATTCGGCTCATGCAAACAAAGTATGTTGTTCCAACGTGCTTTAAGGAAAAACAGTTTTGATTGCCAAACTGTTGATTTGAGCGTACACAGTGGTCTTCAATCTGTAAAGGTGTTTGAGCTAGCCTTATCAGCGCGTGATATAAAGTAATTTAGCTGCAAGGATACAGTCGGGACAAATTGTCGCACGTCAAATCGGTGCTTCACTTGCCAATTTCCTGGAATTGTACAGCTGTGAATACTGGCGACAGTTTGAGGAAGGAACAACAAAACAGCGCAGTCATGACGCACTATAGGCCTGCAGGTGGGATTATTGCTATAACTTATGGCGCACGAAGTTATGGATGTAAATGCTTAGACAGCATTCAAACGTACGTCACAAATAATTGAGCGTACGTCCCGCTAGAATTTCGTTGTTATTGTTTCGAGTAACTACACCTTGCCTTTCCAGGGCACGAGCCAGTTCTCCAGCCCACGAATACCAATATCGATCAGAAATCCGATTACACCGATTAAGATAATACCAACGATAACAATGTCGGTAAGCTGAAACTTCGAGGCCACCATGATCATCATGCCAAGCCCTTTTTCGGCCGCAACCAGTTCTGCCGCAACTACGGTGCCCCAGCACACACCCATCGCAACTCGCGCACCGGTGAATATTTCTGGTAGTGAGTTCGGAATGATGACCTTTCTTAATATCTGCGATTTACTCGCTCCCAGCGAATAGGCTGCATGAACTTTGGCGATGGCCACACCTGACACACCCGACCTTGCGGCTATCGTCATAATCCACAGTGCGGCTAAAAACAATAAGATGATTTTGGATTGCTCGCCAATTCCAAACCAGATAATCATCAACGGAATTAAGGCAAGCGGTGGGACCGGGCGCATAAATTCAACGATCGGGTCGAACCAGCCGCGCGCCCAGTTTGTTAGGCCCATGGCATACCCTAACGGAATGCCAATTAAAGCGCCAAAGAGAAAACCCAACAAGACTCGTTGTAAGGAGGCCCAGGTATGTTCAAGTAGCGTGAAGTTTCGATACCCTTCGGCATTCAGTTCTAAAAATCGATTGGTAGTAACTTCAGGTGCTGGCAGGTAGAGCCTGGCCATTCTAAACCCGGTTGATGGCTCAAAGAACGCACTGCCTTTGGGTGTGAGTGCAAGCGAGCCTTGCGGCAAGCTCATCTTTTCACCCGGTGCCATAGGTTCACCATTAAGGTGCGTTATTTTCGCACCATCGGACTTTTTAAATTCATCGTTTCGGAACACATTGATAACAGCGGACCCATAACGCGCCAACACCAGGCTATCATTTTTGGCAAACCCATCACCCTCTTCCACTTCCGGTTTTTTTGGAATAGGCAGAGACTTGCCGTTCTCATCTTTTTCTAATTGCATGTCCTCTCGATAGACAAGAATAGTCACGGTCGCATCGTCTGTGTCCCCATTTTCCAAAGTGGACGTATAGTCAAACGTGAACGTTCCCTGATACGGGCCCTTAGCTTGCGGCAATGGCAATGAGGAATTGGTAAAAGAAACCCAGAGAATAAAAACCGCAATAATGGACAGCACGCTCGCCACACGGTTAGCGCGTACTGCGCTTTCATCACCGAAAGTGACGGCTTTTAACGAGGTGTAATCTGACTTTGCAAAAAAAGCACGGGCCAACCAGCGAACAACGAACCAGCTGACCAGAAAGATTGTGACATAGACACAGAGTACGAGTAATCCAGTCATTGTCCTTCCTCCGTTCGGCCCATAATTTCTTCTTCCATCTCCCAGATCATTGACAGGATCTCTTCTCTGGTCGCCGTGTAGTCTGGGTGTTTTTTCACCTCTCGAAGATCAGCGCCCGCACCCATATCAGCAAACGGCAGGCGGTACTCCTTATGAATTCTGCCGGGCCTTGGGGCCATAACAAGTAATCGTTCACCCAACAGCAGAGCCTCTTCTACCGAGTGCGTAATCAGAATGATTGTTTTGCCGGTTTCTTTCCAAAGATCTAGCACCAATGATTGCATCTTTTCACGCGTAAGTGCATCCAGCGCACCCAGTGGCTCATCCATCAGGATGACGTCGGGTTCATTGGCCAGACAGCGAGCTAATGCGACGCGTTGCTGCATGCCACCTGATAGTTCGTACACCATTTTTTCTTTGAAGTCTTGCAACCCGACAATATCGAGTAAACGATCAACCGTTTTGGAACTTTCCTTTCGCGAAACGCCTTTCATGTCCGGGCCGAAAGAAACGTTGTTGCGTACACTCATCCATTCGAACAACGCGCCCTGTTGAAACACCATACCGCGCTCGGGGCTTGGACCACTCACCGTTTCTTCGTTCAAAACGATCTTGCCTTCGGTGGGAACAAGAAAACCAGCAACAATGTTGAGCAGCGTGGTTTTTCCACAGCCCGACGGGCCTAATATGCTCATCAATTCGCCGGACTTAATATCAAGGCTCACATCTTTGAGTGCCTGGACTGATCCACCTTTTGGTAATTCAAACCTCATGGATATATTATCGATCTGCAGACCTGACACCTGGTGTACCCCTAATTACGAACGGCCAAAATAATGACGGCCCTCCAACACGGAAAGGGCCGCCTTTTACACACTATAACTCGATACAACGTGTCATAACACGATATAACGGATCGTATTACATGCCTGATTTCAGAGGGTCAATATTGACGTTGTCTGAGTAGCTGTCTTTAGCGGCATCGATTGAGTTCGCTTTTACAAACACGTCAGCAACACCTTTCATGAATTCCTGTGCGCCACCACCAAGCCACTTACCTGAAAGTTGATCTTCAACTCCAGGAAAAGAAAACGTACTCATGGTAGAAGCGGTGTCTTCTTCAGACATACCAGCATCTTTAGCGATTGCCGCTAGCATGTCAGCAGGCTGACCATCAGCCCAGTCAGCATTGGCTTTTGCAGTCACAGCAAGAAACGTAGACACAACGTCTGGGTTTTCAGCGATAAAAGAAGACGGCGCACTGGTGACGTCAAATACCAGAATACCCAACTCTTCTTTCTCTGCACCGGTCAATAAAATATTACCGCTTTCGAGCATACGTCGAAGTGCACCACCCCAACCACAAGACATGTCTACAGCGCCTTGTGCCAGTGCAGCCTGACCTTCAGCTGGGGCCATATCAACGACAGTAAGATCATCAACAGAAACGCCAAAGTGTTCCATTTGCTTTAAAAAGCCATAGTGGGCCGCAGTACCCAATGGTACAGCCACCTTCTTTCCAGCAAGTTCAGCCGCTGAATCTTTGTCAATTTCAAGATCAGAACGTACAACGCAGTTGTCGTTTTCTGAGTATGAAACGGCAACATCAACAATTTGAAGATCCTGACCAGCAGACGTGGCTACTACAAAAGGAGGAAGACCTTGTGATACGGAGATGTCGATATCGCCTGAAGCCATCGCTGCAGACATCGCGGTTCCGGTGTCAAAAGATGTCCAGTTAACTTTAACGCCAAGTGCGTCATCATAAGCACCAGATACTTTGGCAGCCTGGAAAGGCATTGGCCACTCCAGGAAGTACGCAACGTTTAATTCATCAGCTGCAGTTGCTGCTTGAACACCAGCAAGCAGAGTAACACCCGCCGCTAGTGGAACTAATTTTGAGATATTCATATTACTTCTTTCCTCGTTCAATTGACCGACCTTTTGTCGGAAGTACGGAAGTGGCTAATTACCCACCCGAGTAAAATACAAACCAATTTTGACTCCACTCCATTGTACACGCCACGGACGCCTATCTATCACCCTAAGGGCGCTTGGACGGTTGAGTTCTTTTCCGTGTCGCTTAGCGCACATAATGGGTGCAAGATCAGGCTGAAATTGATTATTTTCCAGAAAATTCAGCACGATTAGACAAGCTCAACCCTGGTTCGGTGAACCGGTTTAGACAAGTCAATATAAGACTGGCATCTGAAAATAGGCCAGGCTGGCACCATCCAACAGTATCCAAGCTCCATTAAATGTATACATATTGTATTTATTTCAGTTTCGACGTATGGTTAATTTCATGCCGGAGGGCCAGCCATGAAAATCAACAAAAAAGAACACGCCTACAACGATATCAAGCAGCAGGTATTAACCCTAAACCTGCTGCCCGGATCAGCGCTTGACGAAGTCGATTTCAGCGATCGATATGGATTATCCCGAACCCCCATGCGTGAAGTATTTCAACGCCTATCGGGCGATGGTTATGTATCGCTTGAAAATCAACGTGGGGCGTTTGTCTCGTCCATGGAACTTGAAACTATGCGTAGTTTTTTCCAAACAGCGCCGATGATTTACGCCGCGGTTGCCAGGCTTGCCACAGAACAAGCGACAGCCGAGCAAATTGCCGCATTGAAGAAAACGCAGCTGCGCTTTACCAATTCGATTAAACAAAATGCCGTCACAGACATGGCGATGTTCAATCATCGTTTTCATGAACAACTCGGGAAAATGGCCGCATCACCCTATCTATCTCCCAGCCATGGTCGTCTGCTCATAGATCACACGCGAATGGCGCAACGTTTCTATCACACATCGCAAGCACAACAGGACCAACGCATCGGTCTTGCCTGTGAACAACACGATGCCATGATTGAATCCATTGCGGCACGCACACCGGCAGTGACTGTTGAACTGACCCTTGCTCACTGGGAACTCTCTCGTCACGAATTGGATAAGTATGTACTGCCTGACCCACTACCGCTTGACGAGAGCATTGCCTTACCCGCTGGAAACTAAGCCATGAAATTCGAAGGCATTTACACGCCGCTTGTAACACCGCATACGGACTCTTTTGAGATCGACCATGATCGCTTTGAACGCGTCATTAATTTACTGATTGACGCCGGGGTCAGTGGATTAATAGTGGCTGGGACAACCGGTGAGTATTACGCTCAAACAAGCGAAGAACGCGTAGAGTTAATGCAATTTGCAAAACGCATTATTGACAAGCGTGTACCGCTAATCGTGGGTACTGGTGCGATACGTACAGAAGACAGTGTTTATTTTGCGCAGCAAGCAAAAGCGATTGGCGCGGACGCGCTGTTGGTTGCCACTCCTCCTTACGCCTATCCAACCGGACGCGAGATCGCATTGCATGCCTTAGCCATAGACCGCGAGGCAAATTTACCCGTGATGTTATACAACTACCCCGGCAGGATGTGCGTCAACATGGACGAAGAAACGCTGGACCGCCTGGGACGAAGCCCCAACTTTTGCGGAATCAAAGAAAGCTCTGGCGACCCTAACCGATTACACATGCTGGCACGCGATTACCCACACATACAACTATCGTGTGGAATGGACGATCAGGCACTGGAATTTTTTGCCTGGGGCGCCCGCTCCTGGGTGTGTGCAGGCTCAAACTTCGCACCCGAAGCCCATATCACTTTGTACAAAGCCTGCGCCGTTGAAGGAAACTTTGACAAGGGCCGCCGCATTATGTCGGCCATGCTGCCCTTGATGCGAGTTTTGGAACAAGGCGGCAAATTTGTGCAGTGTATTAAGTATGGCCTCAGCTTGCGTGGTATTGATGCGGGCCCCCCTCGCAAGCCGCTACAACCACTAAACAAAGACGAAAAGCGCGAATTTGCAGAGGTTGTACGAAACATGAATACCACCATCGCGGCGATAGAACAGGAGTGCAGCACATGAGTGATTTACTAACACATGAAGAATACTCAGCTATCGCTAAAAGTCTGGACTTACCGCGCAGTGCATTTATCGATGGCAAGTATCGCGCAGGAAATGGCGCTAGTTTAGCCACAGTAAACCCTGCTACATCTGAAACCTTGTGCGAGATTAGCGCATGTAATGCCGCCGATGTAGATGACGCCGTCGCGCACGCCAAGCGTGCCTTTGAACAAAAGGTATGGGCATCAAAACACCCTAAAGACAGAAAAGATGTACTCATCACGCTATGCAAACTGCTCGCACGCAACCGTACCGAGCTTGCCGTAATGGAAAGTCTTGACAGTGGCAAGCCGATTCTGGATTGCGTCACAGTGGATGTGCCAGAGACCATTAACACGATCAAATGGCATGCCGAGGCGATTGATAAAATCTACGATCAAACCGCACCAGTAGGCGAAGACGCCATGGCCGTTATCGTACGCGAACCCATTGGTGTAGTCGCGGCCATCCTGCCCTGGAATTTTCCATTGCTGATGTTAGCGTGGAAGATTGCTCCAGCACTTGCGGCTGGAAATTCTGTGATCGTAAAACCAGCCGAGCAAACCTCACTGACCGCCTTGCGGGTTGCGGAACTTGCAAGTGAAGCTGGCATCCCTCGTGGTGTATTGCAGGTATTGCCAGGCGATGGGGAAGCTGTTGGAGAACCTTTGGGGCGTCATAGCGATGTAGACATGGTGAGCTTCACTGGATCAACCGACACTGGTCGGCGATTTTTACGTTACGCAGCAGACAGCAACCTGAAAAAAATTGTGCTTGAATGTGGTGGAAAAAATCCGGCTCTGGTACTGGAAGATGCTGAACATCTGGACCTTGTTGCTGAACACATCGTTAACGGTGCTTTTTGGAACATGGGTGAGAACTGTTCAGCAACGTCACGACTCATCGTGCACGAGAATATAAAGCCCCAGTTACTGGAAAAAATAGTCGCACGCACTCGCGAATGGAAAACCGGTGATCCACTAAACCCCGCGAATCACCTGGGCGCATTGATCGATAAAACACACAATCAAAAAGTGTGTTCCTATCTCAACAACGCGACACAAAAACCCTTAACCGGTGGCTCGGCCAATGGCCCGTATATCGCACCGACCATTTTCGATAGCGTCAACACAGAAGACGCACTTGCTAAAGAGGAGATTTTTGGGCCGATTTTGTCAGTGATCACAGTGAGTTCCCTGGAACAGGCAATTGAAGTCGCTAACCAATCTGACTATGGGCTAACGGCCAGCGTGTTTTGCGCCAACACGAATCGAGCATTGCGTACAGCTCGAGCACTAAGAGCCGGTACCGTAACCGTAAATTGTTATGGTGAAGGTGATACCTCAACACCCTTCGGAGGCTATAAACAATCCGGATTCGGCGGCCGTGACAACGGCCTTCAAGCCCACGATCAATACACCGAATTAAAAACCTTGTGGATCGATCTTTCCGACCCTGCTGCCGGTGATAAAGTCACATGAGCACCGATGGCAAGTTAATGAAGGGTCGCCAGCGACGCGGTGGGCGCGCGGCACTACGAAAAAAACGTGAGAAGCGTGTTAACACTATGCTGCCTTCGTTAAAACACGGCCTGCCACACACCGAACCTATGAACGCAGAACAGATTGAAAAAATCGATTCTGCTTCTATGGGTATTCTTGAAAACGTGGGTGTTGTATTCAGGGACGATGAAGCCATTGCCGACTGGAAGCGTGTGGGCGCTGACGTACGCGATGGTGACCGGGTCCATCTCGACAGAGCATTGATTCGGCAGCTCATTCAGTCCATACCGTCCACATTTACTTATCATGCACGCAACCCTCAACACAATCTGCCTTTTGGCAAAGAGCATAAAATTTTCGTCCCAATGACAGGCGCGCCCTATCTTCGCGATCTGGACGATAAAAGACGTTCACCCACCATGGAAGATCTGGGCAATTTTCATAAGCTTGCCCATATGCTGCCCGCTATGCATTCCAGCGCTCACCATATCGTTGAACCAATGGACCACGTCGTTTCACATCGGCATTTGCGCATCACCTACTCTTCCATGAAATATTCAGATAAAACGTTTATGGGCATGACCACATCCGGGCGCAATGCAGAAGATGTACTCGCGATGTGCCAAATTCTTTTTGGCAAAGAATTCATGGAAACATCTCCGGTAGTCACGGGCAACTGCAATGGCAACTCACCGTTAGTGTGGGATGAAACCATGCTCTCTGCCATGCGTGCCTTTAACCGACTTAATCAACCTGTGTTGTGCTCACCGTTTGTTCTAGGAGGAGCAAATACGCCCGCCAGTACTGCAGCAGCGGTTGCCCAACTTAACGCGGAAGCGTTATCCGCGCTTGCGTACACGCAAGTTGTCCGTAAAGGCTGCCCTGCAATCTATGGGCATTATCTATCAACGGTCAACATGGGTTCCGGTGCTCCCATGGCAGGCACGCCTGAAATCAGCTTGATGAATTTTATGATTGGGCAGATGGCGCGTTACTATGATGTGCCCTGGCGTACATCCAACACACTCGGTGGTGCAAAAACCTTTGATGCGCAAGCGGGTTACGAGAGTGCCACAACCTTAATGGCGGTGATGTTATCAGGCGCACATTATCTATGGCACTCCGCCGGTTGGAACGAAGCCGGTATGCACTGTTCCATGGCCAAGTTTGTGGTCGATGCTGAACAATGCGCGATGGCCTATCGTATGGCACAAGGCATTCAGTGGGACGATTTTGATGAAGCACTGTCTGCGGTCAGTGACATCGGCCCTGGTGGACATTACCTTGGACACCCTCATACCTTGGAAAAATTTCAGAAAGCGTTTTTTATGCCTAAGCTTTTTGACAATAATTCAGTGGAACAATGGATAGCCGACGGCAGCCACGAAATAACATCGCGAGCTTTAAAAGAAGCGAAATCGCTACTGGCTGACTATGAAGAGCCTTCGCTCGATGTCGCGGTGGATGAAGCGCTTCGTGACTACATCGATCGGCGTGAACGCGAAATTCCAGCGGTTGAAGCACTTAATACTGAGCATTAGCTTGATCAAGGTTTCACAACTTCCGGTCGACCCTGGGCCTGCTGCATGGAATGAGATGTTGGGCTTTGAAGCTGCCAGACCAACTCTTACCGAAAAAACTACCACGGACTGGTTGATCATTGGCGCAGGCTTCGCAGGTCTAACAGCTGCCCGCCGTTTATCCGAGTTACATCCTGCCGACCAAATCGTGGTGCTGGACGCATCGCGTATTGCGCACGGGCCAACCGGCCGAAACAGCGGATTTATGATTGACGTACCCCATGACTTAAGTTCAGCTGACTATGGTGGTAAATCGCTTTACGATCTACGGCAAATCCGACTTAATCGAGCGGCCATTGATTATTCATTGCAAGCCAAAGATCGATGGGAAATGAACGATGAAGCCATTATCAAAAGTGGCAAAATAAACGGTGCGATGACGGCTCGCGGGCTATCGCACAATGATGGCTTTGCAAAGCATCTGGACAAACTCTCAGAAAGTTACGAACGATTGAATGCACAAGCCATGTACGAACTCACCGGCACGCATTGCTACATCGATGGCTTATTTTCTCCTGGCACAGTAATGATGCAACCCGCGATGTTTATCCGAAATATCGCAAATGGGTTGGAATCCAATCGCGTTCAAATTTACGAATCCTCACCGGTAATCTCACTAAATAAACAAGGTACGGACTGGGAAGCGATTACACCTCAGGGGTCAGTGAGTGCAGCCAATGCCATTTTGACAGTGAACGGACACCTGGAGAGTTTTGGTTTCTTCCAACAGCATCTTTTGCATGTGTTTACCTACGGATCAATGACCCGACCTTTGAGTACAGATGAAGTAAAACGACTTGGTGGGCAGCGCATCTGGGCGCTCACTCCAGCAGACCCGCTAGGTACCACAGTTAGACGAATCTCCGGCACCGGTGGGGATCGGATTATCATCCGTAATCGCGCAACTTATGACCCATCATTGAACGTTAGCGACAAACGCCTGCAAAAGATCGGCAAAGACCACGACAAATCGTTCAAACACCGATTCCCAATGCTTAGGAACGTTGAAATGAGCTACCGATGGGGCGGGCGTTTGTGCTTAAGCCGCAACGGTGCATCTGTGTTCGGAGAACTGGACAATAATTTATTTGCAGCATGCTGCCAAAACGGGCTTGGTACCGCCAAGGGTACTATCTCGGGCAAACTTATCGCAGAGCTTGCAAGCAAGCAACACAGTGCATTACTTGAAGATCAACTCGCCGACGCCTCACCCTCAAAACTGCCGCCTGCACCAATCACTCAACTTGGTGCAACTGCTCGCTTGAAGTGGGGTGAGTACCGTGCAGGAAAAGAGCTTTGATAAAGGTAAGTGGCAACACTGAAACTTATCAAAACGAATCATAACAAACCAATCAGAAAAGAACATCCAAATAAAAAAACCCTGCATTGAAATAAATCAATACAGGGTTTTGTTTTCTACTCCATGATGTGTAAAAACTGACATCATTTGTACGCCTTACCAACAAGCCGCAAAGTGGTGGCAGCTATTGGCGGCAGGAAAGCGTTTAGTTACCAGCGTGAAAGCAGTAGAACAGGCCAGCACCGCCCGTTCTTGGAAACGCCTCAGCACTACATCCTGCCGAACCATGCGCCGAATTCCATGAAATCATATGGCGATCTTTGCTCAGGCCCACACGGTCATGATGACCGACAATTGCAGAACCATCACCGCTGCTTGTCCAACCAGCGCACGTGGTATCGCCACCCGCAGTTGAATACTCACCTTGTGGGGTAGACCCGGTGAGGATATCGTGTTTGTTAGGTCTATCACCACGGGCATTGACCGTATTGCCGTTTTGATCCAATCCGGTTGCCTTGTTAATCGCATTAGCCGCAGAGTGCAGTCCATCAAGATCGTTCGCAATCAGCACACCTTTGGCATTGTTCCAGGGTCCCGTACCAATACGATCGCGCGCATTGACCCCTGATATCACCTTGGGCGAATCACCAGATCGATCGATCATCGCATTGACACTTAAGTAGGCCTTCCAGTTAGTCAACTCCGAACCCGCAGCTGCTGCAAGAGACGAGCAGTGAGCATCGGCACCTTCAAGCCCTCCAAGGTCACCACCGTTACCGGGACCTTCACTGGTGATAAAGAACGTCATTTCGCTGTCTTGTGCGAAAACGCCTGTGCTTAGCGCAAAGCCTGTTAGCACAACGCCAACAGCGGCAGCGCCAAGAGCCACTACCTTGCGGCTGGTTTTCATGTTACTCATCAAACTATCTCCTCATTTTCGTGGTTTGAACATTTTTTTACTGTTCGCACGCTCAGATCTTATGACCGTTGCAGGAATGCGACTCTTTTCTCGTGACTCTTTATCGATCCAAAAGTTCCCTATAGGATGCTTTGAAATATATTGCGAACGCTGCCAACGCTGCCAACGCTAGCACATGAGACGATACGACAACTCGGTGTATACTTGGTGGTTGCTTAAAACACTTGATTCTCCCGGAAAAACTGCATGTCGCAAATTACGCCTGAGCTGCTGTCACAAATTCGAGATCGCTTCGCGCAGATAGATCAATGTCCGGTTCAAGGTAAACGTATTTTCTTTGAAAACGCCGGTGGCGCGCTGACATTGAAATCGGTCGCTGACACCTCTAGGCAATTTGCCGAAATCCCTGACAACCAGGGCCGTGACAACCCTGGCAGTCACGAGCTTGTGCGGGTTATTGACCAGGCAAAAAGTGATATGCGCTCATTCATGAACGCATCCGGTGGTCAGTTTTTTATGGGCGAAAGCGGCACTGAGTTATTATTTCGTCTTATTATGAACGCCTGCCTTGGTACTGGTGAAGGCAAGGTTTTAGGATCAACATTAGAGCACCCCGCAACCCGTAGCGCCTGCCATCGATGGGCCAAAATTGCCGGTCAAGAACATGTTTTGGTTGAGCATGATGATGCGACAGGTACCATCGAGGCTTCCGCCTATGCCGCGAAAGTCACAGCCAACACGCGCGTGGCTACCATCATTCATACCTCACCTGTGAGTGGCATGGGTGTTGACCTAACAGCTGTTGCACGCGAAATTCGAAAGGTGTCTCCAGATTGTTATATTATTGTTGACGGTATACAACATGCCGCTCATGGCCAAATTGATCTCACTGATTACGACATCGACGGTTATGTGATATCCCCTTATAAAATGTTCTCACGGCACGGATACGGCATAGCCTGGATCTCTGATAGGCTCACAAAACTGCCTCACAATACATTAAATGATGGCCCTGAAGATAATTGGGAAATGGGGACGCGAGATACCGGTGCTTATGCGACTCTTTCTGATGTGGTGAACTACATGGAATGGCTCGGTGCGCAGCTTAGCGACTCTACCGACCGGCGTTCACAATTTCTCGCTGCAGGAAAAGCAATCCATGCACAAGAAAAAGCACTAACTGATGCCATGATTAATGGCGTGGGCAACTTGCCAGGCTTGGCTTCAATGGAATCTGTCAAGATAATTGGTGGCGTTGATAACCCCGCGCGGGAAGGTCTCGTTTCGTTAACAGTCAATGGCCTTGCATCGGTGGATGTAGTAACGCAACTTAATCAGCGAGGCATCCGTACACATTTACGTAAAGCGGATCATTACTCAAGCAATATACTCACGCCACTTGAGCTTGATAGCTGTGTGCGCGTTTCTATGTGTCATTACAATAGCGAGGCTGAGGTCGCCGATTTCCTTGAAGCCATGCAAGCGATCACGAGCTAGAAGATACGCTTTCTTCTAACACGGCCCCATGGCACGGCCACAACGGACAAATGCATTTAAAACTGCTCCAGTTGAGTGGGGTTGGACATCATGTTAGTTACTTTTCTACCCACCCATTTGCCCCTCGCCTTTGCAGTGTTTGCGGAGA
>CAYSZH010000125.1:0-13846 GCA_964435305.1 uncultured Granulosicoccaceae bacterium
GTGAAATATCGATGCCGGCCTTTACAGCTTCATGCAATGCAGATGCACTGTTGGTATGAAAATTACCTTTAACCCGCTGGGCGCGTATGCCGTCACTTGTTTGAAATTCCCAATCATTGAAGTGCTGAATGGAAGAGTGCGTGAGGCAATTGTGTTGCATTAAATCTTCAGGTGTTCTAGGTGTACCGTGCTTTGCAAGGTATTCAGGGGATGCGCAAATGACTCTCTTGTTAACCGCCAAACGACGAGCAACCAGTGACTCATCTGTTAAACCGTCACTGAGTACCAGGGCGACGTCCACACCTTCACCGACCAAATCGACCTCGCGTTCACTTAGCTCCAACTCCACTCTTAATTCAGGGTAGGCTGCCATAAATTCAGGCATGAGCTTGATCATCTGAATGCGTGCAAATGCCGAGATAGTTGTAATACGCAGCGTGCCCGTGACACGATCGTGCAAGGCCATAACAGCATCTTCAGCTTGCTGGATTTCTTGCAGAATCGCACCACAGCGATCCTGAAAAGCATGCCCTTCTGCTGTGAGGCTCAGCTTACGCGTGGTGCGCTGAAACAGCCTTGCACCCAATCGGTCCTCAAGTCGGGTTATCAGCTTACTGACCGCGGATGGGGTTAAGTCCAGTTCTCGGGCGGCAGCGGAAAAGCTGCCCATGTCTGCGGCTTTCGAAAAAACCAGCATTTCTGTGTATTTGTCCATGTTATTAGTGCTGACAGGTCACAATTAATGGCGCTAAGGATATATTAGATAGGCTCAAATAACAAATATTTTTGAGTCAATTTCACAAGCTATGTGCAGTCGTTCACGAACGCCTGCGCTTGGTTACCATGGACGACGATCCCAATTTCGAGGGCACGCGTGTGTATGCACTATTTGAACGCTTGATCGATCCATTGCCCAATAGAAGGGCCACTCGGCCGCCCACTAATACCGCAAAATTTATCTGGCACTACATTGCGCCAGTGAAGGGTGTGCTGTCTCTGACCCTGTTACTTGCCGGGGTGTCTGCCGCCTGTGAGCTGTATTTGTACGCCTATCTGGGCTATCTCGTGGATTGGATGAGTAACACCTCGCGTGGCGATTTTTTTGCAACTCACGCGCGCTCATTGGCCGTGATGTTTGTGGTTGGGTGCCTGATTCGACCGCTCACACTCATTGCATCGCGTTGTCTGATCAATCTGGCTATCTCGCCAGGGCTTGTCAATTCTACTCGCTGGATGAACCATCGCTATGTTCTGCGTCAGAGCATGACATTTTTTCAAAATGATTTTGCCGGCAGAATCTCACAAAAAGTGATGCAGACCGGACATGCCTTGCGCGAGATCGTGATCAATGTGATTGATGGTGTCTGGTTGTTACTGATTTATTTGGTGGGTATATCGGCTTTGCTTTTGCAAATCGATTCTGTATTGATGTTGCCAATTATTCTTTGGACAGTGGGGTACCTGGCTGTGGTGGTGTTTTTAGTTCCACCAGTGAGACATAAATCAGCATCATTGTCTGAGGCAACATCGGGGGTAACAGGCCGTGTAGTTGATAGCTATACGAATATTCAATCAGTAAAGCTATTCGCACATCATCGTTTAGAAGAGCAGTTTGCTGCAACAGCCATGTCACGCCACGTGCGTGCATTTCAGGTGCTAATGCGCGCGGTCTTGAACCTGACTGTTGTGCTGACCGTGTTGAATACTTTTTTGTTGTTATTGATGGCAAGTTTATCGATCTGGCTCTGGATGAACGCTTCGGTGAGCGTGGGTGAAATTGCAATCGCGAATGGACTTGTCATTCGTTTGAATCAAATGTCGGGTTGGATTTTAAGAACCATTACCTCCTTATTTGAAAATTTTGGCATGATCGAAAACGGTATAGAGACTATCTCTCAAGCCACACAAATAATTGATCAAAAAAATGCACCGGAATTGGTAGTGGATAAAGGAGAACTGCGATTCGATAAGGTGTCTTTTTATTACGATCAAACCAATGTCAATACAACAGAGCCGATATCATCGGAAAAACACATGAGTGTTCTTCCTCTAATTGATGGATGTTCTTTAACTATTAAAGCTGGCGAAAAAGTGGGTTTAGTTGGGCGTTCGGGTGCCGGCAAGTCAACGCTTATCAATTTACTAATGCGCTTTCATGATGTGCAAGAGGGGCGTATTAGTATTGATGGTCAGGATATCAGCCAGGTTACTCAACGTAGCCTTCGATCTAAAATTGCAGTGGTAACCCAGGACACGTCACTTTTACACAGGTCGGTTCGCGATAACATTCGATATGGCAATGAGACTGCTAGCGACGAACAAATTGTCTCTGCTGCAACACAAGCGGAAGCCATGATGTTTATACCGGATTTGCAAGATGCACAGGGCCGGAATGGATTGGATGCCACTGTTGGTGAACGCGGTGTAAAGCTCTCTGGTGGTCAGCGTCAAAGAATCGCCATTGCCCGAGTGATCCTTAAGGATGCGCCCATATTAATCCTGGATGAGGCGACATCCGCATTAGATTCCGAAGTCGAAGCGGCAATACAACAACAGCTTAATACATTGATGCATGGCAAAACGGTACTGGCTGTGGCGCATAGGCTTTCGACTATTGCAGCATTGGACAGGCTTGTTGTGCTTGATGATGGAAAAATCATCGAAACCGGATCGCATGATGAATTACTCAAAACAGGCGGCTTGTACGCACAACTGTGGGAGCGTCAATCGGGTGGCTTTCTCGGTATCTAGATGTTATTTCACGTAATTATTGTGATGGTCTATACATTATAGGGAGGTTTCAATACCGCACTGGGGCTTTGTCCTGCTTTTCATCCGTCTATGGACGATATAGGTGATTACGGTTACTACTCGAGCTCAAACCTGATGAAACTCCTGCTTACTTCGGCCTACGATAAGCACAATATGCTTGATGCATTTGTTGAAATGGCTGGCCGTGACAGCATAGCTCGACATACCTTGTGCGAGTCCCCTGATGATGCTGATGTCATTCTTTTCGTCGAAGATGTGCACTTTGATGATTATCTTTTTTCCCAGTTACGCCAACATCCCTATGTGCTCAACTATGGTGAAAAGGTTTTTATGTATAACGAGGCGGATAAGCCTTGGGCAGTATTACCTGGCTTGTACTGCAGTATGCCGTTACGTTTCTTTCAACCAGGTAAGCAGGTTCCGGTTCCGTATCTGATTACGCCAAACGAATTTATAAAAGACGTTTACGCCAACCCCGTAGAGAAGCGCTGGCTGTTTTCGTTCGTGGGTTCTGCCAGTCATCGTTGTCGCAAGGAAGTTATCAAACTTAGTGACGAACATTATGGTGTACACGATACATCTGACTTCAACGTATGGGATTGCACGGCTGATGTAAAAGCGGCGCAAGGAACTGTCTTTGCCAATACCATGGCGGAAAGTCGATTCATGTTGTGTCCACGTGGTATAGGGACCTCGTCTTTTCGTTTGTTCGAATCGTTGGAGGCAGGTGTTGCGCCGGTCATTATTTCGAATCAATGGGTGCCCACTCCGCATATTGACTGGTCTTTTGCAGTGCGTGTGAACGAACGCGATATAAAAACGATTCCTAATCTCTTACGTTCGATAGAGGATGAATCGGTTGAACGTGGCCAAGCTGCGCGTGCTGCCTGGGAGGCGGCCTATGCTCCCGATACCTTGTTTGATACCCTGGCGGAATCTGTAGGATGGTTGTTAGAGGAGCGCAGTTACAATCGAGATGGCGATCCTGCGGTGGCAATGAGAAAAATAGCCGTGGGTATGGATTCGATGGTGTCTGGCGCTTTAAAGGCCGTTCGCCGGCAATGGGAACAGGCACTTTTCTAACATTGCGGGTCTATCAGCGCCACTGAATCGCGCTTGGTGGCCATACTATCTCAGTCACGCAACTATCTAGCGGGTCTGCCTCGACGCAAGTTCAACGTTTTAATCAGCCGAAAAGTCGTTTAATCATATTAAATAGCTGCTCTCACAGGGCTGGCGAAATCGCGTGCACTTGTGTTATACAGGTGGTTGAGGACAGAACAACACAAAAACCCTGTCATGAACGCGAAAGTATTACGGCTCAATAAAGCTGGTACTCCAGTGGCCTGGTTGAGCTGGCAAGAGACAGCCACATTACTGGTCAAAGATCAGGTTATATGGAGTTTTGGCGAGACCATCCGGACCATTCACGGCGGCTACAATAAGCGTGGTGAGCGCTCTGTTCTGGATTTGCCAAGCATAGTGGCGTGTAATGGGCGTGTCGCAAACGATGTCTTCACACCTTCGTTGAGCAATTCCTTACTGTTTGCTCGCGATCAGCAGGTGTGTATGTACTGCGGTGATCAATTCCCGATAAAAGAACTTTCCCGTGACCATGTTATACCGACCAGCCGAGGCGGTCGCGACAAGTGGACAAATTGCGTTACCGCCTGCCGGAGGTGCAATAACCGCAAGGGGGATAAAACCCCTGAAGAAGCCCGCATGCAATTACTGGCCATTCCGTTTGCGCCTAATCGCTATGAGTTTTTCTACTTGTCAAACCGTGATGTGCTGGCCGATCAAATGACGTTTTTAAAGGCACGATTCTCAAAGCACGTCAGCTGGTCGTAAGTCGTAGACATTGCGCTTTGGCTGGCGACAACTCTGACTCACCGTTCACCTAATGCCGGATACCCGCGCCAGCCTTTTGCCTTGTTGCAGGGTTAGTAGGGCGAGCAGTTTATTTGCGTAATCTGAGTACAGATCGGTTGAGTTAGTCAGCCCCGCCAATTGCACAACATGATTGCCACTTCGGGCAACGAAGGTCACAAAGGTATTGTTATCTCCGCCTTCTACCGTGATGAAATGCTGAATCGGAATTGCCTGATTGGTATTTTTAACTTTAACTTGAACGCGGTCGCGAAAAGCCCTGGCCTCTGGCACTTTGGTGTTCTCATGCAGTGACTGTGCAAAAAGATCAGCTGTGTCAGCCGATTCTGCTCGCATCAGTGTTAATTCAATAGGTGATTTTCCAGGCACCGACTGATCATACAATTGCAGCGCAACCATTGCGGTAATTAACCGGGTGAAACCATCCACCGCTGCACTGCGGCGCACTGGGTCCGCACGTAAGTTCACACCTTTAAGAGGAGAGGTTTGCACTTGCGTCCATGGTTTTTGCAGCCAAGGATGCTTAAACGAGCGACTGGCGCTAATCAACTGTTGGTTCTGCAATTCTCTGTTGTTGTTAGGAAAACTATCAGGGTCAAGAATTTGGATTGGATCTTCCGGTGGTGATGATAGCAGCTGTGCAATCAGCTGATCACCATTAGGGCGGCTGGCAATTTTACTAACGAAACGCTCTCCTTCTACATAAGAATACTCGAGCACATTTCGGCTGATTGCCTGAACTGTTTGTGTCAGTTTATTAGGTGGATTGTTAGGTCCAAACATGAAATGATCAAGTGCTTCAAGCCCGCGTAAACAGCTATTGAGCGCACAGATTTTTCTTGTGACATGCTGAGCATGACCTTCAAACGCAGCTGACTGAGCAAATGATGCTCTAAAGTTTAATTTTCTGCTTTCATGAATATTGTATCGCTGGTCATCAGCAGCATGAACAAATTCGTGAATCAGTAAAGCCAGTAAGGCCGCATCACGCACTCCTTGATCCTTAGGGAGTGATTTTTCGTAGCTGCTCAATAAGGGTTGGCTGATCATGACTTCAGATCGTCTTGTCGCATACAAGGCAGCGTAAGTACCAGCCTGGCCTGCCATCACAGAATTCAAAAAATGATTCGCAAATGCAGGGTTATCAAACTGGCTCTGTACCAGTCGGTTGGTTTCGAAGCTCACTTCGTTAGAGATTTGTTGATCGGCTGCGATATTAAGTTGTATGGCAGATAAATCGGTATCCGTTTCTTGTTCCACCAGGCGTCTGGCTTGTTCAAACAACGGGTAGATGCGTTCTTTCCAGGGCCCGTTCAGCGCGCTCGATACCGCTATGACATTTTGCGGTGTTGTTTGAACTGAGGGGCTTGCGAAGTTGTTTACCTCTTCAACAGCTGGGCTTTGAATACGCGCGCTTTGGCAACCGTGCAGGCTGACTATCAGAAACCCGTAAGCGACACATTTTATGGCTGCAATTCGTTTAGAGCGCTGTCCATAGCTGTTTTTATTATTGTGGGGCATCGGGATTGCTGATTTGCCTTTGAGCTTGAAATCAGTCTACCTAGCTTCACATTTGCGTGACGGGCCTTACGCACAAAAATGGCTGCAGAAGCCTCTTAAAACACGGCCTTGTGAGCCGGCTGTTGTTTGATGCTTCTTTGAACCAGTGCGTAGAACCGGGTCAATCTTTCTGGTATGCGCGAATATAATCTATTTTATATTGCGCTGGAAATCGTGTGTTTTCATCCGGATCACCCGGCCACCAGCCGCCAACGGCCAGGTTCACTAACAAGTACATGTCTTCCCAGGATACATTGCCACTTTCAAACGAATTGCGTTCTTCACCATCCACTGACCAGGTGATTTTGCCCGGCTCCCATTCCATGCCAAATGTGTGCATATCGTCTGAAAAATTGTCTTCTCGAACTTCGAAAGAAGGCGTGGAATTGAGGTTGCCATCTTTATAATAATGATAAGTGTTATAAATTCGATCTGGCCTATGGCCAAGAAACTCCATGACATCAATTTCAGGACGGCGTTGATCATCTTTTTGATGCAATAACCAAAACGCTGACCACAGGCCTCGCCCTTTCGGCATGCTTGCTCTCATTTCAACATAGCCGTAGCGCATCTTAAATTTTTCATAGGTTGTCAGTGCACCTGACATGTATTTTTGCCAGTTAGCACTAGAGCGAAGATAGTCAGGTGTCGGTACGGCATTAATCGTAAGATATTCGCCGTCAAATTCAAAAGGGGAATGCCCAAAGTCTGGCTGGTTGATGACATCGACATAAAACTGCTTCTCACCATTAATGATGATATAAGAGCCCCATCGGTAAGTGGTATTCCACTTGGATGAGTCAATACCGCGGGTTTGGAATTCATCATTAAAAACCAGATTGTATCCACTGGGTGCGTAACCGTCTCGTACATCGTTATTGCCCTGACCATCGTTGTACACGATATCCGAATCTTCACTTGCGCTACGCTCATCATCATCAGCTGTATTGACGGTGAGTACTTTCGACTTCTCTGAGAACGCCTTGCTGTTGCTATAAGCGATTACATAGTATTGATAGTCGCGATCCCAGCGTAAACCTGGGTCGTTGTAGCGGTTATCGCGAACCGTGGCCACATAGTTGCCATCACGATAGACGTTGTAGCCTCTTATATCACCTGTGGAATCCTGCCAGCGAATAGTCGCCTCGTTGCTGTTTTTTATTTCAGCATAAAGCCCGGACGGCTGGCTTGGTTCGCTCTCGCGGTTGTCATTGGCACTTTCGGATCGATCATCGTCGTCGTTCTTGTTGTTGTCATCATGGGAATCATCATCTGACGTATTGACAAGCAAAGAGTTTGTTTTCTTGGAAAATTGTTTGTTGTAGTCGTAGGCGACAATTGCGTAGCTGTAGTCCTGCCCCCAGTTAAGTGAGGAGTCACGGAATTCGGTTTGTTTGACTGAAACAAGGTACTTACCATCGCGATAAACGTTATACCCGCGAATATTCCCAGTTGAGGCTTGCCAATGGATTCTGGCAGTACTGCTGCTTTCAATATCAGCCGAAAGGGAGCCCGGAGTACCTGGTCTGTCACTGTCGCTGGATCGGTCTGCTGACCTTGCTTTAGTGTTGTCTGTTGTGGCAGAGAGTTCTACGCGTTTTTTCGAGAAATTTTTAGCGTAATCGAACGCGACAATACTGTAGCTGTAACGGCTTCCGGGAGAAACGGCATTGTCAGTGTATTGCGTGTCGTATACGGTCAGGTAGTACTGACCATTGCGGTAAATGTTGTAGCCTTTCACACCTTCATCGTCCCAGGGCTCATCCCATTCGATGCGAATCGCATCACTGCCAATGGCCTCAACGATAAGCCCGCCAACTGACGAAGGTCTTTGACTATCTGCGTGAGTAAAGGTGGCGGTTGAAGCAATAAGGAGCAGTGCGAGCACGATCTTGCGCATGTCTGGTCTCGGTAAATTAGAACTAGCGGTATTAATTGACCCGGAAACAGACAACTTGCAGTTTCGAACAAAGGTCCTTCTTAGGTGCAGCAATGCAGCAACATTGCTGGTTGGAAACAATATCCGGCTAAGCTGAATTGAACCTTAAAAAATCAGTAAATTCGTCCAAAAAACACGCAGACAAATTTTTAAACAGGAACGTTGTTTAAGGTTTTTAAAAATGGATCAGCGATGGTCGAACGTTCTGATATTCGACCTTTGCATTAACTTGCAAGCGTAACTACCGTTCGGCCTTGAACATCCCCACTGAGAATTTGAGAGCCAAGCGTCAACACCTCTTTCAGAGACACTTCATTGATCATCTGCTCGAGTATTTCTGAGGGAATATCGGTTTGCAAACGTTTCCAAGCGGCGCTGCGTTTCTCGTAAGGGCACATAACCGAATCGATGCCGAGCAAATTAACACCGCGGAGCAGGAATGGAATGACCGTGGTATCGAGCTGAGCGCCACCGGCAAGACCAATGGCGGCCACAGCACCGCCATAGCGGATCTGCGTCAGGATATTGGCCAACATACCGCCGCCCACCGAATCGATACAGCCGGCCCAGCGCTCTTTGTTGAGTGGCTTGCCATTGTGAGTCTCAACGTCGGCTCTTGGAACAATGGTGGAGGCACCAAGCGAGCGTAAATGCTCCGCAGCCGATTCTCTGCCGGTGACGGCATCCACCTCAAAACCGGCGGCCGAAAGTAGAGCACAGGCGATTGAGCCCACACCGCCAGCAGCACCTGTCACAAGAACTGGACCATCAGATGGAGTGATGCCTGCATCTTCCAGCGCCAACACACCGAGCATTGCGGCCATACCAGCGGTGCCAATTGCCATCGCATGTCTAGCATTGAGCCCGTCTGGCAGGTGCACCAGCCAGTCGCTATTCACTCTTGCCTGTGATGCATAGCCTCCCCAATGCGTTTCACCTACACGCCATCCGGTCAATACAACAGCATCGCCTGCTTTGTATTTGTCGGAAGTGCTCTCGAGCACGGTTCCCGCAAAATCAACTCCGGGTATATGCGGGTAGTTTCTCACCAGTCCACCCAGGCCATTGAGTACCAGCCCGTCTTTGTAGTTCAATGTTGAATACTCAACACTGACTAACACATCACCCTCTGGCAGAGTACTCGGGTCAAGGTCTATTAGTGCAGCCGTGACTTTGCCATCGGCATCTTTGTCTATCTGAATAGCTTGGTTCATGTGCTGATTCCTCGTTATTGCAGCGATGCTAACAGATCTAATGGAGACAACTCTAGTCGATGTCGCACTTTAATTACGCGCTTTAAAGCGCTAGGCACTGAATTGAACCATGCGAACGACGGGGCTGATCATCACGTAGAGAATTAACAGGCAAAAGGCAAAAATCAGCAGCGTGATCAAGGGGCGTTTTTTTACGTTGTCAAAAAAGCTGGGCGCTTCGCCTGCTGCCACGCGCTCTTCGTATGCCTGTCGCTGTTGTTGTGATCGCTCAGCCTGATACTGTTTTAACAGTGATTTTGCTCTACTCAAATCATCATTATGTTGCACCCAAATAGCGGGCATGGAGATACCCCAATTGCCTGCACTGGTCTCGTAGTGCTCAATGTTGTGCTGATTGAGTAGTTCGCGTACGTCTTCAGCTTCATCGTCTGGAACGTTGCGTAAACGAAATAGCAGTGCTGACATGGCGGTCGCCTTATGGTGGTGTTGGGTGCGGGCTATCGTGTTTGAGAGCGTTGATAAGCTTAACGGAAATCGTTGTTGTTATTGTCGCTAAGATCGTCGTAAAGAGATCGTAATTGCTCAGCTTCGCTGTGCTTGCCTCGTTTGATAGCGCCGTTGCACATGATATCCAGTTTGCTGTTAAAGGTCTTTAAGGTTTTTATCCTTTGATCTGGGTTTAAGGTGTCGCTACGCAACAGTTTTGCCAGTGCCTGCAATCGAAATCGATCCATACCCCAATGTTTTTTTGAGAGTTGATCCTCATGGCCACCGGTTTTTGCCAGCAAGGCCTTGTCGACATAGAGCACTGGATATTTTGCACAAATACGCAGCCACAAATCATAATCTTCGCACGCTGGCAGGTCTTCATCAAAACTTCCAACCAGCTCGAATAGGCTGTGGTGCAGCAGACTGGCGGATGGGGAGATTGCACACAGGGGCAAGCATTGATCAAATATCCAGCCACCTTGTTTACGGTGTTTTTTCATCGGATTAACGCGTTTACCGTTTCTTATCCAATGTTCGTCGCAATGGCATAGCAAGTGATCAGGTGCAGCTTTTATTGCAGCAAATTGTTCTTCAAGTTTGGTGTTATACCAGTGATCATCCGAATCCAGAAAAGCAATCCATTCACCGCGTGCTTTTTCAATAGCCCGATTACGTGCATGTGATACACCGTGATTCTGCTGAACTATCAGCTGTACCTGAGGGAACTGTTCTTTAATGATGTGGCTGCTGTTGTCGGTAGAGCCGTCATCGACAACAATGATTTCTAAAGGCGTGTGTGTTTGGGCTTCTACCGAACGTATCGCTTCAACGAGAGACGCTGCCCGATTAAATGTTGGAATAACAACCGAGGTACTGTGTTCTTTTGATACGTTGCTGCTCATGTTGGCAGCCAGTATAAGTTTATTGAGGAACCTCGTCAGCGACTATCGCAATGCATTCGCCTTGGCTTATGCGTCCATTACTGTGTTTTGCCATGAGAATGCCGTTGCGATCGGCCGCAATCACCATCGGTGGTTCACCGGTACGCCCGGCATTATAGATTTTTGCAATGGGGTTGCCACGGTACACATCGTCACCTAGTTCACGGCACACTTCCAGTTGCCCTGAGGTTGGGGACAAGACATAGTTGGCGTCTGTTCTGGTTTCCAACATACGCGTTGATCGTAGAATCAATTCCTGATTCAACAAACCCATTGTGGCCAGAACGTTTAGGCAACCTATTTTGGCAATGTGAATGTTAGTTTCAGAGCAGGAACCCGCACCGCCAAGGTATGCGCTGATATAGCGTTTGTTTTGAGCGGCAACGCTACTGTTCATACCGGCTGTGGGTAACAAGCGAGCACTAAAGGGTGCTCCAAATGCAATCATATGCTGCTCTGATAACGCTTGTTGATCTGGGTTGTCAGCATTGAAATGCACCGCCGCCAGGGGCGCGTACATATTGTCCATACCGCCTGAGCGCAAATCGATTACAAGTTCTGCCGGGTTTAAAACATGTTCGCTAAGGGCGGCGGCTATTTGTTCACTTAAAAAGCCTGTGCTGTTGCCCGGGAAACACCAATCCAAATCCAGTTGATCTATTGGCGAGCATTGTGTGCCTTGCGCAACTGCCGGCGGGTTCGCTGCCGGCACAATAATCAAGGTGCCGTTGATGCTGCTGACATCGATTTCCATTGCTAGTTGTTGTAAGGCAATCTGACCATCGAATTCGTCACCATGTACGCCGGAAATTAGCGTGACCGTTGGGCCCTCACCGTGCTTGATAACGCACAGGGGTATTTGCACACAACCCAGGTTAGCGGCGATCGGCAAATTTAAGAAACCGTGCTGCTTGCCATCGATTGCCAGATCGAAGGTGGACAGCAATGATCTATGAGTTGGCGTATGTTTAGCTTTCATGCAATATAATGCCAGTACCAGGCTTTTTCTTAGACCTATTCGGATACATCAGTAGAATGCAAAAGCTGTGCAACGCGATTGAGTCGATAATCTCCAGGAACCATGAGCCCTGAGCAAATAACAATTAGTGTCATTTTATGTATTGCGATGGTGATGTTTGCCTGGGGTCGTTGGCGATACGATCTTGTGGCAATGGCGGCATTGGTAGCCTGTGTATTAATGCGTCTGGTAGAGCCTGAAGCAGCATTTTTAGGGTTTGGTCATCCAGCCGTCATTACCGTGGCAGCCGTGCTGATCATCAGCAGCGCCTTAAAAAATGCCGGTGTGGTGGATGAAGTTGCCAGCCGTATAAGCCACCTGACCGAAACTCCTATTATGCATATCGCCGCACTCACAGCGGTGATTACCGTCGCCTCAGCCTTTATGAATAACGTCGGCGCACTGGCTTTGCTTTTACCGATAGCGTTGTCTACCTGCACGGAACGCAATCGCTCTCCTGCATTAATCCTGATGCCTCTGGCCTTTGGCAGTTTACTCGGTGGCATGATGACAATGATTGGTACCCCACCGAACATCATCATTGCCAGTATTCGTGCCGAGCACACGGGTGAAGCTTTCGGGATGTTTTCTTTTACACCGGTAGGTTTGCCAATAGCCTTGATCGGTGGATTATTTATTACGTTTTTAGGTTGGCGCCTGATACCCAAAGAGCGCTTACAAAGCAATATGCCGAGCAAACTGTTCGAAGTGGGCCAGTACCTAACGGAAGCACGCGTGCCGGCTGATTCACCGTTGGTTGGAAAAACGCTCGGTGAAACGGATGGCCTGGATGAGGGCAGTGTGGAAATTATTGGTGTTGCGGGTAAGCGTAAATTTGCAAGAGCGGTAAGAGCAAGTTATGAAATTGCCGAAGAAGATATATTGATTTTACGCGCCGACCCAGCTGAACTTAAAGGTTTTCTGGACACGCATAAAATAGAGTTATTGAGTTCTGCTACACCCGCATTTGTACAACCGGACCCGCAAAACGAGGTCATGGTTGAAGGGGTTGTAAATAATGAATCGGAGTTGGTGGGGCAGGGTGTTGAATTTATTCGACGACAAACTGGGCGAACCGTTGCGTTGGTGGGCTTGGCGCGAAATGGCCGCCCAGTTACCAAGCGGCTGCGACAGCAGCAGTTTCGCGCAGGTGATGTGCTGCTACTCAAAGGTGATTCTGAAACGGTTGATGAGCAATTTAGCAAGCTTGGCTTATGGCCACTGGCAAGCCGTCCAATAGACCTGAACCGCACGCGCAGGGTGACGGTGGCTGCGGTTATTTTTGCTGTTGCGATAGCCTTGGGTATCATTGGTGTGACCTCGCTAACTACGGCATTCATCTTGGCGATAATGGCGTATGTGCTCACAGGCATTTTATCGCCTCGGCAGCTTTATGACGATATTAGCTGGCCGGTGATCGTATTGCTTGCAGCCATGATCCCGGTTGGCAATGCACTGACCACAACCGGGACCACGCAATTAGTCGCTGATTCACTCATCACTGTAACAGAAGGTATGCCCATACCGCTGATACTAACGCTGCTGCTGGTGGTCACTATGTTGTTATCAGATGTCATCAACAATGCTGCAACCGCGCTTGTCATGGCGCCATTGGGTATTGCCATGTCCAGCGCACTTAATGTTAATTCCGATCCGTTTTTGATGAGTGTGGCTGTGGGTGCGTCTTGTGCGTTTTTAACACCTATCGGGCATCAGTGTAATACCTTAGTGATGGGGCCAGGTGGGTATAAGTTCACTGACTATTGGCGTATGGGTTTGCCGCTGGAAGTTATTATCACTGTGGTGAGTGTGCCTCTGATATTGATATTCTTTCCGCTATAGTGGTAATTGTGTTTGATATCGAGAAATAAAAAAGGTGGGTTGTACGCAAGATAAGTTTGTGGGATTGCGGTACGTAGTTCTACACAGCAGGCGCTCATCAATAAAATATAACTTCCGTTATGTGCTGAGAGTGTGTGAAAACTATCTGATAAAATTAACACAAATCGCTAAATGGGGAGAT
>CAYSZH010000126.1:0-13773 GCA_964435305.1 uncultured Granulosicoccaceae bacterium
ATGGTCGCACCTACCACTACCTAATGATTTTTTAATCGAAATAACAGAAACTGATGAAGGGCATAGTCTCTTCTGTTATCCATTTGCAGGAAGGCTGGTTAATCAGGGCCTTGGCATGTTGGTGGCCTCGCGTATCACAGAGCAGACGAAAGCAAGCTTTCTCATCTCGGCTAACGACTATGGTTTTGAGCTGCAAAGCCCGGAAAAAATTGAAATTTCAGAGAAGGTACTGCGAAACGCTTTTAGAAAAGATGATTTGCTGGAGAACATCATGGCGGCGGTTAACGCCAGCGAAATCACCAAGCGGCAGTTTCGTGATATTGCAAGAATTGCCGGATTAATTTTTGAAGGCTACCCCGGTCGCAGTAAGTCAGCCAGACAAGTCCAGGCGAGTAGTAGTCTTATCTATGATGTTCTTGAAAAACACGATGCTGATAACATGCTACTAAGCCAGGCTCAGCAAGAAGTGCTGTCGGCGCAATTGGAATTCAAACGTCTGCAGATCACAATGGAAACGCTGTCTAATAGCCGCTGGATTATCAAAGAGACAGACCGCCTGTCTCCACTGGCATTCCCTTTGTGGGCTGAAACACTACAGAGTCAAATGGTATCAATTTCGTCTGAGTCGTTTCAGGAACGCGTTGAGCGCATGCTTGAACAGCTTGAGATCGAAGCCAGTAAAGCCGCTCGACCACCCAATACTCCAAAGGATACACAAAATGCCTCTTGATTCTGATTTTCAACAATGGGTTGGTAGGTCACAGCATGCAACAGATACGGTCACAGCCATGCCGATAAAGGCACTTGCAGCAACGCTGAATATCGCAAACAGAGCCAGCCAGTTGCAAGCCGAGTTGCCCCCGCTGTGGCACTGGCTTTACTTTTTACCCACAACCGAGCAATCACATCTTGGCGAAGACGGTCATGCAAAACGTGGCGACTTCCTGCCACCGATCAGCTTACCAAGACGTATGTGGGCTGGTAGCCAGCTGCAGTTTCATCACTTTCTCACTCTCGGGGATCAACTCCAGCGGCGCTCCAGTATTGAATCTGTCAGCGAAAAGTCAGGTCGTAGTGGCAAGCTTGTGTTCGTAAAGGTCAAACACCAAATTCAACGCTTGCAAGATCAAAAAACCATGATCACCGACTACCACGATATTGTTTATAGAGAACCACCCTCAATAGGAACTGCAGAGCCTTCATCTTTACAGGCAAACAACAAATCAGCATCGGCAGTCACTGCACAGTGGGAAGAAAAAATACTGGCAGACGATATCTTGTTGTTCCGTTACTCTGCGCTCACATTTAATGCTCACCGAATTCACTATGACAGACGCTATGTAACCGAACAAGAAGGCTACCCCGGGCTTGTCGTGCACGGCCCTCTTATCGCCACTCTGCTACTGAACGCCATGAACCGCCAACTGGACTACCCAGCTATTACACGTTTTGAGTTTAAGGCGCTTAGCCCTGTGTTCGATACAGCACCATTTTGGGTTTGTGGTGCACACTCGGCAACAGAGCCAAACACGGTGTTACTTTGGGCTCGGCACGAAAACGGCGCCTTAGCCATGCAAGCCACAGCAACATTAGCGAATACGTAAGTCCAGGCCGAAACGCTCCCAATGAAAACCTTCTTTGTTTTTAGAAAAAAAGATCTGCCGAGCCTTGCCAACAATGTCACTGAGCGGCACTGAACCAAATGCACGCGAGTCTCTAGAGGCCTCACGGTTGTCGCCCAAAACAAAAGCATGGCCCGGCTCTACTACAAAGCTCTGCTGTGTAGTATCAGACGTCAAGCCGCCAACACTTCCACGCACTGTCCAGGTTCTATCACCGAATTTCTCAGCATACTCGCCACTGCTACTGGGTTCTGCCAATAACTGGCCATTGACCATTACCCTATTTTCAGACAGGGTAATTTCATCACCTGGTAGCCCGATAACTCTTTTGACATAATAATAATTGCGCACATTGGGATAAACAAAAATAGCAATATCGCCACGCTGCAAATGATGTTTACAACCCGGGCAGTTGTAACGCATATCAGCAAACAGATAATCCCCTTGTTGCAATGTTGGCTGCATGCTGCGGCTGGGAATCTTAAACGAACGAACCAGATTTTTATTAACGTACCCTATAAGTAATGGCAAGGTAATTAAGCCACAGGCAATAAACGCCAGCAGGTAGGTTCCGCTTATTTGCCAGGGGCGTTTCTCGCGCATTTGCCCAGCGCTACGCCAGGCGTTTACCACGGCATAGCCCCAAACTGACAAAGCCAACACGTTCGCGAAAAGCAAAGCGAAGACAGTGAATCTAACCGGCACTAATAGGGCAACCACCGCCATTAACGGCACACTGACCAATGCAAACAACACAAACAGCCAGATCGCCCGATTAGACTCACCGTTATATAATTGACCTAAGCCAGGTAATACAAGTGACATAATGGCGGGTAGCCAAGGTTTGCTTTTCGATTTTGCATCGCTTGTAGTGTCTGTCGAATCATCGGACGGGCTTGTGCTCGTTGTCTTATTAATTTCCATAAACGGCTCCCAAAAATATTAACCCGCAACAGTGCTTGACCAAAAACCAAAGGCAAACGCCAAGCTTTGAACAAACCCTGCAAACCCTGCCAGCAGCAACATTAGCGAGCGCATCCAAAAGAGAAAACCCTGCAGTAAGCCAAGACTCACAGTAGACACAATCGAATCCCAAATAGATAAGCGAGTAGTGGCGTCGGCAGACTGCAAAGTCTTTTCAAACGTTGCCAGGCCCGACAACTCTTCATCTTGTATGCGAGATTGCAGTTGCTCTACAAAATTATTGGGCGGCGTTACCAAACCCTCTTCGAGCAAGGCATCCACAGATTTTGCCTCTATTTTTTTCACTTAATTCTCCAACAGCGCCACCAGCGCTGCTCTAGCACGACTAACACGAGTTCGATAGGCAGCTTCGCTACAGCCTGCAAGCGATGCCGCTTGAGCGCTACTCAAACCCTGAATATAAGCAAGAGCGAGCACATCTCGTTCTTGTGTGGTAAGACTTAATAAAGCCTGTCTCATCGCCAACACGGTTTCCACCTCATTGATACCTTGAACCGCCGTGCTTGCATCCATAGTAGTCGTTAACACAGAAGGATCCGTGGGTACTGCCGCTTGTCTTGACCGACGTTCAAATTCGTTAATGGCAAGATTGCGTGCAATCGCCAGCACCCAGGTAGTAAACCCTGCCTTGCTGGCATCGTATTTTGTGCGAGCACGCCAGGCTCGCAGAAACGTCTCCTGGGCCAGGTCTTCTGCGGCAGATTGATCGAAACCCATGCGGCCAAGATAACCGAACACCTGCGCGTTGTTATGCCGCACCAGTTCTTCAAAAGCGGATTTACTGTTACCAACCTTATGTTCTGCAGCACGAATGTGTGAGGGTTTATCTTGCATCTTGTAGTGTTATACCGAGCAGGCACTGATTTGTTACATTCAAAACGGTTTTAATTGCTGCATACAAAGCCGCTGATGCAAAATCGTCTACCCCATCACTGCTACTATATGAACACGAATCGCCGTTTTAAATATCAATGAGCCCAAGCAAGATTCAAAAAAAATTCACCGAGAAGTGTCAACCCGTACAATGCTGCGGTGAGACGCTGTATATGCATCATGAGCGCGTTGTGTACTGGCCGGCGTTATCCACGCTATTGGTGGCGGATATACACTTGGGAAAAGAACATGTGTTCCAACGCGCTGGCATGGCCATACCCACAGGCCCCAGCGCTGCGGATATCGATAGACTGTCCTCACTGATAACACAAAGTCATGTATCAAGATTACTGGTGCTTGGCGATCTTATCCACGCCACACCCCGACCGAATGAACCGTGGCTAAACCAACTCAATGACTTTCTTGATTTGCACAGCACAGTGGAAGTGTCGGTTGTGGCAGGTAATCATGATCGAACTGCTGGTCAAAAAATGCTGGATAACAGAATACAGTGGCATCAGGGAAAATTAAGACTTCCGCCGTTTACTCTGCAACACGAACCGCCCGCACAAAAAAAACAGGGCGAATACGTTTTGTGTGGACATCTGCACCCAGCCTACCGGCTACGTGCTACAAATGCCGATACGATTAGAGCACCCGCTTTCTGGTTTACCCAATCAGTGGGTGTGTTACCCTCATTTGGCGAATTCACGGGTGGCAAGACAATTGATGCTTCGAAACAGGACAGTGTTTATATTGCTGGGCCTGGCAGCATTGTCGCGGTGCAACAAAGCCCTTTACCTGAAGGCGAAAAAACCACAGCAAGCGCAAGCTAAACGATAAACATTCTCATGATCAAATCTCTTACCAATACAACCGATCTTTTCAGTGATGGCATTATCGCCTGGGGCAGCCGCATCCGTGCTGGCGAACTAAGCTTTGCCGATACCATGCGCAACTGCCTATCCCGCGCAAGCGATTTAGAAAAACTCAATGCATTTGAATGTATTAATACCGACAAAGCGCTGGATACCGCCAAGGCTTACGATCAACTATTACAATCGGGCACCGATTTCGGCCCGTTAATGGGCTTACCCATCGGCATTAAAGACATCATCAGTGTCAACGGCCTGCCAACCACGAACGGATCCAATGCGGATACCGCACATCTCAGCGGTACCGAGGGTGCTGTGGTCAATGCCTTACGCGCTGCGGGGGGCATTGTGTTTGGCAAAACACGAACGGTTGAATTTGCTTTGGGTGCAACCGGTGTCAATGAATCTCGCGGCACGCCGTGGAACCCTGTCGATTTAGATGTTCATCGTATTCCCGGCGGATCTTCAAGTGGCTCTGCAGTAGCGGTAGCCGCAGGCATTGTCGGTCTCGCACTGGGTACAGATACCGGGGGCTCAATACGCATCCCAGCCTGTTTTACCGGTATTGTTGGCCACAAAACATCCGTTGGTCGATGGCCAACAGGTGGCATATTTCCGCTTTCACCCACTTTGGATTCGGTCGGCCCATTGTGCCGACAGGTATCTGATGCCGCCATCTTGCATACTTTGATGACAGGCGAACCCGTTCATGCCCGCGATCACATTGCAGGCTTGCGATTCGCAACACCATCAACACTGTTTTTAGACGATCTTGACGAGGCAGTGCTTAACGATTTTGAACGAGCATGCAAAGCACTTGAAGCCGCAGGAGCGCATAGAGTCGACGTGGACTTTCCTGAGGTGCTTGAACGCGAATACTTATTTCCCAACATTGTTGGACCAGAAATTATCCATTCGCTTGGAGAGGAGTTTTTTCGTCAAATCCAGGCTGATGTTGACACCGTTACTGCACAAAGAGCGGCTCATGGATTAACCGTCAGCGCTACAACCCACCTTGCGGCTCAGTCGCGCAGAAAGCACTTAATGGCAAAAGCGGCAGCGCAATTTAGCGATGTAGACTGCTGGATAACACCAACATGTCCGTTTGTCCCTATGCCACTGGCCTCTTTCGATGATCCGGCCCAACATACTCGTGGCCTGTTATCTTCTCGCAACACGCAGCCTGGAAATTTGCTCAACCTATGCGGTGTATCGTTACCTATGCATCAGGATGGATTACCAACGGGTTTACAAATTTTGATGCCTGATCATGCAGATGCAAAACTGCTTGGCTTGGCTAATGCGGTAACAGCGGCTCTAAGGTAATGCAGGTACGGACGCCAAGCACTCAATTTAAAGAAACGGAATTCTGTCACACTTTCTGTGCCGTACATTCAATAAAATCGGCGTAACACCCCCATTTAGGTCGTTTTTTACAAAAGTGTAAATTCTGCGCAACTCACTGGACATCCTCATACCCGATACTGTTTCACATGCAGACGCAATAACGCGTTTTTGAAAACAGATTCGAAACAGATCTAACTAACTTAAACTTGAGGAATTACTGATGAAAACCACTATCAAAACAACGGCTGCTGTTATCGCTCTTTCGGCTCTTTTTGTTGGCACTGCATCTGCAGCGGTCTCAAAAGGTCAACTCAACCAGGAAATCAATGCAGCACTTGGCTCGAACTCAAACATCTTTGTTACTGAGCAAAATGGTGTT
This sequence comes from uncultured Granulosicoccaceae bacterium, assembly GCA_964435305.1. GTDB lineage: Bacteria > Pseudomonadota > Gammaproteobacteria > Granulosicoccales > Granulosicoccaceae > Granulosicoccus. The sequence goes on from CAYSZH010000126.1 coordinate 6,081, forward strand.
GTCACACTGAACGGTTATTACAGCGACTCTGGTGACCAGGCTGCCGCAATCCGCGCTGCTGAAGGTACTGACGGTGTGGTTCGTGTTATTAACAACGCTTTCTCTGCCCGATAAGCTTTAAGCCTTATCACAATTGCTACGAAACACTGTGCAGGTAGTTTGCTGCCAGCACAGTGCGATTTCAATCAGCAGATTCAAACAGTAACGCTTAACTTATTTAGCCACCTCAGACTCAACGCCTGGCTTCAAAAAACTGCTGAATCCTTGATCTGCATTGATCTTCTAGTACACCTTCTGTAATCGCTACTCGATGTTGTGCGCTCGCATCCATTAGTGAATCGAACACACTCACAACGGAACCGGTTTTAGGTTCTCTTGCACCAAACACCAAACGCTTTACTCGCGCATGTTGTAATGCACCACAACACATCAGACATGGCTCTATGGTTACATACACAGTGGCGTCAACCAGACGGTAGTCGTTTAAGGACATTGCAGCATCTCGCAAAGCCATGACTTCGGCATGCGCAGTGGGATCACACAATGTACGAGTCTGGTTATAACCTAACCCTACAATCGCATCATCCACAACCACCACAGCGCCAACCGGTACTTCATCAGCGGCAGCAGCCTTATCCGCAAGCGCTAGCGCAGACAACATAAAGCCCAGGTCGGTTTTGAGTTGTAGGGACACGGAAAAGGAATCGAAAAAGTACTGCAGGATTAACTGGTACTGATGAAGGGCAGCGCGCGATTGCGCGCCACCGCTTGCATTAACAAAGTAAAACTAAGCAGGTGTAGCCGTTTCGCCAGCTTCAACGGCTTTCATACTAAGGCGAATTCGACCTTGCTTGTCGACTTCCAAAACCTTAACGGTGACCATTTGCCCTTCTGACAACGCATCTGCAACGTTTTGCACACGCTCTTCAGAGATCTGGGAAATATGCACAAGGCCATCTTTACCCGGCAGTATGTTCACGAATGCACCAAAGTCCATGATCTTCTGGACACGCCCTTCGTAGATTGTGCCAACCTCAACATCTGCTGTGATCAATTCAATGCGTCGACGTGCCTCTTCACCGGCCGTTCTGTCACTGGAAGCGATTTTGATTAAGCCATCATCACCAATGTCGATGGTTGCGCCAGTTTCTTCGGTCAGTGCTCGAATAACAGCACCACCTTTACCAATAACAGCAGCTATCTTTTCAGGATCAATTTTTACAGTAATAAAACGCGGCGCATGTTGTGACAAGTCACTGCGTGCTTCGCTCAATGTTTTAGCCATCTCGTCAAGAATGTGTAAACGACCTTCTTTCGCTTGCGCTAGTGCCGTTTCCATTATTTCTTTGGTGATACCCGTGATTTTGATATCCATCTGCAGGGCTGTGATGCCTTCTGATGTACCAGCCACTTTAAAGTCCATGTCACCGAGGTGATCTTCGTCACCAAGAATGTCACTGAGTACGGCATGCCCATGGTCTTCTTTGATAAGTCCCATTGCAATACCTGCAACTGGCGCTTTTAGCGGTACACCTGCATCCATGAGCGCAAGGCTGGTGCCACAGACTGAAGCCATTGAGCTTGAGCCATTGGATTCAGTTATTTCAGACACCACACGAATGGTGTAAGGGAAATCCTCATCGTTAGGCATGACTGCCTGTACACCGCGCTTGGCTAACTTGCCGTGCCCTATTTCGCGACGCTTGGGAGAACCAACAAAACCGGTTTCGCCAACACTGTATGGAGGAAAGTTGTAGTGCAGCATGAACGCCATACGCGTTTCACCAGACAGAGCATCAATAATTTGTGCATCACGGGTGGTACCTAAGGTGGCTGTGACAATCGCCTGGGTTTCGCCACGCGTGAACACAGCCGAGCCGTGCGTTCTTGGTAGTACGCCAGTGTGTGATGAAATTGCACGTACAGTTGCATTATCACGCCCATCGATACGAGGCTCACCAGCAATAACACGACCACGCACAGTGGATTTCTCTAAAGAACCGAAGGCTTTTTTAACATCATCTTTTGACCAGCCATCTTCGCCATCGGCTGCCACTATGCTTTCAACGGCTTTGTCTCGTGCAGCACCTACAGCATCCTGACGATCCATTTTGTCGGCAATGGAGTAAGCGGCAGTGATATCAGATTGAATGACCTCAGCCACTTTTGCAGCCAGCGCATCGTCTGTTGGCGGCGCCGACCAGTCCCATGCGGGCGTGCCCACTTCAGATGCCAATTGATCAATAGCGGTGATGGCGGTTTGCATGGCGTCGTGACCAAACATGACAGCATCTAGCATCACTTGCTCGGACAGGATATTGGCTTCTGATTCAACCATTAACACGGCATCGTTAGTACCAGCTACAACCAAATCAAGATCGGTGGTTTCCATTTGCTCAAGTGTTGGATTAAGCACATAGTTGCCATCCACATAACCAACGCGTGCAGCGCCAATTGGGCCTGCAAACGGAATACCTGAACAGGCTAAGGCAGCTGATGCACCAAGCATGGCAGGAATATCGGCACTGATTTGCGGATCCAGTGACATAACCGTCGCTATAACCTGCACCTCATTCATGAATCCTTTTGGAAACAATGGACGCAGCGGTCGATCGATAAGACGTGAGATCAGCGTTTCGCTCTCGGCAGGTCGCCCTTCACGCTTAAAAAACCCGCCAGGAATTTTGCCTGCTGCGTAGGTTTTTTCTTGATAGTTAATAGTCAGCGGGAAAAAGCTCTGACTCGGGTTGGCTTCTTTTCGCCCCACCACGGTAACCAAAACCACGGTATCCCCCATGCTGGCGACGATAGATGCGGTGGCTTGCCGGGCAATTTCGCCCGTTTGAAGCGTTACGGTGTCAGCACCGTAATCAAATGTTTTTGAATAAGCTGTCACTGGATTTCCTTAAGAGTTCGTGGGCAACGGCGGTGGCGCTTAACGGCGCAGACCGAGTCGCTTGATCAGGTTCTGATATCGGCTAGCATCTTTACGATGCAAGTAATCCAGTAGCTTGCGGCGTTGGTTAACCATACGCAAAAGGCCACGACGCGAGTGATGGTCGTGCTTATGAGATTTAAAATGGTCGGTTAAGTGCGTGATGCGTGCGGACAATAGTGCGACCTGAACTTCCGGTGACCCTGTGTCCGTAGAGTCCAACTGGTGTTCTTTAACGATTTCCGCCTTTACTTCGGCGCTGAGACATGACATTACTGATAATGCTCCAACTGAGTGATTAATAATGAATTTAGGTAACCCCCTATTATATCACTCATTCACCATTGGAGCACACGGCAAGGTGCAATCAATCCTTCGTTTTTGGGCACTGCAAGCCCAATTAGCCGTCCGTCATCCGCATAAACACGGCACGTCATATCGGCCTTTTTTTGTGTTGGATCGACCGCTGGCAGGAGACTTTCGCCCGCTTGCTCTGGCATCGCCACTGGCTGGCCTTTCGCTGAGAGAATTTCACCAGGAACCGCCTGACCTTGCAAAAACAACGGCAGTGCTGCCTTCTCGATCGTCACCTGCGGCAAGTGCAACAGCCCTGCATCCATGGGCAGAATAAATTCATCCGCTGTATTGCTGGCCTCTATCTGCTCCTGTGTCCACATGGTGTGCCCTTCAAAAGGAGCCACAAATACGCGCCGCAATTGACAAACATGCGCTCCACAGCCAAGTTGCTCCCCAAGATCTGTGACCAGCGATCGAATGTACGTGCCTTTTGAGCAACGTACGCTCAACCGTACCTGGCTGCCCCCAAGCCCGAGCACCTTCACTTCACTAATGTGGACTTTGCGCGGCTCTCGCTCAATCTCTATGCCCTGTCGGGCCAGCGCATACAGCCTCTTACCATTGACCTTGATTGCAGAAACCATTGGTGGGACTTGCAGCGAATCACCGACAAATGAATCGCACAGCTGCTGCAGATGGCTGATGCTAAGGTCAGACGGTAGCGGGCGCTCCTCAATTGGCTCACCATCCGAGTCGGCAGAATCGGTGGTTACGCCAAGCTGCATAGTCGTCTCGTAGCCTTTATTGGCGTCGAGCAAAAAACGGCTGAGCTTGGTGGCCTCACCGAAGCAAATCGGCAACATGCCTGTGGCTAGCGGATCGAGACTTCCGGTATGCCCGGCTTTATTGGCATCGTACAGACGACGCACGCGTTGCATGACCTGGTTGGAGCTACCGCCACTGGGTTTATCAAACAGTAAAATGCCGTGCAATCGCCGTCCACGCTCATGGCGAGCGCGTCTACGTTGGGTCATTGAGCGGGATCTTCAGGCGAGATGCGTGGTGTGGATTCGGCGCCAGGGACGCCAGCGGTATCATCTTCGGTGGTGTTGCTGGCAACCGCATCGGCAATCAACGCCGACATTTGCGCCCCTCGCTCAATGGAATCGTCATAGTAAAAACGCAGTTGAGGTACTGAGCGTGTATTTAATCGTGGCGCTAATTTACGCCGTAAAAATCCTGCTGCCTTGGCAAGCGCAGCCTGGGTTTCCTCACGCTCGCCAGGTTCAGCATTCATGATGGTGTAATGCACCTTGGCCGTACCCAGATCTCGGCTCACTTCAACAGAAGAGACGGTCAGCATCTCTGAAATTCTCGGATCTCTTAATTCGGTTCGCAAAAGATCAGACAACTCGCGTTGAATAAAATCGGCAACGCGATGACTGCGAGGATAGTCGGCTGGCATTATAGCGTCCGAGCAACCTCAGTGCGTTCGAACACTTCGATAACATCACCAGGCTGCACATCGGTGTAGTTCTTAACACCAATGCCGCATTCAGTACCCATATGCACGTCTTTTACGTCATCTTTAAAGCGACGCAGCGATTCAAGCTCACCTTCGTATATGACTACGCTGTCGCGTAACACACGAATCGGTTCGTCTTTTCGCACAACACCCTCTGTCACCATACAACCAGCAATTTGACCAAACTTAGGTGAGGTAAACACATCTTTCACTTCGGCATTACCAATGATGCGTTCACGTACCTCAGGTGCCAGCAGGCCACCTGCAACCGATTTAACCAGATCGATGAGTTCATAAATGACGCTGTAGTAGCGCAGATCGATTCCCATCTCCTGCACAATGCGTCTTGCAGCACTGTCTGCTCGTACATTAAAGCCCACCAGTATGGCATTGGACGTGGCGGCCGTGTTGGCATCGGATTCGGTTATACCACCGACACCACCACCGATAACACGCACGCTCACTTCTTCTGTCGAGAGTTTTTCAAGCGCATCGCGAATGGCTTCAAAGCTACCCTTAACATCCGCTTTAATCACAAGGTTTAGCGACGGTGTGCCACCAGCGTATTGTGAGAATACATCTTCAAGCTTGGCAGGCTTACGGCCAGCCAATCTGGCATCACGACTCTTGTCCTCACGCAGCTCGGCAAGCTCGCGAGCAATTTTGTCATCAGCCGCCACCAGCATTTCATCACCCGCGTTGGGTGTTGCGGATAATCCAAGCACCTGTACTGGCGTGGATGGGCCAGCTTCTTCGACGTTGTTACCATCTTCATCAAACATGGCTCTGACGCGACCGGTTACCGCACCACAAATTAAAATATCACCACGCTTAAGTACACCCTGCTGCACCAGCACCGTTGCAACAGGGCCGCGACCTTTATCCAGTGCCGCTTCAATAACAATACCACCTGCACTGCCTTCGGCAACAGCGGTGAGTTCCAACACTTCGGCCTGCAATGTAATGGCGTCTAACAACTTGTCTATGCCATCGCCTTTAAGGGCCGATACAGGGATAAACTGTGTATCACCACCCCATTCTTCGGAGATGACTTCGTGCTGAGATAGTTCGTTGCGTACCCGTTCAGGATCGGCACCTTCTTTATCCATTTTATTCACAGCGACCACCAATGGCACTTTTGCATTGCGTGCATGTTCAATCGCTTCTATGGTTTGCGGCATCACGCCGTCGTCGGCTGCAACGACAAGAACCACTAGATCGGTTGATTGAGCACCGCGCTGACGCATAGAGGTGAACGCGGCGTGGCCCGGTGTATCGAGAAAAGTAATAACACCGTTGTCTGTTTCGGTTTGATAAGCACCGATGTGCTGGGTAATGCCACCGGCTTCACCTGATGCAACACGGGACGTACGGATGTAATCGAGTAGCGACGTCTTACCATGATCAACGTGGCCCATTACCGTTACAACAGGTGGACGTGGCTCGGCATCACCTGCGGCTATCCCCGCGATTCTCTCGGCTAATGCCGCCTCGATATCGTCTGCACTCATTGGGATGGCATTGTGGCCCATCTCTTCGACAACAAGGATTGCGGTATCCTGATCGAGCATTTGATTGATGGTGGCCATGACGCCCATGCCCATCATTGTCTTTATAACTTCGTTTGCCTTAACGGCCATCTTGTTACCAAGCTCGGCAACCGTGATGGTCTCTGGCACTTCTACATCGCGCACCACAGGTTCTGTTGGACGCTCGAACGCATGCTTGGATTCGAAATTACTGGGCAGTGCACGACGCGGCTTACCTTTACGCCGACCTGACTTTTCCTTGGCAACGTGTAGTTGGTTACGACCGTAACGCGTATCACCGCCACCGCCTTTACCCTTACCTTTACCACGGCCCTTGCCATCGTTGCGACCACCGCCGCCGCTAGAACGATCACCGCTCGCCGCTTGCTGTGCTTCCATAGCAGCACGTCGCTGCGCTTCTTCAGCAAGGCGTTGTTGGTCACGGCGCTCTTGTTCGCGCTTGTTATTTTCTTCTGATTCACGACGCTTTTCAGCGGCGACTTGACGCTCAGCCTGTCTTTCGGCTGCCGCTCGTGCCTGCTCTTCAGCCTGCGCACGCATGCGATCGCTGGCGGTCGACTGCACCGGTGCTTCCGCAGCAGGAGCTGGAGTAGGTTCTGCTGGAGCTTCTTCGCTTTGAGTCGATTCTGCACCTTGTGCCGCCCTAGCAACCTCAGCCGCTACGGCATCAGCCGCCGCTTGTTCAGCTGCCGCTTGCGCATCAGCAGCCGATGCACTGCTACTGTCTTCTGAATCAAGGTTTACCGCTGTGTCTTCAGTATCTACTGGGGTTGCATCTTCAAGGTTTGCAGCTGGCGCTTCCTGTACGTTTTCTGCAGCAGCTGTGTCTTCCGCCACAGGCGCATCGGCCAAAGGTTCATCAGCAGCTGGGTCTTGTGATGCAGCAGCACCCGGTTTCACTATAGTGCGGCGACCACGGACTTCGACGTTAACCTTACGTCGACCAGAGGGGTCTGTTTTTAGCTCACTAACGCGCTTGCGCCGCAGTGTGATTTTCTTTCCCGAGCTTGCACCGGCAGAGGGCTCACCACGTGACTGACGCAGGTGAGCGAGCAAAGTCAGCTTTTCCGAATCAGAGATCATGTCCGATTCGCCCGACTTATCAACCCCTGCATCACTGAGCTGCACCAGCAATTTTTCTACTGGTGTGCCAACGACTTGGGCAAGCTGTTTAACTGTAACTTCGGCCATGGATTCTCTTGTTTCCTACAACCTGCTTATTCGCCGGCTTCTTCCTCTGCAAACCAGCTTTCGCGTGCTTTCATAATAAGAGTGCCGGCAAGCTCTTCGTTCATATCCTGAACAACCATAAGATCATCTATGGATTGATCGGCAAGATCATCGACTGTTTGTATACCGTGACTGGCCATATCCAGCGCCAGCTCT
>CAYSZH010000127.1:0-13738 GCA_964435305.1 uncultured Granulosicoccaceae bacterium
TAGGGTGTATCTACAATATCAGATATTTCCATCCCCAGCATACTGGGGCAGTTTCAAAGGTTTTAATTGCGTTTTATCCTGTAAACGTGCCACGCGCTGGATAATTATTTTCCAATGCATAGCCCACCTTCGAGAGTAAGTTCTTCAAATCAGGTCTTGCCCACGGCATATTAGAAATATCCAACAGGTATAACTTACCGTCTGGGCGGACCCAAAACAGACCTGGCTCGGTAAATATATCAGCTTCAACGTCCTTAAATGCTTTGGAGATCCATAAGCCCCAGTTTTGAGCATCTTCAACGGTAACACTGTGTGCCACGCGAAGGCTCCCCAACTCCCATTCTTTTGCAGCCTGTTCTGCCAGATCTGCACTATTCATTGAAGCAACCACGACGCTAAAACCAGCTGCTTCGTATTCACTGAGCAACGCAGCCAAACCACCTAGATAGTTTTTACATACAGGACAATGAAGGCCTCGATAAAACACCACCATAGTGAAGTTCTCCGGCGTCTCAGAAGCCAAATCGAAAGTACCTCCACCCACTAGCGGAAGATTTAATGCAGGTGCTTGCGTATCAGGTGTTAGTTTTTCACTCATGTCTTTTCCTTTATCAATAATTAGGTTGGATGTAAAAATAAATTGAATTTGACTCTCCAGAATTTTCTGAAGTGAGATATAAAAGCGCTTTAGGACTATCTCGGACTCGCAACACGTTAGTCGCGGAAAAATCGACGCATTGAGGCCTGTGATTACAGATGGATAGTAGTCATGAAAGATTCATTAAGATTAAAATTCACCAGTGCCAAACGATCAGAAATGTGCATATTTTCTGGCCTAATGGACATAAGCAGAATTGGTTCGATACATTTTGGTATTAAGCCGCTACCCAAATATATAGATTTAGGTAGCGGCTTAACTATCAATAAGGTTAAAGGTTAAGCTGTCGGTTTAAACCAAGTCATTCAAGTTCATACTCAACTGGCCATTCATGACCTACCGCTTTCGATGCTTCCAGATAAGAGGCCATGACCTTTAAACCTGGTAACCCTCGTGATTCTGCATCGGCCGCTTGCTTTTTGGGAAAATCAACAAGACTTTTCGCCCATTCCACTCTCACTTCTTCAGGTAATGTTTTGATAATGGCGCCATTCTCTTTTAACTTGCCTAATCCAAAGTCCTGTACTTTATCCATGGCAGCGCCGTTTCCTGCTTCCCATTCAGCACCAACTTGAACAATGATGTCTCGAACCTCTTCTGGCAAGGATTCCATTTTGGCTTTGTTTGCGGTTAAGGCTATTACTGGCATGGCGCCAAAACCGATCAGAGTGTAGTAGGGAGCTGGTTCATAAAATTTAAACCCATTGTACGCAGAAGGCACCATTAACCAACCTGTATAAACGCCGGTTTTGAGTGAGAGATACCCTTCGGGGAGAGTAGACTGAACCGGGATCGCATCCACATAATCAAGCCAGGGCAAGTTGGGGCCCGCGCCACCAATTTTTATTCCCTTAAGATCGGCAACCGTATTCCACTCGTCCTTTGTTCCGAGATGATAGTTATCCCACACACCAAGACCTAGAAATACCTGATCGTAATCGTCTTGCATCACCTGTTCGAGCCAGGGGTTTTCATCATAGACCTTACGAGCAGCTGCTATTGCATCCGATGACTTTTGCGGCCCAAATGCAAGGTAGTAGGGGAAGTTATGTAAAAACATTTTTGCAGGCTCAAAACAAATGCAATAGCCTCCAAAATCGAGAATACCTTGTTGAACCGATTCGAGCGTATCGGCAACACCAGCAATCGCTCCACCATAGGCCTCAATAAACTCAACTTTGTGTTCTGTTTGTTCTTCAACACGTTTTTTAACTTCAACTGCAAAGAAGTCTGACATAGTGGTGACATAAGGTGCCGGACCCTTTGGGTGACCAGAACCAATACGGAACGTAAAGGTTTCGGCGAATGCCGATGTGGTCATCAAAGTTGCGCTTGTCGCGATAGCGCCAGCCAGCAAAAGTGGTAGCTTTTTCATTCTCTTATCCTCAAGTGGGTCAATTTATCTATTTTTATAATTCTGGTTATAACCCAGTATTTCAATTTTCAACCTTCAAAACAACTGATATTAAATTGTACCCACTAGCATAAAACATGATTGCGTGGATCTTGTAAGATATCACACCGGTGAGTCATGAAAATTCAACAACTTAGATTCTTTGTAGCCGTTTATGAGGAGGGGTCGTTTTCAGCCGGTGCCGCTAGAATGAACGCCACACAATCCGGGCTATCCATGCATGTTCGAGAGCTTGAGAAACGCTATGACGTGGTCTTCTTCGATCGCAGTTCCACAGGCGTGGAGCCAACGGAAACAGGTCGGCAATTTTACAAAGAAGCTATATCCGTTCTAAGGGCATCAGAGATTGCTGAAGATAAGCTCAGAGAATTATCAGGTGTGTTATCGGAGCATATCAACGTTGGTTTGATGCCCGCATTTGCAAGAGCTGTGCTTAGCCCGACGCTGCTTAGGTTTGCACAAGAGCAAAAGCACGTACGCGTGTCCGTGAAAGAAGCCTATTCAGGCCAACTCTCAAATGATGTTGCGGAGGGCAAACTCGATTTCGCTGTGGTGCCATACTACGATTCTGAGCTGGATTTGAATGCAACAACCATGGGCGTTGATCAAGAATGTTTAACTTGCTCGTCGCAGAATACACTTCGCTTAGAATCTGATGCAAAGCTATCAGAGTTACCACCGTTACGTATGATATTACCAACCAGAGGCAACGCACGCCGACCTCGGATAGAACATTACCTCTCAGTCAATGGAATTAAGCTGAAAGAAACCATGGAGCTTGACACCATGCTGGGGACACTAGACCTTGTCGCCAACTCTGATTGGGTGTCAATACTGCCAGCAGTATTGAGCCCACCAGATAAAGACGGACGTAATCGCTTGTTTACACCCATTGCCGACCCGCCTTTAGAAGTAGAATATATGCGCATCACCAACAAGGCACGGCCACTGGGTAGAGCGGCTCAGGCCTTTGCCGATGTGTTGCAACAAGAGCTAAACAATGTGCTTGAAGCCGACCCACTAAGCGCCCGATGATTAAAGCAATAAGTCTAATAGTCGGTGAATCTGGGCAATGATTGGCGTTGGAAACAGTGTTTTACTGGTTGTGTGCTACAACAAATTTTGTGGCAGCCATGTAGTCAGGAACGGAAACACCAAAATTAATATCGCTACTGCGAGCAACATTATCCAATAGGGTATTGCGCCTTTAAATATCATGCCCAGTGTCACGCTCTGATCTGGAACAGCCGCTTTTACCGTGTATATCAATAAACCGAATGGTGGCGTCAGTAACCCAGCCTCAATTACAAGAATCCCAAAAACGGCAAAGGCCAGCTCATTAACACCAAGTAAATTGGCAATAGGTGCGAATATCGGCACCGTTAATAAAATGATTGATGTTGAGTCAATAAACATGCCCAACAATAGCCACACCGCAAATATCATCGCCAGTAGCATCTTCGGGTTTTCGCTAATGGCATACATCGTTTCATGTATCACTCCAACAGCGCCACCCATAGCGAGAAAGCGTGAATACATGGACGCTGCGATAAGCAAAATCATGATCGGCGCAGTGGTTTTACCGGCGCCATAAATCGCATCCCAGATTTCTTTACGACGCATGCCTTTAAGTAATCCAACAATGAATGCGCCCATTGCCCCAAACCCCGCGGCCTCGGTTGGTGTTAAAAATCCACCCCATATGCCGCCTATGACAATACAGATTAAGCCAATGATGGAAAGACCGCTGATTAATTCGCTTCTACGCTGAGCCAGGCTAACGCCCTCATCAAACGCATTTGCAGGGCAGGGTGGGGCAATTTGCGGATTCAACTTAGCCGTGACGATGCAATACAGAATAAAAAACAAAGCTAACAGCAACCCAGGCAGAAGCCCTGCGATAAAGAGTGCGCCAATAGAAATCTCGGTTAATACCGCCCAAATAATCATTAGAATACTTGGGGGTATTAACATTCCTAAACAAGCACTACCTGAAATCACACCCAGTGCGTAGCTTTTTTTATACCCTAGCGCGACCATTTCAGGATAAGCGATACGAGAGAATGTTGCCGCGGATGCGATTGATACACCTGTGATGGCTGCAAAAACTGAATTACCAGATACAGTGGCAACCGCAAGACAGCCCGGAATTTTTCTGAACGCACGATTGCTTATGGTGTAAATATCTTTAGCAGCGCCCGAGCGACTGACAAACGCTCCCATCAGCACAAACAGTGGTATAACAATAAATATATCTTTTCGCAGTGCCTCGTAGGCTGTGCCGCTCAGCACAGACAAGGCAATATCAGCGCTGCCAAGCAGCAGATAAACACCTAAAATACTGGACACGCCCAAAGCAACTGCAATGTGCACTCCAAGAAATACGAGCACAAGCAGCAATATTAAAACGGTGAAGATGAGTGTCGCCATGACGTGGCTTCCAATCAGGTTTCTATGATCAGTGGCTTATTAGCGCCTCATTCTCTGGAAGAGTTCCTCGCCAATCTGAGATCATAAGCATTAAATAAGCAACAGCAGCAAACACGCCAGTTACCACAATCAGGAATTTTACCGGCCATGTGTAAATTCGCAAAGAGCCTTCTCCTTCATATTCACCAATGCGATACGCATCAATTGCCTCTGGAAAGGAGGCATAACCCAGTGCAACAAAGAACACAAATCCCGAGATATACGCAAGCGTACGCAATAGTTTTTTGATAAGCGCTGGCATTAAATCAGTAATCAGAGTGGTTCGTAACATTGATCCTGAATATATCGCCAAGGGAATTTGCAGGAAAGTCACCGCAATTACAGAGTTTTGGAGAATTTCTTTAGTACCGGGAAGCGGCTGCAAAAAGAAGATCCGACCAAACACATCAATCAATATTACAAGCGCGAGAATGAATACCCAAACCGATGAAAGAATATGCATCGATCGGGATATATTCAGAATCAAAGCAGCATTCAAAAGTGCGCTTCCTTGCTTTCAGTCATGTCTGGCGTCCAATCCGCCTCGTGCTTGGTAGCCTCCTGCAATATTGGCAACACTTTTTCTGCCATCAAGATCATTGAATTTCGACCCAGGTCGTAGTCGGTCCAGTCGTGACCTGCATAAACAAGATGTTGAAATGGCCCGATTTCTTCTCGAACGGCCAAGAGCTGATCGGCAACCGATTGCACATCTCCATGGATGATCAATTGGTCGAGGACGTAGTCTAGTGTGACGTCTTCATCCGGCATGTCTTGATCGTGCTTGAAGAGATTTAGGCGTTTGCCTCTTCGCATTTTTGTCAGTAACTGAGAATAATAATAAACATAAGGACTTCCAGGATCACGTGCATAGGCTCGAGCCGTGTCCGCATCGTCGGCAATACAGATATTTTTAGCCACCCGCCAATCTGTATACGAGGGTGTGTATCCACCTGAAAGGCAGCCTTCTACATAATTTGGCCAATGTGTCGCCGCCCATTTTGGCAATAAAAAGTTAGCGGAAATGGGTTGCCAGCCTCGTGCCGCCATTGCGGTGACACCTTTGGAAAACGGTGCGACTGCAGTCCCCACAATCGGTGGATGCGGCGCCTGAAAGGGCTTCATTATTTCACCTTGGCCAATCGCGTCCACCGTTGTGCGAGCAGTGGTGACATCCCAATACTCACCTTTCAAGTTGTACGGCGCGTTACCCGCCCAAATATCCAAGACCATATTGATGCATTCGAGAAACATGGCGTTACGGTCTTTATCCATGGTGCCAAACACCTCGGCATCAGACATCAAGCCACCCGGGGAAATACCAAAATTAAGCCTGCCCTCAAGCATATGATCTAGCATAGCCACTTCAGCAGCCACGCGAGCCGGGTGCGAATTAGGCATATTCACTGTGCCGGTGCCTAAGCGAATTTGCTTGGTTTCGTACGCCAAACTGGCCAAAAAGGCGACGGTTGAGGTGATAATCTCGGCCTTGTCGGTTGTGTGCTCTCCACAGTAGGCTTCAGCGTATCCGAGAGAATCGGCGAGTAAGAATGCTTCGCGATCTTCTATCAAGCTCTTTGAAATAGGCTTGTCTAATGGGTGAATTGGCATCGTAAAGAACGAGAGTTTCATGCTTATCTCCTGAATCTTCTTAAGATTATCCCTTAATCGCAGAATGAGCGTATTTATAATTTCTTATAAGCGCTATCAACAAACAATATGCTCCAAAAACAAGGAGATCGGCACAACATTGTTATCGGAGAGCGCAGTCAACCATTCCCGTGAACAGGTGCAAACTCAGGCCACGCTCGTACGATCTCATGTAGGTGATTCTCACTACATGAGGGCACCAGCCAGCACGGCCAAAGCTCATCGTTTCGCCTCATTGCGGCCATCAGGAAAAAAGATATCGCATATCAGAAAATTTCAGTTTTTCAGCTGATGTCAATGCTTCACACTGATCATCTGAATTGGAGATCAGAACGTGGCAGACGCGACCGAAAAGCCCGAGATTGACCCGAAAGCCTTTCGCCGAGCGCTTGGAAACTTTGCAACTGGGGTGACGATTATCACTGCAAAGGGCGCAAATGGCACCAACGTCGGCGTTACCGCCAGTAGCTTTAATTCGCTCTCCATGGACCCACCACTCATACTGTGGAGCAGCATTAAAGAGTCGCCGAGCTGCAAAATTTTCGAATCCGCCTCACACTTTGCTGTGAATATTCTCGCCTCGGATCAAATGGAAATGTCGAACCATTTCGCCCGCCAGCAGGAAGATAAGTTTGACGGCATAGAGTGGGAAGCAGGCTTAGGTGGGGCGCCCATTTTTCCTCATTGCGCGGGGCGATTTCAATGCGAATCGTATGACAAGCTTGATGGCGGTGATCATTGGATTTTTGTCGGCAGGGTTAGGGCGTTTGATGATTTTGGCGGATCGCCCCTGTGCTTTCATCAAGGCTCTTATTCAATGGTGTTCAGCCACCCAGAAACGTTTCCAAACTCGGGGCAGGCGGTAACACCGAATACTACCCAAGGCCGATTGGGTAACCATGCCTTCTTTTTAATGATGGGCGCAGTACGGGCCTATCAGGAACGTTATCGCCCCAAGCTTGAAAGTCTTGGACTTAACTTGATTGAGTCTCGAATTTTATTGGTACTGAACGACTACTGCGGTGCATGCGCAGAAGAAATTGTTGGCCATATGCATGCACCAATAGGTGAAGCACGAGAGGCTCTTTTAAGTTTGAGCGATCGTGGCATGGTGAGCGCGAACGGTAGCGGATTTTCGCTGACCGATTTAGGTCGAGCGCAAACGGAGAAAATCTGGAATTTGGCCGAAGCGCACGCCAAGGAATCGTTTAAATCATTCAGCTCAGAAGAGGTTGATACGTTTACTGAGGTGTTACGCACCTTGATTAAGCAGTGACACGTTAATTCACAGCTTGGGGTTTGGGCGAAAAAATATGAACGAGCTGAGTAAATGCCGCGACACTGAAGGTACATTCGGTGGATGGACGCATCACTAAAATAACGTTTAGGCCCACTCAACTGAGGCAGTTTTAGTCAATTTCGCTAAGAATCTGACGCGATCGACCTTTTATTACATTCATAACATCGTTAAGCACAGTGTGTTTGAATCCGAGCGTGGCCGATTCAGCCAATAGGGCGTCTGCCTGCGGGACAATCGCCAGCGCCATTTTGCGTAGTTCTTGTGCCAGTAACTGCTGCGATGCTTTGGTATTGGGTACAAGCGTTAACCAGTGTTTTAGTCTTATCGTGTCTGGAATATTTCGATCTCCAACGCGCATGGCTATTTTTTTGGTCAGCGCAGGATAAGTAGCGGTACATACGACATCGTACAAGGGCGCAAGCACGGGTGCCGACGGTTTAATTGAATGCAACAATGCAAAGTTTTTTGCATGGGCATCTGCATTGCCAACTAGAAAATGGAATATCTGCAGTTTGAGAAGGGCCAGACGATCAGCTGCTGGCTGCTTAGACACAGCTTGTAACAGTGCGAGGGACTGAGCAACACCTGGGCCACCTTCATCTTCGTATTTAAATTCTGGCGGTACGCTTAAGGCCTGACAAAAATCTTCCTGATGTAAGCGTTGCACTGACCCATGTACATTCAAGGTTCGATCAAAACGTTCTACAAGAATGTAGGCGATGTCCTTCGCTTTTGAAAAGAAGACATCAGGTACATTCAACCCAAGACGTTTTGCCAATATCATACAAAACGTCTCGTTTTCCGCTGTTCCATCAAGGCCTTGTATTGCCGGTTTTAATATATGCGTGGTGGGCTCACCGTTTTTAACCAACGCTATGTGATTGTCCTGTACCTTGACAGCCAGTTTATCCTGCGCACCGGCCAGCGACAAACGCACGTCATCGCGAGCCGCAAGTAAGGGGTTGCCTCGGAGTTCGTTCAGTAGTTCGGCAAGCTGTGCTTCGTTAAGACGCTCATCCTCAGCGGCCGCTTGATTAATATCGCTGTTGTTTGGATGCAGTGCCAACGCTCCAGCACAATCACCACCAATCACTTCCAGCATACCAAAAGCATTATTGTCGGAGACGCCCAAGGCGCGTGCCAGTCGCACACGGGCTGCCTCATCTGGCAACAAGCCTGAGAAATACGCCTTGGTGATGTTGTCGGTGTAGGCCTCAGCGCGCAAGGGCATTGCGACTGAAATGACGCAGGCGTCATCAGCATTAAGATATTCTTCGCTGTACGTGAACGTTAAATCAGCATTGGCATCTTGTTCAAGCACACCCGCCTTGGCAAACCGTAAATACACATCAAGTTTACGCACAGTGGTCACTGGTTCCGCGCAGTCGCAGTAATAGTGATGCCCAGCGTTGTGAGTACGCTGAAGGTGTGACCAAGCTTGCACCCTTGCTTACCACCTTCGAGCTCGCGTAAAAAGCGCACGCCCACGCCGGCAAGTGCTGCCAACTCAAGCTGTGTGACTTTTTGCCGCTTCCGTTCAACACGGATGGCCTGCCCAAGCGCCTCTGCATCAGTTATTTCAGCCATAAATCGTCCCCTTCGGGACTATTTTTGCACAATTCACACCATAAAGGTAAATAATAATCCCGATCGGGACTATTTAGTAAGAAATTGGTTTTTTAAGTTCAGAATAGGCTTGATCAGGATGATTTTAGATATCCAACACCATTACCCGTGTTTTAGATCGCGAGCAACACACAGTTATTTGCGTATTCGACGCTTTCTCAATGTCGGTTTGCACAAGATCACGGTGATCTGGCTTGCCTTCAAGTACGGAGGTCATGCAAGTGCCACAAACCCCGGATTGACATGACATTGGTACCGATATACCCGCTTCTATTAATTTCTCGCTAATGGTTTGGCCAGGTAGCACTTCGACAGTGAGTCCAGACTGTTTGGCAATCACTGTGAACGCTTCGCCGTCGGTATCAACTTCTGCACCAAAGTGTTCCAGATGAATATTATCGGCTTGCCAATTGAGCTTCGACGCTGAACTAACTATATGCTCCATAAAACCGTTAGGGCCACAGACATACAGATGCTTATAAGCAGATGGTTGTCGTAGCACAACACCGGTATCCAAAAGCTGATTTTTTGGGCCGTTATCAGTATGAATATGCACTTTGTTTTTAAAGTTAGACAGTTCTGCCTTAAAGGCCATGCGATCTTCTGATCGTCCACAATAGTGCATCTCCCATAATGCGCCTCTGCGCTCAAGATCATAAGCCATGTTTAACATGGGTGTTACACCGATACCACCTGCAAACAATAGCGTGTGTGTGGCCTGATTATCGAGCGGGAAATTATTTCTCGGTTTACCAATCTTTATCGTTTGACCTTTTTGGAATTGCTCATGAATCGCTTTGGATCCACCGCGTGAATTTGGGTCATGTAAAACTGCAATGCGATAATGGCTAGTGTTTTCTGAGTTCCCGGTTAATGAATACTGGCGAATTAAGCCCGAACGAACAAACACATCTATGTGCGCACCGGCTGAGTAGCTGGGTAGTGCTAAGTTATCTGTAGGGCTTAGTTTAAAGGAAACAATATCGGTAGCGGCATCTTTACGCTCGGCTATTGTCACATTTATCCAGTCCGACTCTTGCGCAACGGGTGAGGTTTTATCAACGAGCGTCTCATTTGCAAGGTGTACTTTTACAGGCATGCGCGAATACGCCCGTATCGTATTGTTCATTGATATGGAGGGTTCATCGGTTAATTCAAATCGCTCCACCCGACGCCTTAATGCTTCAAGCAGTAAAATCATTTCACGCCGAGCGAGATGCATCCCCATGCACATGTGTACCCCTTGACCAAAGCCAACATGGTCGTGAACATCACGAGTCACACTAAAGGTATCAGGCTTGTCGTATTTTCGCGGATCACGGTTCGCAGAAGCGTAAGCCACAATCACACGTTTACCTTTTGGGATGATACAACCCGACACGTCGATATCTTCGATCGCGTAACGCGTGAATGCGCGTATGGGTGTCGCCATGCGAACGGCTTCTTCAACGGCGTTAGGAATGAGGGTGGCGTCTTTTCTCACTAGCTGCCACTGATCCGGGTTATCGGCGAAAAACTTTACAATTTGCCCAGTGACAGAGATGGTGGTATCTAAAGATGGGTTTATGTAATCGCGCATTAATTGTGCACAGGTTTCGTATGCAATTCCACGATCTTGACCGACATCAAAAATTCTCTTTGCCCAGCCGCCTTCGGCTAATTTTTCGGGACGCCCGTATTCCTCCAGAAAGCGTCGAAGGTCTTTTAGGTCTTCGTACGCTTGTACGGTTCGCTGGTTTTCAGTACCAAAAAGATTAAATGCAGCGCTTGCCCATGTGAGCATTTGTTCTGAACTGACCGTTTTTGGCAAACCAACCAGTTCTGCCACAATAGTCACTGGTAAGTATTGGGCCAGATCTGCAACTGCATCAAATCTACCGCGTGCACACAATGTTTTTATTAGTCTATCAGCAGCAGCTTTAAGCCGTGGTTCATATTCTGCAAGCGCCCCAGGTAGTAATGGCTCAGAGGTCACCGCGCGTGTAATATCATGTGCTGGAGGGTCAGAATTCAACGTTGAGCCCACCAAGATGTCGTTTACCTTCGGAATAGGGGATACCCCTTTTGAAGACACAAACCGAAGGGGTTGCTGTAAGACATCGCTCACCTCTTTGTACCGAGCGACAAGGTATAGATCATTCTGTACGAGGTACACAACCGGCCCCATATCTCGTAATATGGCATAGACAGGGTAGGGGTCTTTAATGACGGCGTCAGAATAGAAATCTATATTTGATACAGGAATATTCATAATTGCAGTCTTCATTCTTCGTGTTGCCAGCCTATTATCACACCGTAGAACGGCGCATGCTATTTTCTTTTGATTTGACCTTAAAGACACTCTAGTTAATGAGATGGTTTAATTAATGTTGTTACGTACCACCGGCCTAACACATATAGAGCCTGGTCAAGCACAAATTGGATACACCTTATTGGCGCCGTTCGCAACCGACAGCGCGTTTCTAATCAGCCCTGGGGGTGAGATCGTGCACCGATGGTCAGGCACGCACAGTGTGACGCACGCGTGTTATCTGTTAGAGAACGGTAACCTGTTGGTGAATGAACTATCAGACTCACCAAAGGGCGTACCCTTAACCACCAGCGGCCTAATGCGCGAACGTAATGCGGAAGGCACTATCGTATGGGAGCACCACGACCCTTGGCAGCACCATGATGTAAGGCGGTTACCCAATGGCGGTACAATTTATATCGCTTACCAGGCACCTGATGCAAAAGTAGCATCGTTGTTTTCAGGCGGCGTTAAGGGAAGCGAAACCGACGCGGGTATGTACGGTGAGTGCATACGAGAGATTAATGAATCTGGCAAGCTTGTTTGGGAGTGGTCTACCGAACATTTACCAGCATCATTGCGGCGCTTACACAACAATGCTAACCGTTGGTCTGCAGGGCATCTCAACACAATCCAGCCATTGGATGACAACCGAATACTGGTTTGTTCCAAAACGCTTAACTTAACGTTTATATTGCAACGAGGAACCGGCGAATTACTTTGGCATTTTCAATCCGATCAATTAGGTGGGCCGCACGATGCTCAGCTATTGGATAATGGCAAGGTTTTGATTTTTGCCAATGGGCTCTACGGGGCTGATCTACATCACAGTCAAATTTGGGAAATTGATCCAATTAATAACGAGGTGGTTTGGCGATTTCATCAAAAAGACAACCCAATGCAATTCTATTCGCCTCACATTGGCGGTTGTCAGCGATTGCCTGGCGGCAATACCTTGATTTGTGAAGGTTCCAGAGGGTGTGTATTTGAAGTCACCCCAGCAGGTGAGGTAGTGTGGGAATACATCAACCCTGAATGTGGATACCACGAGATGTTCGGCCATGCGAATTGGTTGTTTCGTGTACGCAGCTACGCGAACGGATCTCCTGAACTGCAGGCCATCCCCGCTTTACATGCTTAATGCAATATTACATAAACAAACACCACTCTGGATTTTGCTATGAATGTTTCTACTTCGAACACCGCTATCGGTACCCAAATTCTTGGATCATTAACAAAAGGATTACAGGTCTCTCGTATTGGTCTGGGTTGTATGGGAATGAGCGAATTCTATGGTCCACAAGATGACGTACAGTCTTTACAAACGTTAAATCGATCACTTGAGCTTGGGGTTACATTTCTTGACAGTGCAGAAACCTATGGTCTTGGGCATAACGAGGAATTAATTGCTCGCCTGATAAAAGAACAAAGTAGAGCTCCACTCACCATCGCCACCAAATTCGGTATTCGTCGCGAACCTGGCGCCTATGCCCGCGGAATATCCAACGACCCAGCGTATGTCAGAAGCGCATGTGAAGCCTCTCTAAAACGGCTTGGCACAGACTATATCGACCTCTACTATATCCACCGTATTGAATCTGATCGTCCTATCGAAGAACCCATGACAGAGCTATCCAAGCTTGTGGCAGAAGGAAAAATTGGGCATGTCGGTATATGTGAGGCCAGTGCCGAGACACTGCGTCGCGCTCATACTGTTCATCCGATTACCGCCTTACAAACGGAGTACTCTCTCTGGACGCGAGAACCAGAAAACGAGGTGTTTTCGACCTGCAAAGAACTCGAAATAGGCTTTGTGGCGTACTCACCGTTAGGTCGAGGTTTTCTCACGGGTGCGTTGACGTCCGTAAACGAATTGGCAGAAAATGATTTTCGTCGTGCGAACCCTCGCTTCCAAAAAACGGAATTTGAGCAGAACATGGAAATCGTCAGAGTCGTACAAGAGATGGCGACCGAAAAAGAGTGTACCGCGGCGCAACTGGCACTAGCTTGGGTTTTAAAAAAAGGGGAATCGAGTGGTGTCAATATTGTACCCATCCCAGGAACTAAACGCAGCGTCTACCTTGAACAGAATGTAGGGGCATTATCGGTCACATTAACAAAAGCCGATATGGATCAACTGGATCTGCTAGTGCCAGTTGGCGCGGCCCGTGGAGAGCGTTACACCGCTGAAGGTATGAAGGGTGTTAATGCCTAAATAGCCGCTTACACGTAAATAGAGTGTTCAAAGCACCTGTGCGTGCTTTGCTGCAAGGCGAGTTCGACTCCATTCCCGCCCAGGCACGGCATCGAGGATCGTGCAGGATCGACGGC
>CAYSZH010000128.1:0-13701 GCA_964435305.1 uncultured Granulosicoccaceae bacterium
CATGTGCAGGCAACTGTGGAATCGCATCAAACGATAACGTCTATCCCAGTCCAGCTGCAAAGTTGCAGTTGAACCAAGGCGTAGCATTGAGCTGTCTTCAACAAGGTGTACAAGCTCACCGGTTTCCTTGTCCTTTTGAGTGTTCGTGACAGTGATAGATTGTCCGTCGGCTAACACGATGCTACCGGTATCGCCCAATTGGCCGCCGCTGTGTGGATAAAACACGGTTTGATCAAACTGCACACCACGTTCATCGAGAGTGATGACTTTGCTACTGCAGTTTTTTAGATAGCTGTCATGTCGAAAAAGCTCTTCAGTGCGTGACATTGAATTGGCCTTGTCTAATGAGTCGGAAAATGGCTTATCGTTTTCTTGCTCAGTGGCAGGCTTTGCCCAGCACCTTCAAGCGCCAGTAGTTATAAGGTAGTGGGGCGAGAAAGCCTGCCATTAGCATGATTGGTACAACCCACCAGGTTAGCCGCGCACCACCTGTCAGCCCCACATCGACGATGTTCATAGCAGCTTCCATTGCCACCATCGAAATAAGGGACATACCAGCGGCGGTTTTGAATGCCATTTTAAGTGGCATTTGTCGCGACAAAATGGTGGTTTCCAGCGCAATGGATGTGAGGATTCCGTTGACAATGGCCAATGACATAATTGCCATGGTAGACCAGGGTATACCGGTGAGCTGGAAGAATAAAATGGTGCCCAAATCACCAATCGAACAGCCTAGCAAACACCAGGACGTGTTAATCGAAGCCTGTTTCCAAGTGTGTTTACATTGCCAGTTGGTGTCTGCAATGGACGAAATAGCACTCATACGCTAAAGACCTGTTAACTGCCGCTGTACTGTGTATATATTAAAGTATCACGATCTAGATGTGCGAAGTTTACTGCACAAAATATGATGCTGTTCAGGCACAGTGGTAATCGGTAATGTTAGCCAAAATCTGCAGCCAAATTCGTTGCATTAAACACGCCCTCATCAACGGAGAATTAAGCGTCTCTGTTCAACGTTTTTCTAGTAGTAAAGCCCGAGTCAAATGAGAGCCTTTCGTCGCGCCTTGGGCATTCTGAGGCTTTCTGACGCATGGTTGGGTTGCTGGGTATCGCTTCGACACTTGTAGCGTTTGAAAAAGAGAGAAAAACTATTAGTAGGATGAATTCATCATACTGGGTCTACTTGGGATGATCTTAGGATATGACTCCTTGAGGGGGTTTCTTTCGCGCAAAGATTCGGCACCTGCGGTAAGTTAACGCTTGCCAGATTAAGTTAAACTCGTCCTTTTTAGGACAATAATAAAATGAAATTCAGAAAACTTGGCGCAAGTGGCATCGACGCATCGGTTGTCGCATTTGGTGCCTGGGCCATTGGTGGCTGGAAGTGGGGTGGTACCGATGCCAAGCAATCCATTGCTGCCATCCATGCAGCGCTAGACAGTGGCATTAATTTTATCGACACCGCAGCCGTCTATGGTTTTGGCTTTTCCGAGGAACTCGTTGGTAAAGCACTTGAAGGTGTCGATAGAAGTAAGGTTATTGTTGCCTCGAAATGTGGATTAAGATGGGATATCGAGTCTCCTACATTACATGCGCAGAGCGAAGGCAAGAGCATTTACAGATCACTCAACAAAGAATCAATTATGTGGGAAGTCGAACAAAGTTTGCAGCGGCTGAAAACAGATTATATTGACTTATATCAAACGCATTGGCCAGACCCTTCTACGCCACCTGAAGACGTGATGCAAACACTGCTTGAATTAAAAGAACAAGGCAAAGTTAGAGCGGTGGGGTTTTGTAACGCTGAGCTTGCGCATTTAGAGGGCGCAGCAAAGGTTGCACCGATGGATACCGATCAGGAGCGCTACAGCTTGCTAGATCGGGAACGTGATAGTGACAACCTGCCTTATTGTGAAAAAAACGCGTTGGCGTTTTTAGCGTACTCACCCATTGCCCAAGGTTTACTAAGTGCAAAAATGGATCCTGGCAGAACCTTTGGCGAAGGTGATTTGCGCATAGGTAACCCGCGTTTTTCGAATGAAAACAGACAGGCGATAAATGATTTACTCGCCCCGGTGAGTGCATTGGCAGCCGAAAGCGGGCATACCGTAGAGCAATTGGTTTTAGCATGGACCTTACTACAACCGGGTATGACCCATGTGTTGGTTGGAGCCCGTAATACTGAGCAGGCCATCAGCAATGCGAAAACTGGATCGTTGGTGCTAGATGATGAACAATATAAAATCGTGGATACCGCGGCGGCGGCGTGGTCGGGCTTTTAGTTGTCGGTTTTTTAGTGGAAATTGCGTGAATGGGTGCTAATCTCGCCTAGCATCCAGCTTAAGTCTTCTATCTTTCGTGCAACTAAATGAACAACGCCTTGTTCGCGTTGCGTAACACCATATACGCTCACCATTTTGGCTCTTAAGACTTCCTGGCGAAAGAGCTCGACAATATGCTCCCATACGATGACATTAACCGGGCCGTTTTCATCTTCGATGGTTAAAAACATAACGCCTTTTGCGCTACCTGGGCGTTGTCGTACCTTGATGATGCCAGCAAGCCTTGCCGTTCTGCCATTAGGGATTACTGACCAGCTGGCTGAATCAATGATGCGCCGCTGTGTGAGTTTTTGTCGTAGTAACGATAAGGGGTGCCGACCCAGTGTTAGGCCCATACTTAAATAGTCGGCAACAATGTTTTCGCCTTCTGTTGGTTCAGGCAATGCCAATTGGGGTTCGTAGGCTGATGCCTGCTCAAGTAGTTCAGGCAATTGCTCAACACCCAGCAGATCCCACTGCGCTTGATGTCTGTCGCCGCTGATATGTTCTAGTGCGCCAGCAATGGCTAACGCTTGTTGATCGGTTTTATTAATGCCACTGCGCCTGACCAGGTCTGCAGCACTTATAAAAGGGCCATGTTGACGTGCTGCCAACACTTGTTCAGCGCCGGTTTCAGACAAGCGAGCGACCAACCTGAATCCTAGCCTGACAGCCGGTTCGCCGTGCTTTGAAGGTGTTGGGTCAGGTACCAGTTGGTGATCGTACTCGCTGATGTTGATGTCCAGTGGCAAGATAGTAACGCCGTGTCGACGAGCATCTTGAGTTAGATCGGAAGGATCATAAAACCCTAATGGTTGGCTGTTTAACATTGCGCATACAAATGCAGCAGGCTCATGGCATTTGAGGTAGCAGGAGACATAGACAAGCAGTGCAAAGCTTGCTGCATGTGATTCAGGGAAGCCGTATTCGCCAAAGCCTTCAATTTGTTTGAATATCGCTTCTGCAAATTCTTGTTCGTAGCCGTTATTTAACATGCCGTTAATGACTTCATCTTTAAAGCGAGTAACTGCACCGACTCTGCGCCAGGCTGCCATCGAACGGCGTAGCTGATCGGCCTGGCCTGCACTAAAACCTGCTGCAACCATAGCGATTTCCATAACCTGCTCTTGAAATACAGGTACGCCTAAAGTGCGTTGCAGTACGCGCTCAAGTGCCTTGTTGGGGTAGGTGACAGGGGCTGTGCCCTGGCGTCGTTGCAGATAGGGATTAACCATGCCGCCTTGTATAGGGCCTGGGCGGACAATGGCAACTTCAATCACCAGATCATAGTAATTGCGTGGCCTTAAGCGTGGCAACATCGACATTTGAGCACGCGATTCAATTTGGAATACGCCAATGGTATCGGCTTTGCAGATCATGTCGTAGGTGGGTGTATCGTCAGCCGGTATGTTGGCCATGGTGTATTGAATGTTGCGAAAATCAGCGATCAAATTGAAGCACTTATTTATTGCTGTGAGCATACCCAATGCCAACACATCAACTTTCAACAGGCCGAGTTCCTCAAGATCATCTTTGTCCCACTGAATAATGGTGCGATCGGGCATGGCAGCGTTTTCCACCGGTACCAGCGTGGATAAATCGTTGTCAGATATAACGAAACCACCAACATGCTGAGAAAGGTGCCTTGGAAAGCCTAGTAGTTGTTCGAGCAACCAGGCAAAGCGTTTCATTAGCGGGCTTTGGCTATCAAAGCCCATGCCTTCGAGACGTTCGGCGATGACATTAGGACCATCCCACCAGGTCATTGATTTTGATAAGGCATCGACTTGTTCTTCTTGTAAACCCAGTACTTTGCCGATATCGCGTACGGCGCTACGTTTACGATAACAAATAACGGTAGCCGCAATTGCAGCACGATGCCGACCGTATTTTGCATAAATGTACTGGATAACTTCTTCACGCCTGGCGTGTTCAAAATCAACATCGATATCAGGTGGTTCATTTCGCTCTTTAGAAATGAACCGCTCAAATAACATGCTGGTTCTGGACGGATCAACTTCTGTGATACCCAGTGCATAACATACGGCTGAATTGGCAGCCGAGCCCCGGCCTTGGCATAAAATATATTGACTGCGTGCGTAGTGAACAATATCGTAAACCGTGAGGAAGTACGATTCGTACTGCATCTCTTTTATCAATTGCAGTTCATGCTCGATTTGTTCGATAACCTCGTGGTCGACGCCATCTGGCCAGCGCCATTGCATGCCTTCCAAGGTCAGCTGGCGCAGGTACTCGCTTGCTGTTAATTCAGCGGGCACTACCTCTTTTGGATATTGGTAATTCAGTTCGCTTAATTCAAACGAACACAGAGCGGCGACATCTGCACTGTTTTGCAGTGCCTGATGTGGATAGATAGAACACAATGCACGTGCATCGCGCAGATAGCGTTCGCCGTTAGGGTAGAGTTTTCGTCCAGCGTTATCCAGGGTGCAATTGTGTTTTATACAAGTGAGCACATCTTGCAATGCACGACGTTGACGCCTGTGCATATGCACATCACCTGTTGCAACAATGGGTATATCGAAGCGGGTGCCTGTTTCAATAACCCAATGCAGATGCTTTTGGTCGTAGGGGCCGTATTGCAGTGACAGTGCGAGAAAAGTGTTTGGCCCCAGCGTTTTAAACCAATCAAACCATGGGTCCAGGTGATCATCGATAGGAGATGGGTAATAGGGTGGCACCAAAATTAAACAGCAGGTATGTAGCCCTGCATTGTCGATGAGCTCGCGTGAAATGCTGTACTCGCCTTTTTCGGCCGCTCTTCTGGATTGGGTGATAAGGCGGCACAGGCGCGAGTAGGCAAGACCATCTCTTGCCAGCGCAACAAGCCTGAAACCATCATCAAGCGCAAACTCGCTGCCCACAATGAGTTTGAAGCTGATTTCGCGTGCCCTGCCATAGGCTCGAACAACGCCTGCCATTGAGCATTCGTCGGTGATCGCCAGTGCGGTGTATCCGAGGCTTGCGGCGGTATCGACCAGTTCTTCTGGGCGCGAGGCACCTCTTAAGAAACTGAAATTGGAGATGCAGTGGAGCTCGGCATATTCAACATGGGTAATCGTACTGTTTGTAGAGGTGTTAGTTTCCATGAGCTGTATAAATATACAGTAATTGAGCCAAAAGGCCAATCCTCTTTAAAAATGGCCCGGACAGGCCTTATATCTATGGGTTCTCATCGAAATGAGGTGCACATCACATAATCAATACTATTGGTTTAGTAGCGTGCAGTATTCCAGCTCTGTGGTCGATTACTTAATTAGCAATAAGATCGCGCAAAGGATAGCGCAAGGGATGAATAATAATCTAGACAACGATTAAAATAGTATGTATCAAACCGGCCGCCAAAGATTGCACGAAGATAAAATCAGCGTATTGTCCTGCGTGCAAATACCTGTCTGGGTTTTTGATGTCGATGCGATGTGTATGGTTTGGGCAAACAAACCCGGTGTCTATTTCTGGAATGCAGATAACCTTGAAACCTTGCTTGAAAGAGACATGTCTGAAGGCATGTCTAATACAGTTAAATTAAAATTAAAACAAACTCGCGACGATTGCCAACAGACTGGAAAAACGGTTTCTGAACTTTGGACCGTGTATCCAAATGGTTCCCCGCAAACAGCTGAGATTGTTATAGCTCCAATTGAACTAGAAGATGGCCGAGCAGCGTTGTTGATTCAACGAGTTAATGCTGTGAATGGTGCAACCTCCAATACCTTGCATAGCGCGCAGGCCTTGTTGCATACCTCTACAATGATCAGCATGTATGATAAGGACTATAATCGTGTTTATAGCAACCCGGCAGCCCGTGCGGCCAGTATGGGCGTGCATGAAAATTTACGTTCCATGTTTGTCTTTCAAGGCGATTTCGAGGATGTAATATCCTCATTATTCCATCAAGGTGAGTGCACAGTGGAGGCTGAGGTACGTACACAAAAAGGAAACAAATGGCATTCCATCAGTGTTCAAATGAGCCCTGACTCAGTAACCGGAAACACCTCTATTCTCGTCAGTTCTATTGATATCACATCCAGAAGAAATGCTCAGCAGAAGGCACATGATCTTGCTTATCTTGATTCACTGACTGGTTTATCAAATCGTTTTGCTCTGCTTGAGCATCTTAACGTTCTTGCCCGAAACCCTGAAAAACCGTTTTCTCTATATTTTATTGACTTAGATAGATTCAAAGTCATCAATGACTCACTTGGTCATAGGGTGGGCGATTCACTACTGATCGAGGTCGCTAAGCGTTTATCGTCAAGTGAATCAAAAGATCAGGGTTTGGTTGGTCGCTTAGGTGGAGATGAGTTTATAGTTGTAACACCAAATTTAAACGAAGCCGATAAGATCAAAGATCATGTGATCAATATTGATCGGCTTTTAAATGTGCCTTTTAACATTGAGGGACATCAGCTGCATGTTGTTCCGAGCATCGGTGTTTGCCAATTTCCACAACATGGCGCTAACACGACCGACCTAATGCGTAATGCTGACCTTGCGATGTATGCTGCTAAGGCGGCCAACGGTGGCTATCGGTTCTTTGATGAATCGATGAAAATCGATGCTATGAATCGTTTGTCAATCGAAAACGAATTGGCGGTGGCCATTACAGAAAATCAGTTTGAAGTGTACTACCAGCCCAAGATATGCTCGTATGAAGATAAGGTTGCGGGTATGGAGGCCTTGGTACGCTGGAATCACCCTGAACGAGGGCTGGTTTCGCCCCTTGAATTTATAAGCGTAGCTGAAGAAACCGGTCTCATATCCAAAATTGGCGCGTGGGTAATGAATGAGTCGATGAACCAGCAAAAGTCCTGGCAAGATGCGGGATTTGATTTGTGTGTATCAATTAATATATCACCGGTGCAATTTCGATCTAACGAATTAAAGTCGGTTATATCCAATGCGCTCGTGCGCAGCCAGTGCGACCCATCGCGAATAGAAGTGGAAATAACAGAATCCATGCTGCTAGGTGATGCGGATTTAGTTTTTGACACACTTACGATGCTCAATGAGAAAGGTGTACAAATTTCTCTAGATGATTTTGGAACCGGTTACTCCAACCTTGCCTATTTACAAAAATACCCACTGAGCTGTATGAAAATCGACAAAGCATTCCTTGACGATATGAGCAATACGGGTATTTTAGAGATGATTCTGGGAATGGGGAAGATGCTTGGCTTGCGTCTTGTTGCGGAGGGCGTGGAAACTTTACAACAAGCGCAATGGCTTCGCGAACATCAGTGCGATGAGTTACAGGGCTTCTATTTTGGCAAACCAATGCCGAAGGATGAAGCCACCAGATATCTAGTGGAATTTCAATCTAACGACAAGGCTGCCTAACGCAAGTTTAACCAAATATCAGCCGCAATTTCCTCTAATTCTGGCGATAACGGGTATATCCCCGGGTCTGGCCTTTCTTCGAGCAACACCTGCATTAAGATAATAAGCTCGGAAAACAGAAATTCGACAATCTCATCAGGCACGCTGCTACCCGTAAAATTAACTGGATAGCCTTTGTTAACAAGGTAGAGCACGCGCCCATCGTGTAATGTATGTGCATCAATGTGTTTATGCACTGCCGCCACATTATCTGTTTGCGAATGCAGGTAGGGCAGATCGGCTTCATGGTCTTTAGATGCGCCGCTGACGATAAAGCATTTATGCGGTAATTGATCAATTATTTCTTTTGTAATCGATTGCCTGCCGCTGACCCCGACTACCATGGCAGGGTTACCCACCGCATCTGTTTTACGATACACGGCAAAACCATCAACGCTTGCATCAACTAACTTGATTATATCGGTATCAAAAACAGTAACGGCTACCCCACGTTTTCTTAGGCTATGTGCGGTACCAGCGCCCACCCAACCATACCCCGCCACCATCGCTCTGCGCCCAACAAGCGATATACCGGTTTCGCGTAAAATGTTATCCAGTGCCGCTGCGACGGCGTCACCCACCATTTTGCCTTCAACTTCCTTCAAGCGTGTTTGCGCACAATTGAGTTGAGGGACCAAAAGCGTATCCAGCTCCTGAGCAACCCATACTCCCTGTTTGGTTATCTCCAGCGCACCAATTACCCTCTGTGCGCGATCAGAAAAGTGCTGGTGCAGAGATTTAATCGCATAACCACCCACTTCATGGATTACAAGTTGCGTGTTTTCTTCCTCGCAGCGTTGTAAGCAAGCATCAAGCTCGTTTGTAATCGTATCCTGCAGTTGCTCGAAAGTGGGTGTTAGAACGCGTATTCCTTGCGCTTCTAATTCAGCGACTACTTTATTGTCACCCGAATAACCAATGCCAATAACACAGCTAAGTTGAACATGCTTATGCAGTAGAAGCAACAGGCGCAGTGTGTCCGGATAGAGGTGCTGGACGACGAACTGACAAACGCGTGGGTACTCTTCAAGTGAAATGCGCTTTGCAGTTTCACCTAAAAAATCCGGGAGTATGGCACTCATGTTTATTAGTAATCAGGCTACTTTTTGGGTCGAGCAACAAACAGAAAATCGTTAGAGAGCGTTTTCATGAAACCAAGTTTACCCAGGGTGTTGGATAACCATAAATCGATTGGCTTAAGGGGGCCCCATTCGAAAGTGTGAGATCGCAGGTGCATAAAAAGCTTTCCGAGCCGATTATCAGCGGTATAGCGTTTGCTTGCCATTGGCAAGTATGGAATGACAGACAGATAGCCCAGCCCTTGAACTGACTGGATATCAAAATGCGCTTCGATAACGTTTCGCCATTCCTGTTGCGTCAGTCTAATCTTGTGTTCGGGATAAATAAGGTGCTTAAGTTTGAATCGATCTAATCTGTACATTTGTGGCAGGGTTATAATCACGGCGCTATCCGCTGGTATCATATTTTTAATCCTACCCACGATAGCTTGCAATTCACTGATATCTTCATGTAGGTGTTCCAGCACATCAAGCATCAGTACAATATCTGGCGCGAAATCGACTTGAGGGTGCGATTCCAATAAATTGATAACCGAGTCTGGTTTAAATTTGGGTTCATAGTCTGTGCCGTAATAGGTGAAGTCCAGCTCCAGCGATTCCAGATAGTGTTTCGCAACTTGCAAGCCGCAACCTATATCCAATACTTTTGGGTGTTCCAAATTCAGCTTGTCTATCTCTTGTTTGACCAGACAAAATTTAACGTGATTAAACAAATTTCTTTCGTTGGTTTCGAATAATCGTTTGACAAGATAGGGGGACATCTCATCAACGGCAGGTTTTTGCTCAACAGTCTGTGAGTCGACTGGTTCAACTTTTGCCTCTTTTGAGTGCGGCTCAGCTGGCGAAACTTCTATCGAATTTACTTCTTCCTTTGATTCATCGTTATCGATAATCACACTAGATTCCCTTTATTATTTTTCTGTTGTTTATATTTGTGTAACCTACGCGGACGTATTAACCTATTTGTTGCAACGTACAGCCTTATATTAGCGCTGATGCGTAATATATGGAACAGTAGTTCATGATTTTTAGTTGATTAATTTAAATAACGTGGCGTATAACTGAATTTGTAAACAGCGTTTTTAAACCTGTGGCTAAAGGCAAACTGCCTATTTGCAGTTGGTAACAAGTTGAAAAATATAATGAATGAAAACATCGTGCTGGACATCGGAAATGTCATTTGTAGCTGGAATCCAGATAGATTGACGGGTGCGATTTTCTCTGATGGATCACAAAAAACCTCAGCGCTTGATGCGACTATTCGACATTCTGACTGGCTGTTGCTCGATCGTGGTGCACTATCATTGGACGAGGCCAAAGCCCGTGCACACGCACGGAGCACCTTGCCAGCAGAATCCATCGAAGCTCTTTATCGTAATCTGCCAGAATCCTTGACGCCAATAGACACCACCGTTGAGGCAATGCTGGCAGCACACAATGCTGGCGTGCCCATTTACATACTCTCAAACATGCAAGCCCATGCATGGGGATATATATTTGAGAAATACGAATTCTGGTCGGTTGGCTCAGGTGTTGTTGTGTCTTGCGATGCGGGATTGTTTAAACCTGACACGCGAATTTATGCTCACCTGTGTAGCAATTTGATCTTAAACCTGAATCTTGTATTTTCATCGATGATATGCAGGAGAATATAGACGTGGCCATAGCCTGCGGCTGGCATGGCAAGCAGCTAACTAACAGGGACAAGGGTGATAAAGTCGGTTCAGGAATCCATTGTTAAAAACCGCCGTTGAAAGAATATCGATTAAGTTAGGTGTTTGCCTGAGCATCCTTGGTAGTTCTATCAGACAATTTTACTGGATCATATCAACAGGTTTATATAATGAATGTAAGAACGTACGCGGCCAAAGATGCTGAGCGGCTGATTAATTTATGGTCGAAGGTATTTCCGAATGATCCTCCACATAATGACCCCACGCTGGTATTGCAAAAAAAACTGGCGGTCGACAATCTAATCTTTGTGATAGAAGACGGTGCTGATTTGATAGGAGCATGTATGGCAGGTTATGACGGACATCGAGGTTGGCTATATTCGGTTGCGGTGTTGCCTGAGTCTCGTCGTGCTGGTGCGGGTACCCAATTGGTAAAAAAGGCGATGCAGGCACTTAATCAATTAGGCTGTCAAAAGATTAATTTACAGATCCGCGCGGACAATACTGAAGTTAAATCGTTTTATCAATCGCTTGGCTTTGATATTGAAGAAAGGTTGAGTATGGGATATCTGAACAAGCAAGGTGACTAAATTAGAGTTAAATCCTTATTGATGGTGTAAAGAACTGAGGGAAGCTACATCGGGTTTGTGCACAGCTACTGATGCAGTTCATTCAGCTGTGGGTTGGCAGCCAGAGTTTTAAATGTCATAAAGTAAATCAGCCATGAATGGTAGCGCTACACGCGCTTTTGCTTAGCGAATGTCACTATTATGTGCGTGTAGTTTTGCTGCATCAAATGCGATGCGGCGTTTGGCTAGCTCCGCTTCAGATAATAAATCGGGGTTGGAATAGTATTGCTTCCATTCATCGTTAGTATCCCAGCGTTGATCTGAGTGTATGGTGGTACCTGCGCTGGTAGCCTGCTCTAGTACTGAAAGCGCTTTTTCCAATGTGTCGTCTTGCGATGTGACATCGTGTGGCTTACCACAGGCGTTGCCCAGTGGAAAATCACTGAAGAGGAAGCGTGGTGCTCCTGCATGTTCTACAATATCCAGCGCACATCCCATGACGACGGTTGCGATACCTGCCTCTTCAAGAACACGTGCAGCCAGTGTTACAGATTGATGGCAAACCGGGCAGTTGGGGGCAAACAGTACGGCATCGAGTTTGTCGTCTAAACTCAGTGCCAGTAATTCGCGACAGTATTTTTCAACCGTTTTATTTTGTGAGCGGTCGGTTGGCAATCCATAGAACGATGGCGCTACAGCCGCGATACGCCGTGTGTTTTTAGCACGCATTAACGCTTGCAGCGGAAAATAGCTATTGATGTCAGTTGCGCTTGTGTTATCACGATCAATCGCAATATGTGAGATTCTTAAATCAGGATCTTTGTCGGTAGGTGCCCGATACACCTCAAAAAATTTAGCCTTGCCATTGTAGGGTGCTCCGGGGCCTTGATCACCGCTGTTCGGCTGATAAGGTGCGGCGGTTGTCACGATGCCTACCATGCATTCAGCAAGTGGTTTTTTTAGAGGGCTGAAAGGCACCTTGGAATGATGTGCCCACCGGTACGGGTTATCGTACCCAAGCGCGAGATAGTAGTTGCGAGTGCGCTCCATATAGTGAATAGGCGATGTCATAACAGGCATTGTCACAGCCCAAGCGCATCGGCGTCAATAGTGGCAGCACATTACTTTGAGCATCGAAATCAGAACGTTAAATAAACAGCAGGACAAAAAAACGGCTCCGATTAAGGAGCCGTTTTTGTTTAAAGCATGTGCTTTTTAGTTACTACTGATCTGGGTAAATACCGCTACCGGCATACTCAGCTCGCTGGTAGGCCCTGATGTAGTCAATTTCGAGCTGCAGTGGGAAGATGGACTCATCGTCTGCAGGTGTAGGTGCCCATGCACTGCCTGCGACGAGATACGCGACGATATTCATTTGCTGTCTTGCCACTTGCGGCCCGCTTAGACGTTTAATCTCTTTTCCGTCGATGTACCAGATAACCAGCTGAGGCTCCCACAGTACACCATAGGTGTGGTAGTCCGCTCCATAACGCTCATCGTTCTCATTCTTGTGAATCATGGTTGGCGAAGAGCGCGTGGTGCTGGTATCAACAGCATCACGGTAGTGGTAAGTCTGGAACGCATCTTCATCACCAAACGGGTTGTCGCCAAGATACTCAACAATATCGATTTCTGGCGAATGATTAGCCACCCAGCGGCGGAATAAAAAGAAGCTTGATACGGTTCCCGGTGTATCGCTGACTTTCATTCGGCTCTCAACATACCCGTAAGTAAATCCGAGTTTATCGTGCGACGACAAAGTACCAGAGAGAAACGCACACTTTTCACCACCATTGGGGTGTGTACCTTCACAA
Source organism: uncultured Granulosicoccaceae bacterium (assembly GCA_964435305.1). Classification (GTDB taxonomy): domain Bacteria; phylum Pseudomonadota; class Gammaproteobacteria; order Granulosicoccales; family Granulosicoccaceae; genus Granulosicoccus. The sequence continues at coordinate 12,860 of CAYSZH010000128.1, forward strand.
GATTCTGGCAATGAATCTTTGAAAGTATCCGGTGTTGGAACCGCTTCAATGGTCAATATGCCGTTGGAGAGTTTGAATGGGTCGTAGCCAAAACCTGGTTGATCTTGAGTATCAACAAAGTACTGTTGTTCCTGATTTACGAGAACATCGGGGCCCCAGGTAAGGCGAGTGTTCCATTTGCTCGAGTTGATTTGCGCTTCTTCAAACTCGTCTTCAAATACCAGTGAAAACTTGTCGAGAAAGAAAGCCGGATCAGAGAGGTCATGGTCCTGTGCAAAGGAATCATCTGGGTGCTTGTCAAAATCATCATAGTTAGGCACCGGCGAGTTTGCTTCCATATGGTAGTTGATAGTGAGCTCGTCGGATTCAGGAGAAACGTTTCCAAGATCATCCACAGCCGATACGGTGTAAGTGTAAGTTGCGCCTTCCACTGGGGTGTTTTCGCGGCAGTTGTGCAGCAGCTGATCGAATTGTGTGTAGTTACAATCAATAAAAGAGGTTGTTCGCCAATACTTGTCAACTTCAAATTGCGCCCGATCGGTTTGATCGCCGCGTATGGTGTAGATGGTTTCATCACCCGCTTCATTAGTTCGGCGCAAGCGATATTCAACGACAGCGCCGTCATCGTTAGAGGGTGCCCAGTTGATTTCTGCCCAGTCGTTACCCACGAGCTCTGCGCGCAAGTTTTTAGGAGTAGTGGGGGCGCCACCTGGAACGGCTGGTTCTGAATCTATTTCCAGGGTTGCGCCAAACTTGTCATTTTGGTCGGGGCTTGGAATTGCGTCAGCAAATGGGTCTGGCAAAATTGGAGGATTACCCAGGTCGGAACGGCCCGGTAGGGT
>CAYSZH010000129.1:0-13473 GCA_964435305.1 uncultured Granulosicoccaceae bacterium
ATGAAGTGGCTTATCTTGCTGAATCCAGCGGTGCAGTGGGCATGATATGCCATTCTGATTTTCCGGATCACGCCATCGCTTGCAAAAGAGCATGCGCATCGATTAACACTGTCATTTCCATTGGTGATTCTAATTGGGCGACAAGCTATGAGTTTCTCGTTAGCCAGCAGTTAGGTAAAAAATACAACGCTGTCGATGTGGAACATAACGACCCATGCTGGTTCTTTTATACCTCTGGCACCACAGGTCGGCCAAAAGCTGCCGTACTCACACACGGGCAAATGGGGTTTGTCATTACAAATCATCTTTGCGATTTGTTACCCGGTACTACAAACCACGATGCATCGATTGTTGTCGCCCCACTCTCACACGGCGCTGGAATTCATCAACTGGTTAATACAGCACGCTCTGCAAAAACGATTTTACCTGGAAGCACCCGCTTTGATGCAGATGAAATATGGTCGTTAGTTGAGCGCTGGAAGGTATCCAATCTGTTTACTGTACCCACCATAGTCAATTTGCTTATTGATCACGAAAGTGTAGACCGATACGACCGCAGTTCACTTCGATATATGATTTATGCCGGCGCACCTATGTATCGTGAAGATCAAAAAAGAGCACTCGAAAAGCTGGGGCCGGTGCTCGTTCAGTATTTTGGTTTGGGAGAAGTCACCGGCAATATCACTGTGTTACCAACGCACTTGCACTCTGCCGATGATAGTAGTCACGTGAAAATTGGTAGTTGCGGCTATGAACGGACTGGTATGCAAATATCAATACAAGATAAGGATGGTAACGAACTGCCCAAAGGTGAAACTGGTGAGATTGGTGTGTGCGGCCCAGCGGTGTTCGCCGGATATCACAATAACATTGAGGCTAATCAAAATGCCTTTAAGAATGGCTGGTTCTTAACAGGCGATCTTGGCTACATGGATGAAGAAGGGTTTCTTTTTATAACCGGAAGAGCGTCAGATATGTATATTTCTGGCGGATCCAACGTGTACCCAAAAGAGATCGAAGAAAAAATACTGCAGCATAGCGCGATTAGCGAAGTGGCTATTGTTGGGATGCCAGATTCGAAATGGGGTGAAGTGGGTGTTGCGGTCTGTGCTGCAAGCGACGATATCAGTGAAGAAGAATTATTGACATGGCTGCACAGCAAAGTCGCCAGCTATAAGCTCCCAAGACACGTTCATTTTTGGCCTGAGCTACCTAAGTCAGCCTATGGGAAAATCACCAAAAAATTAATTAAGGCGCGGCTTAATGAGTTGGATGAGAAAATAAAATAGCGTGCTATTCCAGTCTAATTAAATACAGTGGTTTTCGGCTACTAACCGACAATTCGTCTAGTTCAAATTCCCAAAATGGTAATACTACCGACACACTAATTTTAGTTTTGCAAAAGCCTCGGCACAACAGTAGCTTATACTGAATATCGAAACCGTTTAAGATACACGCATGAGCCAAATTTCTGCCACCACTATCCAAATAGCCATTCTAGCCTTCGGTTCTATTCTATTGTCGGCTTGCTCTGGTTCGAACGACTCTGCCGCTTTATCTGAAGATAATAACGTGGTGATCGAAATCGATAACAGCGCCGTGTCTGCTCAGGCAGAACCAATGAGTGTTTTAAATGATGATGACGCCGGGGCCGTCGATGAAGCAAATGGCGTAATCGTATTGTCGGAAAACGAAAACGCGTTGAGCGAAACCGATGACAGTGCCGTCTCTGCCCAGGCAGAAACCATGGAAGTTTCTTTTGAGGGCAGCACTCCCAACGTTGATGAAGAAGACACATCGCCCATTAGTGTCAATGAAGTTGAAATAAACAATGTCACTGAAGAAACTGAGGTCAATGCTGTTGGTGAGACAGTAGACTCGGTCGTATTATCCGACTCCGATAACGCGGCGAGCGATATTGATTCTAATACTCCCTCTTCTCCAGTAGAAACGACTAATGTTTCTATTGTAGAAAATATTAGTGATATCGATGAAGCGAGCACACCGACCGTCGACGCTAATGAAGTTCAAATGAATACCGTTATTGACGAGAGCGAGGATAGCTCCATTGAACAGATAACTGAACTCGCCACTCCAGACCCATTAATTCAAAACGCCACTCGTGTCGATTTCGACATAACCGTTCCTGCTTATCAGTCTAGGGCATTACAGGTGTGGCTGGAATGGGGTGATAAAAATTTAGTTTCAGCTTGGGTAGGTGACGAAATGTGGAGCGCATCAGATGAATTTCCAGTATCTACCGAGCACTTATTAACAGTGACCTTCTACGATGATAATGGAGATATTGTTTTAGGAAGTTATGAGAGCCCGTTTAGAACCGGCACTAACGCGTCTGAGACCTATCAGATTAATGCGGATGATTTTGATACAGCTAAGTGGGATACAGATGAGGATGGCACAAGTAATCTGAATGAGTTACTCGTTGGCGATAACCCGTTAGTTGACGAGAGACAGTCTCTTGAAATTAGGGATGGGTTTAACTCTGTCGGGAGAACCGTATTCTCGAATTTGAGCAATTTCGCCGGAACTTATGAGGCCAGAATTCCTGATGAACGACCGTATTTCGAAGATACCAGTGTCGTAAACCGCGTGTGGGAGTATTTCGACGAAACCCGCGATGAAACACTGGTTTCTACTACTGACCAAACCATCGATATTGATGCCAATGGCAACGCAAGCTTTTCGAAATACGATTATGAAGATGAATCACCAGCGTATTTCTCGACAATGACGCGAGAAGGAACACGGACCAATACCGGCACATCAATACAATGGTCAAGTACGTATTCATTCTATAGTGTCGAACATGGATGCAGGACGAACGATCGGTTCACATCAGAAACCACAAGACTGGATGATGGTTCTGTGTCCCAGCAGGGTCATCAGTTTGTCAAAAGCTGTTTCCTCTCTAGTGGGCGTGACTATGAAGTGACTTATACATTCACGGGTACAGTAACTGATGATTCGCCATTATGCGAAGTGACGGCTGGTTCTATCATTGTGGACCCGATCAACCTGTTCCCCGTTACTGGCCTGGAATATTCCAAACAGCTGGGCGATATTTACTGGCATGTGAAAACTCTGGACAATGAAGGTCAACTGATAACAGAATATCTGGACCCAATTGATTTATCGTTTTACTGTGATTTTGCAGATATATAGGCACACCTGGTAGGTAATAGTATTCAAACACATGAACTAACCTAGCCCAAGCTCATCCCACATTGCATCCACGCGTTTTTTTACATCCTCATCCATCGTGATAGGCTCACCCCACTCTCGCGTAGTTTCACCCGGCAGTTTATTGGTCGCATCAAGCCCCATTTTGGAACCCAAGCCCGACACCGGAGATGCAAAATCCAAATAATCTATCGGTGTGTTTTCGATTAGCGTTGTGTCACGCATAGGGTCCATGCGAGTGGTGATTGCCCAGATTACGTCTTCCCAGGAACGCGTATCGACATCATCATCCACCACAATGACAAACTTGGTGTACATAAATTGTCGTAGAAAAGACCACACACCCATCATGACCCGCTTAGCATGTCCAGGATATTGTTTTTTCATGCTCACCACAGCCATGCGATACGAGCACCCTTCAGGCGGAAGATAAAAATCAACAATCTCAGGAAACTGTTTTTGTAGTATGGGGATAAACACTTCGTTTAAGGCTACACCCAGAATGGCAGGTTCATCGGGTGGTCTGCCTGTATAAGTAGAATGATAAATCGCCTCTTTACGCTGCGTTATCTTTTCAACAGTGAAGACAGGGAAATGGTCTACTTCGTTGTAATAACCCGTATGGTCACCAAAAGGCCCTTCTGCTGCAGTGTCGTCTGAATATAAAAACCCTTCCAATACAAATTCTGCTGACGCGGGCACCTGAAGATCAGATAATTCTGCCTTAGTTAGCGTGGTTCTTTGGCCTCGCAGTAAACCGGCAAAGGCATGCTCGGACAAGGTATCGGGTATTGGGGTCACGGCCGCAAGAATGGTGGCAGGGTCAGCACCCAAAATAGTGACAACCGGGAACGGCTCACCCGGGTGAGCTTTTTGCCATTCGAGAAAATCCAGCGCACCGCCTCTATGACCAAGCCAGCGCATGATGGTTTTATTAGGCCCGATTACCTGCTGCCGATAGATACCCATATTCTGGCGTTTGCGGTTTGGGCCTTTAGTGATGACAAGCCCCCAGGTTATCAATGGCCCGGCATCTCCCGGCCAGCACGTTTGTACAGGTAAACGCGATAAGTCGACCTTATCCCAGGTAATGTCACGACAAGCCGCAGTGCGTGTGGTTTTAGGTGCCATATCCAACACCTTTTTAAACACCGGCAATGTGTTCCACGCATCTTTAAAGCCTTTTGGCGGGTCTGGCTCTTTTAAAAACGCCAGTAGTTTACCGACCTCTCTAAGCGCTTCGGTATTGTCCTCACCCATTCCCATAGCAACGCGTTTCGGGGTACCAAATAAATTTCCCAGCAATGGAAAATCACTGCCTTTTACGTTTTCAAATAATAAGGCGGGGCCACCTGCACGTAAGGTGCGATCGCAAATCTCAGTGACCTCAAGGTGTGGATCGACCTCTGCGCTCACCCGCTTTAACTCGCCGAGCTCTTCAAGCTTACTAATAAATTCTCTTAGGTCGGCGTAGTGCAACTGAGCAGGTTCTCTATTAACAGGTTTATGTTCACGTACATTATTTATAGGGTGCCACTTCTGCCACCTTATAGCGCGTTCTTATACAGCTAACAAGCTCGGGCAGATCAGGCCGCCAGACCACTGTGCCTGAGTAAAGCGGCAACATCGGGTTCACGACCACGAAAGGCTACGAATGAGGCCATGGCATCGCGGGAGCCCCCCATTTCCAACACCTGGGTCATAAAATCTTTACCGGCTTGTTCGTTAAAAATACCTTCTTCTTCAAAACGTGAGAATGCATCGGCTGAGAGCACTTCGGCCCATTTGTAACTGAAATAGCCAGCGCTGTAACCGCCGGAAAATATATGCGAGAAACCGTGTTGAAAACGTAACCATTCTGGATAGGGTAACACCGCCACTTGCTCGCGAATTTTATCCAGTGTGGCCTGCACAGCATCCACACTATCGATGCGCTTATCCATATGGATTTGCATATCGAACAATGAGAATTCAATTTGCCTTACCAACTGCATGGCAGACTGAAAATTCTTGGCATCGCGTAGTTTCTTGAGAAGCGCATCCGGAATGCTCTCACCGGTTTGGTAATGCCCACTGATCATGTCAAGCGATTCGCGCTCCCAGCACCAGTTTTCCAAAAACTGACTGGGCAATTCAACGGCATCCCACTCCACCCCGTTGATCCCCGAGACTCCAGCTGTATCCATCTTGGTCAGCATATGATGAAGACCATGCCCAAACTCATGGAACAAGGTAGTGACTTCCATATGGGTTAGCAGTGCTGGCTCATCACCTACTGGCGGCGTTAAGTTGCACGTGAGGTATGCAATTGGCAATTGCGTGCCGTCACTCAACTGTTGGCGGGTCGTACACACATCCATCCATGCACCACCGCGTTTGCGTGCGCGCGCATAGTTGTCTAAGTAAAACTCACCACGCAACTGACCATCACGATCTTTAATCGCATAACATTGGACGTCGTCATGATACACATCGACTCCATCCACTTTTTCAATGCTGAGCCCGAACAGTTTTCCAACTACGGCAAACATGCCAGGGATGGCTTTTGATGCAGGGAAATAAGGTTTTAAATCATCATCGGAAATAGCGTAAAGATGTTGTTTGAGCTTATCGCTGACATAAGCAATATCCCAGGAACGTAGCGTGTCCATGCCAAGCTCCGCCGTTGCAAAGTCTTGCAGCTCTTTGTATTCTCGGGCTGCTTCGGGCGCGGCCCTGTTAGCCAAGTCTGTTAAAAAGTCGATAACCTGTTGCGGTGATTGCACCATTTTAGGCACGACAGACAATTCGGCATAATTATCGAACCCAAGTAAGGCGGCTTTCTCTTGTCTAAGCGTGAGAATCTCGGCCATAACACTGCTATTGTCATACTGCCCGGCATGTGGCCCTTTATCCGATGCGCGTGTGCCAAAAGCTGTGTACATCTCTTCTCTAAGGCCTGCATTGTCTGCAAACGTCATAACAGCGTAATACACTGGGAATTCCAGGTTAAGCAACCAGCCAGTTTTATCTTTTTCTTCGGCTCGAAGTTTGGCTGCTGCAATGGCAGATTCTGGTATTCCCGCTAACAGCGCTTTGTCTTCTACCAGTTTTTCCCAGGCGTTTGTCGCATCCAGCACATTGTCTGAAAACGTGGTTTTTAACTTTGACAATGCCAATGCAATTGTAGAATAACGTTCCTTATCAGCGTCGTTTAACGACACACCGCCCAATTCAAAATCGCGGATATCATTATCGAGTGATTTTTTCTGAGCCTCACTTAAGCTTGCATACTCAGCGCTCTCTTTTAGTGCCAGGGTTGTATTATATAACTGAGTGTTTTGACCCATCTCTGTGTAATGCGCACTGATTTTCGGCAAACAACGGTTATAGACATCGCGTAACTCATCGCTGTTCATAACAGAGTTTAAGTGGCTAACGGGTGACCAAAACAAACTTAATGCATTATTGGCTTCATCCTGCTTTTGAATAAGTGTTGCCCAGCTTGGCTTCTCTTGAGCTGCAGCCACTGCCGTCACACTTTTAGAATTTGCGAGCAGCGTGTCTACCTGTCTCTCTATTTCTTCAATTTTAAGAGCGCTAAAGGCTGGTCGGTTTACTGTAATCGCATTCTTCATTTTGTTAGCAAAGGTCTGTTGGTTCGTAAAATTCAGTTTGATAGGTAAATAGTGGTGAGCAGCTTAATGACACAACATAGGAACACGCTTGTTTATCATGCTCTCCACCTGTGGCAATTGCCGCACCACCTCTATCAATGGCGAATCAATTGAATTAAAGGCAATTTTTGCGACATTACTTTTACTGTGTTGTTCCACACCCAGTATGCCTTCATGCAGATCAGCCAATTCGCTTAATACTTCCAAGTTGTCGTGGAAAACCAGAAACGTGACCGGACCACGTTGCCCAGACATCATTTCGTACTTAGCCAGGCTGGATTCGTACAACAGTGTGCCTGCTACGTCCCAATGCGTTATCAACAGCGTCGCAAGCCAAGATAAACAGAAAAGCGTGAACCCAATCAACAGGATACCAACGCCTGAAACGTTTGCCTGCTTGGGTGGCATAATCGTTTGGTGCTGCTCGTTCATGGAAAATAGTGTACCGAATAGGCCTGCTCAGTCGCCAAGCTTTATCGCTTAGAGGTTTAGGGCAGTTGCGGAGGCTACGGCGCCAGCACAACCGCACTATAAGAGGCGATAACACTACCCGAAGCCGGTATGCTAATCCCCGTCCAGTCTATTGTGCTCCCTACAACGACGAACGCGCTGCCTGCTGGTACGCTAACCGGGGTAATTGTGCTTAGCCCTGCGGGCACAATATCCTGAACACTTACATTAAAGGCATCATCTGGCCCGGCATTACTGACCGACAGTTCGAACACCACCGTATCACCGATATTAGGTGTGATATCACTGACAGACTTCGCGATCTGCAGTGCAACTTCAGTGTCATCTTCTGTGAGTGTGATGGTAGCCGAATCGCTGATATCAATGCCGTGAGTGGTGTTGGTCAGGTTTTGAAAGCTGAGCGTGAAGTCTTCATCGCCCTCGGGCACAATATCGGCCACTGGAGTCACAATGATATTCTGGCTATCACCTGCCTGGCCATTAAAGGTAATGGTGCCAGTGGAACCGATATAATCATTATCTGCCTGTGTAGCGCTGCCATTACTGAGTACATAATCCACGCTGAATGGAAAAAAACCGGCTCCATTTTTGACATCGTGCGACAACACGGCGGTGAGTGTTATCGGGCCACCATCCTCTGGCGAGCTCACATCAGAAACCGTAATGGTTTCCTGCACATCGGCGACCAGCAAAAAATCTTCGCTATCACCAAAACCATTATTACCACAGCCATTTGCAGGCGTCGCCCCGTTAAAGCTGAGCATTACCCTGCCCCGATACGTTGTGTCTTCAGTAACAGGTGGGATGGTGATGTTTTGCGTTACCGAGCAACCAGGCGGTGCAGCTGTTCGGTCATAAGAACAAGAGCTATTTGTAAAAGCCTCCGGAGTGCCATCGTTATTGGTATCAAGAAGGATCAGTACGAACTCGGCATCTCCGGTGGTGGCCTGTAAACCGTTGGTGGGTGTTTCTGTATCACCGATAACAGTAGCGATAGATTGAGTGCTGCCCTGAGGGTAATCACCCCCAATATTGATCGGCAAGGTCAGGCTTTCGTAATCGGTATTATTGGTGATGGCACAGAGACCAGCCGGTGTAAAGCGCGCCGCATACGCACTACCCATAGGGGTTAGTAGATAGGTGAGTGAAGTAAGTAATATGAAAGCGCTAAGTGGCTTGATGTTCAAGATACAACCCTTGTCAAATAACCAAAGCTGATGCGTTATAGACGCAAAACGATGTAGCTTATAAAAACAACCTCTATGCCACTTTTCAATTTTTAAAACGCTAAGCGTTACACATCCAGGTTAGACACAGACAAGGCATTGCGTTCAATAAACTCTCGTCGCGGTTCAACCTGATCGCCCATCAGGGTATCAAACACTTCGTCGGCAGCGATCGCATCTTCGATACTCACCTGCAGCATACGTCGCGCCTCTGGGTCCATTGTGGTTTCCCACAGTTGCTCAGGATTCATTTCACCAAGGCCTTTATAACGCTGGATTGACAAGCCTCTTTTTGATTCAGCCAGTAACCAATCCATAACTTCTTTAAAGTGCCTGACCTCTTTCTCGCGCTCGCCACGTTTAACTATTGCACCCTCACCTAACATGCCATCGAGTTTCCCCGCAAGGCTCGATATTGATTGGTAATCGGCTGACTGAAAGAAGGCGGCTTCAAGATCGACTTCATAGTCGTTACCGTGAATACGACGCAGCAGTTTTAGACCATGACGATCTTCCTCCGCTTTCACTTCTACGCGATATTGTGATGTTTCCGAAAGATGTTGGTTTAAAGTTGCAACGAGTGATTCACCATAGGCAAGCACCGTTTTTTCTTCACTGAGTTGATCAACGGTTAACGGTGTGAGATGCAGCAATGATTCTAATATATCGCGGTTGAAACGGCGCTCCATTCGATCAAATTGCAGGTTCACACGCATGTATTCCTGAGCCAATGATTCGAGCCCGGTATCGCTTAATGCAGGTGCACCCTCGTTTACATGGAGTTTTGCGTTCTCCATTGCCAGTTGCAGCAAATAGGCATTCAACTCTGCGTCGTCTTTTACATAGCGTTCCTGCTTACCTTTCTTGACCTTGTATAGTGGCGGTTGCGCAATATAAATATGGCCACGCCGTATGAGTTCAGGCATTTGCCGATAGAAAAACGTTAACAAAAGGGTTCGAATATGCGAGCCATCGACATCCGCGTCGGTCATGATCACAATGTAGTGATAACGCAGCTTATCCGGGTCGAATTCGTCTCGCCCTATTCCGCAACCCAAGGCTGTGATCAATGTACCCACTTCGGCCGACTGCAGCATTTTATCAAAGCGTGCTTTTTCGACATTCAGGATTTTACCCTTCAGCGGCAATATCGCTTGTCGACGACGATCTCTACCCTGCTTTGCCGATCCGCCCGCTGAGTCTCCCTCCACAAGGTAGATTTCTGACTTTGCCGGGTCGCGTTCCTGACAGTCTGCCAATTTGCCCGGTAATCCCGCGATGTCCAATGCACCTTTTCGGCGAGTCATTTCCCGCGCCTTTCGCGCCGCTTCTCTGGCGCGCGCTGCGTCGATAATCTTAGCGGTGATCTCACGCGCTTCTGTCGGGTTCTCTTGCAAGAAATCATTCATGAATTCCCCGAGCACAGATTCAACACAACCTTTGACTTCGCTCGATACCAGTTTGTCTTTGGTCTGTGATGAAAATTTTGGATCAGGCACTTTGACGGATAACACCGCCGTAAGACCTTCCCTGGCATCGTCGCCCGTTGCCGATACTTTGGCTTTCGCGGCTGCGCCGCTGTTCTCAATGTATTGATTTAATGTGCGCGTTAGTGCGCCTCTAAACCCAGCCAGATGAGTGCCGCCATCCCTTTGCGGAATGTTGTTGGTAAAGCAGTAAATGTTCTCCTGGTAGGAGTCTGTCCATTGCAAGGCAACCTCAACCGCCACATCATCTTTTTCACCCAGCGTATGAATGATGGTGCTGTGTACACCGGTTTTTTTACGATTAAGGTGATCGACAAACGCACTTATTCCACCTTCGGCAAAAAAGGTTTCCGACGCATTGGTGCGCTTATCTTCAAGAATGATTTTGACGCCACTATTGAGAAAAGACAGTTCGCGCAGACGTTTAGCCAATACATCAAACTCAAAAACGATATTACTGAAGGTTTCAGCACTGGGTTTAAAGTGGATGATGGTGCCTGTTTTGTCTGTGTCACCGATGACTTTCAAGGGGTAATTAGGCTTGCTATCACTGTATTCCTGTACGTGCTCCTCGCCTTCTCGATAGACAGTTATCTTGAGCCACTCGCTTAACGCATTAACAACCGAGACGCCCACACCGTGCAAACCACCCGATACTTTGTAGGAGTTATCGTCGAACTTTCCGCCTGCATGCAACACTGTCATGATGACTTCTGCTGCCGAGACGCCCTCGCCTTCATGGATATCGGTGGGTATTCCGCGGCCATCATCTGACACGCTGACAGATTCATCTGGATGTATAACAACATTGATGGCACTGCAATGCCCCGCAAGCGCTTCGTCAATTGAGTTGTCAACCACCTCAAAAACCATATGGTGTAAACCGGTGCCATCGTCTGTGTCACCAATGTACATACCTGGGCGCTTACGCACCGCATCAAGCCCTTTGAGGACTTTGATATTGGATGAATCGTAGTTCGAGGAATCAGTCATATAGACAATATTATTTTGAAGACCCGTAACCGCGCAATTATACTCCTATTTTCACTTCTCCGCGCAGTACCGAAAAAAGCGAAAAGTCCTTTGTAGGCAGTGTTTGAGGAACTGTGCTGGTTAGAAATATCTGGCTTTGTAGCCGCACAAGTTGGTCGAGGATTTTACTGCATTGATCGGCATCCAATTCGGATGGCAAATCATCACACAGCACAATTGCCAGGTTATTTGACGCACTGTGTAATTGAGTCAATTGAGCCAAGTGCAATCCGTAAACCAGCAACTTTTGCTGGCCGCGTGACAGCACTTGTCTGGCTAAGGTTTCGTTGGCATTTATCACCAACTCACCACGATGCGGGCCAACCGTCGTCGTGCGAAACTTTCGACACTGAGGATAATTCTTAGCGATGGCTTCTTCAAGCGATAGGCCGTCCGGCCAACCGCTGCGATAGCGAAGTTCCACGTGGAACACTGTTCCCATATCTGTTAACAGTGTTTGCAAGGTCTTGTCCAGCTGTTTAACGTACTGTCGCCGGTATTGATCAATTTCTTCACCGGATTCGATCAGCTGATCATCCCAGGATTGAATTTCAGAATCAGCTGCACCATCTTTCAGTGCTTGATTACGTTGCGCAAGGGATCGTTTGAATTTTCGCCAAGATTGAAAAAAGGATTGTTCCATGTGAAACACACCCCAATCAATAAACTGACGTCGCCCATTTGGACCATCCTGTATCAGTTGATGGCTATCGGGTGTCAGCGCTTTCACCGGTAATAACTGGGTGACCTGAGCCATGCTGCGGATTTCTTCATAATCCAACCTGAGTTCTGTCGCGCCATCTCTGGATCGGCGCAAACCGCAACGGTGCAACTGATCTAGCTGCGGATCGCGCATTTGACAGGCGAGGGTGAATTCATCTTCGCCATGTGTGATCAGCTCTCGGGCCTTGCGGGTACGGAATGAGTGTCCCACTGATAAACAGTGGATAGCTTCAAGTACGCTGCTTTTACCAGCACCGTTGGCGCCGACTATTTGATTGAAGCCTGGGGAAGGGGTGAGGAGGGCACGGCGCAGGTTGCGTAACCCGCTAATCTCCAGTTGCGTCAGAATCACAGACGCATGGGCATGACGACATATTTGCAATCTTGGTGATTTTCTGGCGTCACCAGCACACTGCTGTTACCGTCTTTTAATACCAGTCGTGCATTATCAGTCTCTAATACATTGAGTACATCAAGCAGGTAGGTCACATTAAAACCGATTTCTGCCGCCTCTCCGGTGTATTCCACTTCAAGCTCATCTATCGCTTCTTCCTGGTCAGGGTTATTGCTGGAAATGGTCAATACGCCCGATTCCAGCGCCAAACGAACACCTCGGTATTTCTCGTTGGATAGCACAGATGCTCTGGTCAGGGATTGTTTTAAGGTTGCTGTGTCGATCAGCAGTTCTTTATTCCCGTCCAGCGGAATTACACGGTTGTAGTCGGGGAAGCGCCCGTCTATCAGTTTGGTTGTGAGCCTGACGTCAGCCAGTAAAATCTGCAGGTGTTGCGGAGTTACTAATAATCTGACGTTATCGTCTTCGTTTGCACCACCCAGCAGGCGTTGCAGCTCATTCACGCTCTTACGTGGAATGATGGCCCGAACCGGTGTATCTGGCTCTGCTTCTGTATCACATTGTGCGTAGGCGAGGCGGTGCCCGTCGGTTGCTACGCAAGATAATCGACCCGAGCTGATTTCCAGCAACAAGCCGTTTAGATAAAATCGCACATCTTGTTGTGCCATCGAGAATGATGTGTTTCGAATGCACTGGTGTAATTGACCAGCGGTCAGCGTCACAGCTTGCGCATCGACAAGCGCGTCCACCTTTGGGAATTCGATTGCGGGTAGGGTCGCTAAAGTAAACCGGCTTCTGCCAGATTGGAACTTAACCTTACTGCCGGTGGAATCAAAATCGACTCTGGCAGATTCTGGTAAGTACTTGCAGATGTCTAACAGTTTACGAGCAGGGACGGTGATTTCACCTCCCGAATCGATATGCATGTCCGTTTTCGCTTGCAGCTCAATTTCATTATCTGTTGCGGTAATTGTTAACGCACCATCGTCGGCATGTAATAAAACATTGCCTAACACAGGAGATGTTTGTCTGCGTTCTACTGCACCAAAGACGTGTTGCAATGGTTGCAGCAAGGACTCACGTTGCGCGCTAAATTTCATATGTAAATAATACTATTTTTGATATTTAACTAATTTATTATGGTTATTGTTACTGCACAATAACTCTGTGGTTAAGTCGGTTTTTATAAATGAAATCAATAGCTTAAATCTTAAAACTGATTGTGCCTTAGTGGCCTTAAAAAAACTCACTCTCAAACAATGAATTATGAATTAATTATCAAGCCAGAAGCAGCGCTTGATATAGCAGACTGTAAGCAGTGG
>CAYSZH010000130.1:0-13444 GCA_964435305.1 uncultured Granulosicoccaceae bacterium
GGGGTTTGATAGATATATTTTGGTGACCGCATTAACGCTTGCACTGGTGGTAGCGGCCGCCGGTGCTTGGGGCGTATCGTCGTGTGCATGCCGACCCACGCCAAGCAGTGATTGTTGCAGCTCTTTGTCTGCTGCGAGCACACCTGAATCCATGATGCGATTAATACGCCCATTGATCATGATGGCGACTTTGTCCGCAACAGAACAGGCCACACCAATGTTCTGTTCGATCATTAAGATATCAATTTCACCATCGCTACCCAGCTGAGTGAGCATCTGAGCTACCTGGCTTACGATAACCGGCGCTAAACCTTCAGTCGGTTCATCCATTAACAACAGTTTGGGGTTTTGTAATAAGGCCCGCCCTATAGCCAGCATTTGCTGTTCACCACCAGATAACTGCGCACCACCGTTGGTTTTGCGCTCAGCGAGTCGTGGAAATACAGAGTAGATTCGCTCTACGGTCCAGCGCCCATTGGGTTTAGCAACCAGCTTTAAATGCTCATCAACGGTTAACGATTTCCATAAGCGTCTGCCTTGGGGCACATAACCAATTCCCAGTCGCGCGATATCGGCGGGTGATTTTCCAACCAGCGATTCGCCATATAAGGAAATACCACCAGCGGACACAGGTTCCAAACCCATGATCGCTTTACATAATGTTGTTTTCCCCATGCCGTTTCGGCCGACAACGGAAAGAACACCAGACCCCAAGGTCAGGTCAACACCTTGTAGAGCGTGAGACTGGCCGTAGTACACATTCAGGCCCTTAACTTCAAGTGCTGCGCTACTCATCACCGTGCCCCAAATACAAGGCCTGCACTTCTACATCGTTTTCTATTTCTTCAGGCGTTCCTTCTTTGAATATACGACCGTTGTGCATCATCGTGACAGACTCAGCTACACGCAATGCCACATCCATATCGTGTTCGATGATGATAAAACCCATGTGCGATGGCAGGCCCACCAGAATATTGACAAGATCAGCTCGCTCCGTTGGGGACAGCCCTGCCGCAGGCTCATCAAACAAAATGAATCGAGGTGCACCGGAAAGCGCCATCGCAATTTCCAGTTGCCGCTGCTGGCCATAAGAGAGTTCTGCAACCAGTGTGTTGCGAACATCAGACAGGTTAACAATCTCAACCAACTCATCAGCACTTTTCATCAAGGCATCTGAAGCGCGCGGTCTAATAAAAGAATAACGCCCTGTTGATACACCTCGACAGGCCACATACACGTTATCGAATACGCTCAGTGCCGGAAACAACTGGGAAATCTGGTATGTACGCCGCAAGCCTCTTCGAATGCGTTCATGCGCGGGGAACGCGGAAATATCTTCTCCAAAAAATTTGATGCTGCCGGTGGTAGCTGGAAAGTCCCCGGTAATGCAATTAAACAAGGTGGTTTTCCCGGCACCGTTTGATCCGAGCACGGCACGCCTCTCACCGGGTTTTACTGAAATGGTAATGTCTTCTAAAGCTGCAAGCGCGCCAAACAGTTTTGAAATATTATCAAGTTCTAAGGCGTACTCCGTTCCCGTAGAGGACAGGGCTCGATCTTGTGATACTTTGGCATTCACAGATCACGACCTCTGTCTGAGCTTGCAAACGGGTCACGCTGTTGCCAAGTACGAAAACGCTTCCACAATCCAAGCACACCATCAGGCGACCAAAACACAATCACCAGAAACCCAAGACCAATCAACAAGCGAAAGCGCTCACCACTAAGCCCAACTGCAATTAACACATCAGTGGAGAAGGTCTTTAACAACACATAAATTAAAGCCCCAATAAATGCGCCAATGGGATGACTCAAACCACCTATCACCGCCACCACAAGAACATCAATGGCGGGGCCGATACCCACAGTACCCGGGGAAATTTGTGCCGATTGCCACGTGAGCAATATGCCACCAATACCAGCCGGGACTGCCGCAAATGAGTAAGCCGCCACGCGGTGACCAACAACACTAAAACCTAGGGCGGACATACGCCGAGGGTTATCGCGTACACCTTGCAACGCTAGCCCAAACGGCGCACGCGATATATACAATACAAATAAATATGAAGCGGTTGCCCAGAACAAGGTTAGGTAATAAAACGCCGCAGGCCCTCGCCAGTCCACGCCAAAGAGCATGGGAGGTTGTACTGAATTAAAACCAGAGAAGCCATTAAACACATGATAGTTTTGTCGTGCGAAGTAAAAAAACGCCGCGGCAATAGCAAGCGTAATCATGATGGTGTAGATACCATCGGTGCGAACCGCAAGCCAACCAATAGCAGTCGCAAATAAAACTGCAATGATAATGGCAATCGGAATGGCCACATACCACGGCCAGCCTTGACTGATGTTAGTAATGGCGCTATCCCCAAAAATCGCCACCATATAACCCGCGACGCCCGCAATGGACATTTGCGCCATGCTTACCATGCCGCCATAGCCACCTAATAACATCAGGCTTAAAGCGATCATGCCAAGAATGAAAGTCCAACCAAAAATCTGGAACAGCACAAAGTCACTGGCAAAAAGTGGCATGATCAACAACAAGATGCCCAATATCCAATAACTCGCAGGAATCTTCTCTAGCCAGCTTTTTTGACTATCGTTCATCGTACCGATGTTAGCGCTGGATTTTACAATGGCCATAGATTCAGCTAGAGCCCATTAAACCCTGTGGACGGAAAGCCAGCACCAGCACCATGATGAGGAACGTGAGCACGACAGCGTAGGTTGGAAAGTAAACCGAACCAAACTGTTCAGCCAGACCAACAATCAATGCACCAAACGCAGCACCACTTATTGAACCCATCCCACCAACAATCACCACCACAAGGGAGGCAAGCAAAAACCGGATATCTTCGCCTGGTGCCACAGACTGGAAAGTACCACCGACTACACCCGCAATTCCGGCAAGCCCGGCACCAAACACAAACACGCCAAGGAATACCCACTGTATGCGAACACCGGTAGCCGACAGCATGTCTCTATCATCAACACCTGCTCTTATTAACATGCCAATGCGGGTACGATTTAACACCAACCACATCAACACACCAACCACTACCGAGGCGACAAAAATCCACAGCCGCACCATTGGATACTTCATGAAAATAAGATCACCCGTTGAACGCTTAACACCCGTGGCAAAAAATGTTTGAACCGGCCCGGACAACCACTCTGGTGGCGATATGTTGAAAAAATCTCCTCCGAAAGACCACAACATCAAATCGGCGAACACAATGGATAAGCCAATCGTAACGAGAGTTTGTCGTAAGTCTTGCCCTTCCATGCGGCGAAACACAAAGACTTGCATTAATGCGCCAACGATACCTACTGCAATAAAAGCAGCCGGAAACGCTAATAACCAGTATCCCGTGGAAGACGAGACGAAATACCCAACGTAGCCGCCAAATAAATAAAGCGAACCATGTGCAAGATTAACGTTACGCATTAATCCAAACACCAAAGTAAAACCACTGGCCACCAGAAAGTACAAGCCACCCAGGGTGATCCCGTTAAACAAGGCGTTGAGGAAAATTTTCTTTTTACCAATCAGGTCGATGAGCCAGGCTGGCCATAAGGCAAAAATCATCCATAGCAGGACGATACAAACGAAACCGATAATGGTTGCCCACCACGGGTGAGATGCGGCGAACTTACGCACTAAAAACACCCCCGAACCTTGCGATTACGTATTACGCGGACAAACGGTGCGCAGATAGACAAATTTAGATTTCTCCCCAAGACACCCTTTGGAGCCATCCGAGCGCCAAAGTGATCTAATTTCCATTTCGAAAACAGCTTGTAACGAAACAATAAACTCTAAGGAGCTAAGGCACTGTACCCGACAGTATTTTAAATTCTCACTGAATCGGATTATAACCAGCGGGGTTGTCCGCCACGCGGCGGTATTCTGATGGTGCTATACCAACATTGGATGAGAAAAAACGAGTGAATGCGGCTTGTGAGGAATACCCGAGATCATACGCAATACTGGTCACTGTTTTATCCGTGTTGACCAGTTCGTCTATTGCGCGCTCGGAACGCAGTGTGTTGAGATACACATTGGGCGTGACTCCCAGCTGCTTTTTGAACAGTTTGAAAAAATGCGGGCGAGATAAGCCTACTGAACGCGCGACAGCCTCCATTTCCACCTCTGCGGAAATACACTGACGCATGGTTCTTAAGGAGCGACGAATGCGATAGTCACTGAACTTTGCGCAGTTGTTTTGCAAAAGACCCGGCGCACTAACACGTTGCCACGTCTGTTCATAACATAACTTCGATAAGGAAAATAACAGCGTGTCTATATCTTCGTTGTTATGTCCGTTGAGTAAAAGCGACACAAA
Organism: uncultured Granulosicoccaceae bacterium; assembly: GCA_964435305.1. Taxonomy (GTDB): domain Bacteria; phylum Pseudomonadota; class Gammaproteobacteria; order Granulosicoccales; family Granulosicoccaceae; genus Granulosicoccus. Next base: position 4,350 of record CAYSZH010000130.1, read on the forward strand.
TTGACGTACGACACCATTAATGGCATCCGATCTTACTATTTTGGAACTACCAAAACGCAGTGTAAACTCTGCAGATTGACTGTTTTCAAGAAACCAGATTGGTTTTATGTATAACACCAAAACCACTGATGTCTCATTGTCTTTTACATTAAAACTATGAGGCTCTAAGGGACTTACCGCTGCAGCATGTTCTACATCTACCTCATGCCGACTGTCGTTAACGACAACTTCGCTGAAATCACCTTCAATGTGGAAAATTAAATGACCTTCACGGTGTGCATGTGTAATAAGCGACTTATCTAGTTGATATAGTGCTGCTCTTCCAAACGCGCCGTGGCATACGGATATAGCCGTACTCATATCATAGACCCCCCAAGATCATCGAATATCACACACACTGTTTATGTTTAACAGTTGTATTGAGCGTGCTATTTCCTTTTAGATCGCTTATATTCCACTTTCAATTTTTTCTAAACCAACTCTTAAATCATGTCTTGTTCAACAACATGGCTACCGAAAAATCCGTATCAGATTTACGCTAATCAGCCTTAGCCACCCTAGTCAACAATACAAGGATGCACCCCCAGAACTTAGCGATGCAATACGAATTTTTAAAAAAAAAGACTTAAAGTTACGGCCACCTTACCAGTTTTGAGCCTCTCAGCTCAAATGCGTTCGGGTTCTGTCAGTTCCTCGCGGTAAGGCAGCATCGCCGCACTAAGCATCGCCGCTAAATTTTCGGTGGCCAGCGCTGCAAAACGGCCACAGGCGAGTTCTTGGGTAGCGTTTGAAATCTGACTCGGCGTAATACCCAAATCACTTAAAGAGCCAGGCAAGGGCAAGCGTTCCAGAATGGATGATAGCCAAGCATTTAGGTCTGTACCCGCTGGCAAGCCCATTGCGACACAGACCTCAGAGCTGTGCTGCGGCGTCCAGCTGCGCTCCAGTAACTCGGCTTCTACAAGAATAAGCAAACGCAGCAATGCACCTTTACAAACGGGCTGCGGTGCATTTCTGATTAGAATCTCACAAAGCTCGTGCGATAGACCCGTCTCTTTTTGCATCGCCAATGTGCCGTTTAAACTCGCCGCCATTAGCTCACGTCGCATTTCAAGGCTATCATCATGCATCATGGGATTGAAATTACGCAAAATTCGCTTGATACCATCCAGTGCGATGCCATCGGCTGGCGGGTTATACCCGTCTGAAAAGTGTGCACTCAGGCAACGCGCAAGCGTCTCAGCTATGGCGCCACTGGTGCGTTCAACAGACTCACCCAACATTAAAGTCGGATCTATGACGACGGCCGTGGGTTGAATGCCGTTTGCAATCCCGCCAGTCAGCGCATTATCGCTACGTCGCAGGGACATCGTAGGAATACCATCAACCCCTGGAATGGCGATCAATTTTGGGCTTGTCGATGTGGATTGGTTTCTATCAAATGCATCAGAGCCAATCTGTTTGCAACAACTATCGGCTATCGACAACGCCATTTCTGATCCGAACGCGATGACGACATCGGAACGATCAGCCCTAAGTTGCTGAAGTAAGTTTGATATAGCGTTTTTTGGATTTATCCCTGCCTGGATTTCATGCGAGTTATATTCACACCAAAACGGCAGACCAGCTATAACACGCTCTGAAAATTCTTTACCGAAAACAGACTGTTCTGCCACCAGTATAGGACGAGACAGCTGATTTAATTCAAGTTCGGAACTTAGCGCAACCTCTAAGACACCGTCGGCAAAATGCACTCTCGACACATAGGTGATTAAGGTCATTTTGAATGATAAAGCTTAGGTCGCATTTATCATGTTTAGCCCAAATACAGTCTGGCCGTATCCGGGCTAAACCCAGTCACTTAGTAGCTAGCTTTACATTCTGGTGTGGTTCTGCTCGGCAAGCCGATTGCAGCAAATGCTTCTGCAGAAATTCCCAGAGTTTGATTCACGTTTTCTTTCATTGATACCAGTTTGGTTGCAAGTGAACCATCATCCATCTCGATAACTTCCGAGACAAAGTTGGTACCAATTGCCTGACGGTTTCCATCAAGAGTGATTTTGCCGTTAGGCGCGTCAAGCTCAAGACCGGATAGGCAAGATCTTAGACCCGCATGACCATCTGACAAATCACCGCCGATTTCGCTCATACATTGTGCGACAGCATGGGTTGCGTTGTAGTAACCCGTTGCCAATAGTGAAGGACTTGGAAAGCGATCTTCTGGTTTGAAAGTATCCTGATAAGACTTAACGTATGCCTTCCATTTTGGATCATCCCAGGTATCAGCCTGTGGACCAGCTGAAGGGGTACCTATAAGCGCATTCTTGGCTGAGCCTTTCGAATTCAAAACTGTACCGTCCACCATGATCGTGCCACCAATCAGCTCAGCATCACCGCCAGCTTGTTGGTATTGGTTTAGAAAGTTAACCGCATCACCACCACCTAAGCCAAGGTAAATTGCATCAACATCATCAGGCAGTGCTGCGATGATCGAACCAAAATCTTTGGTACCTAGTGGTACCCAAAGTCGTTCAGTGATTTCGCCACCTGCACTACAGAATTCGGTAACAAGACCAAACACTTGGGTATAAACAAAAGAGTAGTCTTCTCCAACCGTTGCAATTGATCGATAGCCTTTTTCGTTATAGATGTAGTTGCCCAACCCGGCAGACCATTGAGCGCCGTCCATATTGAATCGGAAGAAGTTTTCAGATGGCTCAACGTAGGTCGTCTCTTGAGCACCAGAAATACCGTTCAGGAATGTTACATCGGGTTGCGTTTTGGAATAATCACGAATCGCAATACCTTCTGAACCAGATAATGGGCCAATTACAATATCAACCCCGTCTTGCTCAACAATTTTGCGCGCAGCGCGAACAGCACTGTCAGGGCTGGCATCAGTCGGCCCGATAACCAGCTCAACTTCACGACCACCGAACATATTGTCAATCTCGGCCAGTGCCGTTTTCAAGCCTCTAACGCCATCTTCTCCGAGTGCTGTATAAGTGCCTTCAAGGGTCGCCAAAACACCGACTTTTATGGGGTCGGCTGCGAATGATGGGGCACTTAACCCCATACCGACCGCCAGTGCTGTACCGGCGGCGATTAAATTATGCTTCATAATAGTATTCTCCAGTGGGCTCTTAAATTAGGTTAAGAGCCCACAAGAGTGCCAAGAGATCATGACCTTCGACCATCCCTCAACGTTAACTATCGTAACCGACGGTCTTTTTAATCACGATTTGATCACAATACAAATGCGTTGCTTACGCTTGGTGCCGAGGTTCTGGCGGGCCTAATTGCATGCGTTAGCCGCTGTAGCTGAAATTATGGCGGTGGAGGGGTGCTAACGGACAATGTTAGCGCGGCACTGCATCTCCTGACGATATTCTCTAGGTGTGATGTTTTTAATTCGTCTAAAACGCCGATTGAAATGGGCGACATTGTTGAACCCAACTTCATAACAGATACTAGTGATGGGCTGATCGGTTTGAGACAGCAGCTCACAAGCGCGGCTAACACGCACCCTATTCAAAAATTCATTAAAGCCGTTGCCGGTTGCCTTGGTAAAAAAACGCGAAAATGCACTGTGACTCATGCCAACGAGATCGGCAACGGTGACCAGTGTGACAGCCTGTGCATGATTATCGGTGACGTATTTTACTACCTGGTGGATCTTTTTCATGCTGGGTTCGTCCACGTTACATTTCATTGAAGCAGTGGAAAGCAATTTATATTCTGATTCTTTACCCAGCAGCTGTAAAAACTCCAGTAGCAGACTGACTTTCGCCACCCCTTGGCTGTCTCGAATACGCAGCATGTAATCTTTCGCAGCCTCAGTGGATATCTCGCGAAACTCAATGCCGTACCTCGCCCTATCTAACATGGGTAGAAGCTCGCTCAGTTCAGGAGCCGCTTTTGCCATATCGTGCACAACATGCTGGTTGAACTGCACCACCATGTCTCGAATGTGAATGCGCTCATTTGGTTCTATATGACTAATCCAGTTATGAGGCAACCGCGGCCCCATTAGTACTAAATTGCCCGGATGAAACTGACCGATGTAGTCACCGACAAATACTTTACCGCTACTTTTTGCGATGTAGTGTAGTTCGTAATCATCGTGATAATGCCAACGAACTAACGTGTTTGGATAGCCATGCTCAAAATAGAACACAGATTCGTCACGGCGTTGAGTTATTTCGTATTCAGGCGTGTTGCGTCGTGCGGAATTCATCGATTTCACATATTAATCGAGAACATTCCTTGTTCAGTTAGCTTGGCGTGTATTCTAACGCAGCCAGGACGCCGGAAGAGACGGCCTATTCTAGTGTTGAACGATATTGTTAAACATTTACGTTCTGCACAGATTACTATTTTAATGTTCACAGAGTTGGACGCAGCTTGCAAATTGTTGATTAAAACCGGTTATCAATCCAACTCTGAAATGTATTGTGAAAAAAAGTTCCGCTACCTGTGATCTCCTGAAATCAATCACGGGCGCCGACCTATTAGCTGTGGTGATCACGAATTCCAATTCGCGCTTTTGTGATCAGCTCATCCATTGCCCACCGTCAACATTATAGGTTTGAGACACCACATAATCTGACTCATCTGATGCAAGGAATACCGCGATACCAGTCAAGTCCTCGGCCACGCCCATCCGTCCGTAGGGCACAGCTTTACCCACCTGCTGCTTTTTTTCACCTGGCTGCAGATTCTCCAATTTGGCAAAGAATGCATCCACACCTTCCCAATGCTCTCCATCAACCACACCGGGAGAAATGGCATTGACGTTGATGCCATGAGAAATCAAATTTAAACCCGCCGATTGTGTCAGTGAAATAACGGCTGCTTTTGTTGCGCAATAGACACTCACCAGGCTCTCACCTCTGCGTCCTGCCTGGCTTGCCATGTTGATTATTTTCCCACCCTGGCCTCTTGCGATCATGTGCTTAGCTACCGCTTGTAGCGTGAATAACGTTCCAGAGAAATTGACCGCGAAGACTTTATCGTAGTCATCTCGAGTGATGTCTACTATCGGTGCTGCAGTGAATAACGCGGCATTATTAATTAATATATCGATACCACCCAGGGAGGATACAGTTTCAATAACAGCGCTATCGATGCTGCTTTGCTGAGTCACATCCATTAAGACAGGGATCGCGGAAGGTCCGATCTCATTAGCCGTTGCAGTTGCGCGCTCTAAATCGATATCGGCTATTGCAACACGTGCACCCTCATCTACGTACTTCTGAGCAAAGGCTCGTCCTATACCACGAGCAGAACCAGTGATAAGCGCTGTTTTCCCAACCAATCTACCCATAGTAATCTTATTAGAATGACGGCCACACAAGGCCCGAGCTGTTACTCTGTGTGAGTTTTCCAACATCATAATTCTACCAGCAAGGCGATGTGACTGCGAATATCGACATGAATCCAGTCTATCTTTTATAGTGAAGCGTCAGGAAGCGTATTAATAGAGTCAGCTACCGGAATTAAATAATGAATTATGTCCACCCGCCCAATAAGCTACTTTACAATGAACAAGTTTGGGCTCTTGTGCGTCAAATACCGCATGGTAGAGTTGCGACCTATGGACAATTAGCCAACAGGATTCCACAACCTAAGGGCGTAGACAGCGGCCACTACAAAGTTTCTGCTGCACGCTGGGTTGGACTGGCTATGGCGGCCTGCCCCGACGATGTGCCATGGCATCGCGTGATTAATTCACAGGGAAAGATAAGCCATCAGGCTGAACCAGGTAAGCAAAAAAAGCTTCTTCTGGCAGAGGGAGTCTTATTCTTAAACGAAAAAGTGAGTTTAGAAGAGTATCAATGGCATTTGCCAGGTCAGAATGCCCCACCCTCTCAAGGTCGCTTATTTTAGAAAAACCGTAATCAATCCCAATCAGTATCGATATATCACCTGTCCCGGTAAGTCAGGAAAAAGGGTGCTAATCTACTGTGCGTGACGTACTAAATACCGCCCAATTTACAGTGTAGCCAGTGTGTAATTACCATCCAGGAGCTAATAATGGCTTTGCCCCTACTCGCGCCGTTCGTATCGTTACTACCGCTTATCAAAATACTGGCTCTAGGCAGTATCAAGTTTATTGGTGTGGGTATAGGGGCGGCGGTAGCCCCGGTCACAACGGCAAATTTCCTGGTTGGCTTATCCAGCGGCACGCCGCTAAAGTACGCCCAATACCGTCATCGTAGAGGGCGATTTACACAAGAACAAATGGAAATAGTTGAGCGAGCCAATCAGATGATTACCGCCAGCATAGACAACAAGGAGGAGCGCTTAACCAGCTCTGAGGCTCGAGAGTTTTTGAAAGAGGTTTTGATAGGTACTCTATCTGGCATGAAACAGTCCATCGTTTCCATACCAGCGACAATCATACGATTTTCCAAACAATCCCTGGCGGCAATAACCAAGCTATTTTCCTCTCGCGGAAAATAGCCAAGTGAACGAACAAGAAGATTCGCAAGAGCCAGTTGGGTCCTGGTACCTGACTATTGAAGCTCGCTTGCTTTCTTTTCTGCCAAAATTCATTACCCCAATCAGGTTTCGAATATTTCTAGGCTATTTGGTCGTTTTGCTATCGGGGATTTTCGGATGGGAGCAGATCACTGCCGCATGGCGCTATTTAGCGACACTACTTGCTCCGGTGGCTGCACTTATTGGCGCTGTATTCGCACTTAAATTAAGTGCGGTATTCGTGTCTATAGTTGCGTTACTCACAAGCTTGTTAAAATTGTTCTTCGGTTTTCTTGTAGTGGTGCTTAAACCAGGAATACTAAAAGCCATATTCATTCCGCAACTGATTACTTTGCTGAGTTGGCTGCACAAAAAAAGTCATCGTCTTCAAGATTGGTTTGACAAATACTATGAACTGGCCAAAGACTCATTCGAACGTATTGTATTGTGGTGGGGAAGACAAAGCCTTAGCGATAGAATCTTAATATCTGGTTTTGTTGTGCCACTTTTAGTGGTGGTGATTGTGGTGTTCGTTATACAACGCGCCATAGCGGTTTTTGCTGTGAAAAAATTAACCGAACAGCTGGTTCAAAAAGCCACTAAATTCACCATAAAGTATTTTCACAGAATACCCTTTGTTGGCCGGATGCCAACAGCAATTGCGAATCAAACCCGTAAACTTACACGAAAAGGTGACCGGACCGAGGTGATGACGGATTTAAAAAATCTCGGGGAGGAGATTTACGATCCGGAAGAACCGAATACTTAGTTCAAGAATGTTGTGTCTTTGTAGCTCTATGCATTGCATACTCTCTTGCGGCGTAAGTAACTGCTTGAGCATGAGGTTCTAAACTGTTCACATAATCTTTGTGGTCACTACCCGGAATAGGCTCACCGCAATGTATACGTATATATTCATGATCTTTCCTGAACGCGGTCAGGCTTACATCATCTTCAGAGTATGCGCATGCATAATTCACCTCATCACTTTTACCGGTAAAAACCTGCCCTGCTGCATCAACCACACGAAACCTGTAATTCGGTGCTGATAGCCTACGCACCTCGTTAAATGATTCTCTATCATTGCGTAGCGCTAGCTCAAAATCAAACTGGCTTCTATCTTCAGTATTGAGCTGTTGAACAAATTGTTCATTCATTCTTTGGTCGTTGTTTTCAACGTGTTGAATGCGATAACCACCTTCATGAACCAGAGTGTGATGGTGGGAACACAGACAGGCCCCATTTTGAACCGAGGTTGTGCCGCCATCAGCCCAATGTTCTATGTGGTGAATATGCAGATGGCGTGATTGTGTACAGCCGGGCCACACACAATGCTGATCTCGCTCTTTAATGGCACGGACCATTGCGTTCGGCCATATTCTTGATTTACGACCAATGTCAATTGGTTCTCCCATTGCTGTTTTGATTGTTGTAATACTGCAATCGCAGCTTAGGCGCTTTGCGGTCTCTCGGGCAATTGCGCCTGCGCCCCGCACTGTTGCGCACTTTGTTGGTGTTTCGCTTGAACGCTCTGGAGTGTTCTTTAAATCGGTTTCGGATAATTCTCCGGCATCAACCGACACAATGACTTGATAACGATCTGCCGTGGCGATATCTCTACCTGCATTTTGCAAGCTGGTCTCAGCCATCAGTACCGCAGCATCCGCTCGGCGCTGTGACATTGTATTGTCGGAGGCTTCCACTTGATTCAAACTGTGTTCAACGCTATTCAGAAATGCCTGGGCAATTTCAGGTGGCAGGATCAATTGAATGCGTGTGCACCTGTTACTGGCTTCACTCCAGGTTAGCGCACGGGATTCCCATTGTTTAAGGGCTCTGTCATTCTCTGCCGCGCCATTCTCATCATCGACCCATCGAAAACCATCGCACAGACGCTTAACATCAGAAACCGATGCATCTAGCGCCGCGTGACATAGGAGTTTCTCATTATTTTCGTCTGCCACGCGCGTGATTTCACGAACCTTCGACCAGGAAAGTTTACCGGCCCTGAACAGCGCTCTGACTGTTGGCAACATGAGTAACTTACGCCCGACGCGCAAATACTCCCAACTCAACTGAATACCAATGCCAATTTCAACATTCATCCATGCAGCGCAATGTTGGGCACCACTGGATTTCCAGCTTTGCAGATCATCGAACCTAACCAACAGCTCTAAAAGATCTGCATGTTGAGAGGTAATCTCTTGTGCCAGCGCTTTCAGGCGTTTGCGAATGGATGATTCATCTGAGGGAATTGCATTGCCTTTAACAAGCTCAGGATTTCCTTCAATGCAGCCCATGGCCAGCCGTACATCCCGGCCGAACTGTTCACGCTCTTGCACACCAAAGGAACTCATGCCAAGTGGTTTATGGGTTTCGAGTTTGTTGAAGTTGGGCTTGTTTGAATCTTCCATGATGAAGTGCTCCTGTTGAGTTTTTACAATAACAACAGTAGCGGCGCCAGGATGAGATTAACTGTACAATTAACCAGTACTGAAGGATCAGGCTCTACATCATTAACGGGGGACACCGGCATTCAAGCTCATAGAGCTTATTTCGGCTCTACATCATTAACGGGGGACACCGGCATTCATTAGAATGATTTTGCGACA
>CAYSZH010000131.1:0-13352 GCA_964435305.1 uncultured Granulosicoccaceae bacterium
TGATGCTCGTGCGCCATGCTCATGTATACGATGGTCAGCATCATGAAAATAAATGCCTGCAGCGTGATTACAAGGATGTGGAACAATGCCCACGGTACCGATAATGCCCATTGCGCATAGAACGGCAGCAATGCAATCAGAATAAAAATGAGTTCGCCAGCATACATATTGCCGAACAATCGAAGCCCAAGCGAGATCGGCTTGGCGATCAGGGCAACACCCTCAAGTAAAAGGTTGATTGGCATGAAGAGAATTTGCACCAGCATGTTGGGGCTGTTGAACGGCTGGAAAGCCAATTCTTTAAAGAAGCCGCCAGCGCCTTTGATTTTGAGGCTGTAGTAGATCATCAAGCCAAATACAGAAAACGACATACCCAAAGTGACGTTAACGTCGGTGCTGGGCACAATTTTCTGATAAGGCACACCGAGAAGCTCTAATGTGTGTGGGATGAAATCGACTGGGATAAGATCCATGAGGTTCATCAGGAATACCCACACAAATATGGTGAGGGCCAGCGGTGCCACAAGCTCACTTTTACCATTGAATGTGTCTCGAACATTTTCATCGACGAATTCAACGATCAGTTCGACAAAATTCTGCAATTTGCCGGGAACGCCGGCGGTGGCATGCGAGGCTGCCTTTTTGAACAGCCAATAAAACAGATAGCCCAGGCCAATTGACCAGATCATGGAGTCAATATGAATAGCCCAAAAGCCCATTTCGGCCGCCTCTTGACTGCCATGGGCAATGCCCAGACCGTTTTCAGGGTGATAGCCAAACACCAGATTGGTTAAATGGTGCTGGATGTACTCGGTTGTGGTTCTGCCTGCTTCCGAACTTGCCATAATTTCCTACCGCGTGTACCGCTTGCCTTCAGCCCTTGCTGAAAGAATGGGCACAATCCAATACATTGTCTGGACCAAAGCAAAGCTTATAAACAGCGCACCAGCACTGAGAGGCTTTACCTTGATAAATACGATGGCGAACATCGCCATGGTTAACATCATTTTGCCGGCCGCACCGGCGTAAAAAGAGCGCACGATTTTTTGTGCTGCTCTGGCACCGCGGTATCTGAAAGCCCGCAATGCAAAATACAGGTTCGGCAGCCAGCAAATAAACCCACCAATAAGCGCCGAATAGCCCGAAACACTGCCTTTTACGAGGTAAAAAGCGGCTGCGACAAAACACATGGCAATAAACTGGCCAACCATCAAGTGCTTGATTACACGCAGTCGGTGAGCTGCCTGCTGCATATTGAGGCTCTTATGCCGTTTCTATTGATTGGTAGCCGGGACAACGCCGCCGATTTAGCCAGCGGATTATAGCAGTGTTTTACAAATTTGATGCGAATATGCACAGACTTATTGCACGGTTCTGCCGTATTCAGAAACGTCACTCAAATCTTAAGCAGGAGCGCGTGCTTATCAGTGAATGTGTCGCTCAGCTGTTATTTAATATGCGCCAGAATGCCATCCAGCTCTGCCAAAGACGAATAGCTAATCTCAAGCTTGCCGCCACCGTTTTTTTGATGCTTTATAGTGACAGGTGCGCCAAGCACACCGCCGATCTTTTTACTCAGTGCCGCAATATTGGGATCAGTGTTACTTGCCGATTTGGCAGGTTCCAGAGGCTTACCCTCACGAAGATCCCTGACCAACTTCTCAACCGCTCTGACTGTCATGCCCTGCTTGATAATGCGGCGCGCCAAATCAGGCTGATCGGAATGAGAAGCGCCCAATAGTGCACGGGCATGGCCCATATCCAGTTCACCGTTATCAACCCGTTGTTTGACCTCATCATGCAGTTCAAGTAAGCGCATGAGGTTGGTTACCGACGCCCGGGATCGGCCAACGGCTTCTGCAACCGCTTGATGCGTCATACTGAATTCATCGCATAAACGCTCAAGCGCCTGGGCTTCTTCCAGTGGGTTGAGGTCCGCGCGCTGAATGTTCTCTATTAGAGACACAGCGGCCACAGATTGATCATCCAGATCTCTGACGATGGCGGGAATTTCGGTAATGCCTGCTAATTGCGCGGCTCTCCAGCGACGTTCACCCGCGATTAACTCAAAAGACGCACCTGCTGGGCGTACAAGAATCGGCTGAATCAGGCCCTGTGCCAGGAGTGAATCGGCGAGTTCTTGCAATAGGGTTTTGTCAAAATGACGTCGTGGCTGATACTCACCGCGCTTAATCTGATCGACACCGAGTACGCGGAGGCGATCGCCGGATTGCATTTGGGTGTCTGATTCAACGGATTCAGGCGACTGGGGTTTGACGTTGCCAATGACGGATACTGTGGACTCGGCATTATTTGACGCGTTACTTGCCTCGTGATCGGACAAGTTCTCAGCGTCAATTAAACCGTCGCCAACGGCACCATCGGTTTGAGAATTGCTCTGAGTCGCCTGTTCGATGGCCTGCGCGGATGGAACTGACGACAAAGCAGTTGCAGCCTTCGTTGCCGGATTTTGAATTGCGGCCGAAACTCGCACTGTGCTGCTTTCTTTTTCTGCCTGGGTAAGTGTATCCGTATGGGAGTCGTTCTGCGGTGTCTCTAAACCGGGCCCCGAACTTTCCACCGCGGCGCTATCAGAAGGCTTGGCGCGATTCCGTGTTGCACCGCCTAATAGCGCATTTAAGTTGCGCCCCATACGTTTCTTGTTAGCCATTGGCTGACTCAATTTCTTCTAATGTATTTAGGACAGGCTCCGTTGCCTTGATACGCGAATCGTCGCGTTGCGCCTGCAACCGAATTATTTCACCTGCTAAGGCAAGATACGCCAGTGCCCCACGGGAGGATCTGTCGTAACCCACTATCGATACGCCGTGGCTAGGCGCCTCCGCCAATCGCACGTTGCGCGGCACAATAGTCCGAAACACTTGATCACCGAAATGCTCTAGCAGCTGCGCGGATACCTCAACACCAAGATTATTTCGACCATCAAACATCGTACGCAACAGACCCTCGATTGCCAGATCAGGGTTGACCGCCTCACGCACACCTTCGATTGTGTCGAGCAGTGCCGAGAGCCCCTCCAGCGCATAATATTCGCACTGGATTGGGACCAGCACACTATTAGCCGCCACAAAGGCATTTAATGTGAGCACATTTAAAGAGGGAGGACAATCGATCAGCACATAGTCGTATTGAGTATGTATCGCACCCAGCGCATTGTTCAGTTGCTGCTCGCGTCCATCCATGGCCATAAGCTCTACTTCAGCAGCTGTCAGATCGGCATTGGCTGGCAATATATCGCACTTATTGGCATCGGAACGCTGAATCACCTTTGCGACATCCAAGCCATCAACCAACACATCGAAAACGGTTAGCTCTACCTCATTCTTATCAATACCGCAGCCCATGGTGGCATTGCCCTGAGGGTCCAGGTCGATTAGTAGCACGCGCTTTTGCATACTGCCCAGGGCAGAGGCCAAATTGACGCTCGTCGTGGTTTTACCCACGCCGCCTTTTTGGTTAGCAATTGCGATGATGCGACTCATATATATGAGTGTAATGCATAACGCTCGGGCTTGCCGACGTTGAGGTGTCACAGATTGTGGGGCGTGCCGCTTTGCGGGATGCAACGCGATTAACGTCGAAGCCAAGAACACCGGGCTCTATCGACCCGAGTATGACAGCTTCCAAAAAAGCACCCAACAACCCGCCAACGTCAGATCAATTAGGCAATAACACTGGCTTTATTCTTCCCTTCTTACAAAAAATCAAATTATTTTCGAGGGGATGTCGAAAAAAGCACGTTGCTAACGTCCTAGGGCACAACCAACTTAATACAAGGAAATTCTTATGCTATTCACAACTACCCCAATCTACGCTCTCGGCGTTGCCGTAATCTACCTCATTCTGTGGTTAGTCTAGATCGAATGGAAGAAGCTGAGGAATTCAACCTGTTCAACCAACAAATCAGCCACATTGCGCTCATCATGCTCGCCTGGAGATTCACCCACTTCTTGCAGTGAGATAGTCGCCTCGTAGTCCTTAAAAAAATTTACCGCAGCAGCCCCCAATTTGTAACCGTATTTCAGGGCCGGACATGACTCATAAAAAAGTCTCTAATCGTTAATGCGATTAGAGACTTTGATGTATAACTAGAAAGGGCTTACACAAACATGAGCCTTCACTAGCTTATCGTCTTGTTACGCAACCGATACTGGCGTGTACAAGAAGCTATCGCCATTTATAGACACCCTACCAACACCTGGGAATGGGAAATGATAGCCTGCCACCAGCATATTCTGTTCAGCAGCCATGGTAAACAACTTGCGGCGAGTGGCAACCGCGGCTTCTGCATCATGTTCAATGCCAAGCGCCCAATCAGGTTCATTAGTCCCAACAAGGTAGTGAACAGAACTGTCTACCATATGCAGTAGTGATGAATCGCCACTTGTCAGTTGAACGGCCATGTGACCCACGGTGTGGCCCGGTGCAGCAATGACCTTGATGCCAGGAATAATTTCATCGCCATCTTTGACTGTCTTGATCTTGCCTTTAAGCGGGCTGAGCTTATTGTTGGCAATGCTGATCATCAGCGTTTCAAAATTCTGCTCTGTACCCGGTGCAGCGGTCCAATATTCAAGCTCTTCACCAGACATTGAGTGCTCCGCATTTGGGAAGCAAGCCTTTCCATCTTGAGATACACCACCAATGTGATCGAAGTGACCATGTGTCATAAACACATGAGTGATGTCTTCGGGGGAAACACCAACAGCTTCTAGCCCAGCAAACAGACGACCGTTATCAGGCTCTGCATCGGGAAGCGTCACATCACCCATACCCGTATCGATAAGCACCTTTGAATCCCCTGATTCAACAAGAACAACCTGGCCTTGCATGTTTGCAAACTCTTGATCCAGGCCGTACCGCGCTAACAGTTTATCAACGCTGCCTTCAGGCTGGTTGGCACCGAAGATGGCTGTCGGAACAGTGAATAGCTGGTCATCAATGACAGTTAGGCGCATGTCGCCGAGCGAAAAACGCGCTACTGCACGCATTGGAAGGCCAGCGCCTCCAGCCGCACTAGCGGTGCCTGCGCTGATAAGTGAAGCTGGTGCAGCTGCAACCGCAGCTCCGGCCATGAGCATGGTACGACGCGAAACGTTGAGATAAGTCATGCGTAAATTTCCTTTAAACAATGATTATTTCAAACGAGTATTCCAGCATTCATTAATTGATAAATGACATTTCCTCTTTAATAGCGTGCATTTTGTCCATAAATGTCCGCAATTCATAATAGAACTTTTATTCGTGTGAACTTAGTTAGGCTGTTGTTTTTTCTGCCGGCATTCTGAAGGTGTTTCACCGAACATCGTATGGAACGCCCTGGAAAACGCCGTTGCAGAACTATACCCGGATGAAAAAGCGATTGTTTCAATGGGTTTCATGCTGTTTTTGATAGCCGATCGGGCATTCAATAGTTTCCAGCGTGTGGCATAGGAACCAGCAGATTGACCAACCAGCAATTTGAATTGTTGTGAAAAAGAAGAACGAGACATACCCGCAAGCTTGGCCATATCGTCAACTGTTAGTTGGTTACTTATATCGCTGTGAATAGCCTCTATCGCACGCGCAATTCGCTCGTCTAACAAACCACGGAAAAATCCTGATCGTTCTTTTTCCCGTTCGAAGAAGCTGCGTAGTATCGTGACAAAAAGCCCATCAGATAATTTACGAGCAACAACGCGGCTACCTGGCGCTTCACTGGAAGACTCTTTTATGATGAGCTGCATCACCCCTAAGAGTTGATCCAAGGCCGGTAAGTCAGCTGAGCGGATGAGAATCTTTTCTGGTAACTCTTCCAACAGCGGGTGGGCGTAGCCAAAGTCATACTCGAAGTGACCACAAATCATACGAGTTGTTGTAACGCCTTCAGTGAACGGTTCTTGGCCTTCACTGATAGCCCGTATCACATCTGAGCCGACAGTAACTGGACTGTCATCAGCATCACCAATTAAGTGAGAAGCACCCTTGGGAAACAAAACGATATCACCTGCAGACAATTGCAATACCTGCCCGTCATGAGTGACACGAGCGTTTCCATTCACAATGATATGGAATTGAGCAAAGCCGGTGTTCGAAACATCCATACACCAGGGGCCATGGAAATCTTTCTGAAAGTACACCGACCCCTCAACGCCCACCTGTTCTAGAATATCGCTTAGCGGATCCGACATTTTTGTCTCAAATTGTTGGATGTTCTGTACCGCATTTAAGCGGACAATTGATTTCGCAAACTCTATAAGTGAATGCATACTGGACTGTGGTTCGGAGAATGTCGCTTGATTTTTTTAGCTGCGATACTGATCCTCCAGATTGTTATCATACTTCGGCTTCAGTAAAAAATAATCTATTCCAACGCCACTAATTTCTGCCACAAATCACCCCAGTAGCGGTTCGTTGCCACTGTTGCTACCGCTGGTACTTTGCATGATTTTAGAGACCGCTAATTGAACGCAGTGCCCATGTTGCGCCGACATCCCTTCGTCGCTGATCAATCAGACTGGGTTCTGACACCGGCAATGCATCAGTGCAGTGTTTTTGAGACACGGCTCTCCATGTTCATTTTTTAGTTGACATTCGTTCTGTAAGAAACGATAGTTAACTAACATACTAGATGACGAGTTTTGTCGTGATGTGGGTGTGACGAAGGTCGTTTTGGCTATTAATTTAGCCCCAGGGCCCGAAAACACAGGTGCTTCTCAACAAAACTTCAATTTGGTGTAGCTGTAGTTGCACGGCCGCAATAAGCGTCTTTGCCAACCATAATTTCAATTCCGGAGGATTTATGTTCAAGAAAGTTTCTTTACTACTAAGTGGCGCATTATTGTGCCTATCGTTTACAGCCAATGCCGCTGAGAACTGGCGGGCCTGGAACATCCACAATGACGGTCACCCCAACACCGCAGCGATGGATAAATTCTCAGAGCTTGTCGACGCAGCCACTGGCGGCGAAGTTAAAGTAGAGGTTTTCCACGGCGGTGTACTTGGCTCTCAGCCAGATGCCCTGGAACAGGTACGACTCGGCGCGATCGAAATCGGTAACTTCAACCTCGGTCCTATTGGCCCTATGGTTAAAGAAGCTAACCTGGTTTCCTTGCCTTTCATTTTCAAAAGCGTGCCGCACATGTTTCGCGTTCTTGAAGGCGAAGCCGGCCAGACAATCGCGGCGGCAATGGCCGATGCAGGCGTTCAGCCTCTCGCTTGGGTAGATGCAGGTGCTCGTTCTTTCTATAGCCAGAAGCCAATTAACACACCAGCGGATGTAGAAGGTCTGAAGATTCGAGTGATGAACAACAATCTTTACACTTCAATGATCTCTGCAATGGGTGGAAACCCTTCTCCAATGGCATTCGCAGAAGTACAGCAAGCACTTAAAACCGGTGTTGTAGACGGTGCAGAAAATAACTTTCCGTCTTTCAAGAACGTTGGCCACTACGAAGTGACCAGCCACTACTCATTAAGCGAGCATCTGATCATCCCTGAGTGTATCTGCGTGAACACTAAAAAGTTCGCAGCTCTTTCTTCTGAAATGCAAGCTGCTGTGCGCGGTGCGGCTGAAGAAGCTGCTCTGTTCCAACGTGAATTATGGGCTGTTCAGTCTGAACAGGCACGCAAAGATGTTGAAGCGGCTGGCATCAAGGTCAACGAGATTGCCGACAAAGGTCCTTTCCAGGACGCTATGGTTGCAGTTTATGATGAATACCTGTCTGCCAACCCTGATATGAAGAAACTGGTAGAAATGGCTCAGTCAACTGAGTAAAGTTCTAATAGCTGCAAAAGCTACTAGATCAAGAGCCAAAAGCGCCCGGCTTCCTAATAAGGTTGTCGGGCGTTCTTTTCCAATGCCTATCAAAGATAAGATAAAACCATGAGCGACACGACACCTGAGCCGTCCACATTTTTACGTGGTATGGACGGGACTTTTAACCTGCTATCGCGAATCTGTCTCATTCTTGCCGGTACAGCGCTTGTCGCAATGACGCTGATGTTCGCATGGCTGGTATTTGGTCGTTATGTTTTAAACGACACTCCAACTTGGGTTGAACAGGTTTCGCATTTACTTTTAATGGTCATTGCGTTTCTGGGAGCAGCCGTTGGTGTGCGTCAGGACACACATTTATCGGTTGTTCTTTTTCGAGGCGCAGTGCCGTCATGGGTACGCTCCATCTTTGTATTTATTACTGACATTCTGATGGCTGCTTTCGGTGGCTTTATGTTTTGGTACGGCCTTGAACTGACACAATTCAAATGGAACACGCTGATCCCGCTGATTCAGGTGTCGGAAGGTTTTCGTTCGCTGCCATTGACGATTTGTGGCGCCTTGGTTTTTCTGTTTTCCACAGGCCACCTAATCCGTCTGTTACTCGGCCGTGATGATCGCGTAGACAGCATTGAATAAGCATAAAAAGTACTTAGAGAATAAACATGGGACTTCTGCTGCTACTTGGGGTATTTGCTTTTTGCGTCGTCATTGGCTTACCTGTTGCCTTTGCCTTAGGCATCTCCGCACTTACAGCCTTCTGGTTTGAGGGCTTACCACTCTTAATCGTCTTTCAACGCATCGTCGCTGGAATCAATGTGTACTCCTTGATGGCGATCCCGTTCTTTATCTTCGCAGGCGAGCTGATGTTTCATGGCGGCATTGCGATGCGGCTAGTGCGTTTTGCACAAAATGCGGTAGGTGCTGTGCGCGGCGGTCTTGGCATTGTGAACGTTTTCTCTTCGATGCTATTTGGTGGCATTTCAGGATCAGCTATTGCCGACATCTCGGCCCTGGGATCAATCCTTGTTCCCGTGATGAAAGACAAAGGTTACGATGCCGACTACGCGGTTAACGTCACGGTGACTTCATCCATCGCGGGAATAATCATTCCGCCAAGCCACAACATGATCATCTTCGCACTCGCAACAGGTGGTGCGGTTTCGATCTCTAAACTGTTTCTCGCAGGAGTGATACCCGGCATACTGATGTGTATGTGTCTGGCGATCGCAGCGTATGTAATTGCTGTAAAACGCGGTTATCCTTCGGAGAAATTCCCCGGCTGGACTGCTTTGGTTTTAAGTTTTTTCGGCGCTATTCCCGGGCTTCTGACAGCCGTTATCATCGTCGGAGGTGTTCTCTCGGGCGTTTTTACAGCCACGGAGTCTGGCGCATTCGGAGCACTGTACGCATTCGTGGTAACCATCCTGGTTTATCGCAGCATTAGCTGGGAGAATTTTAAAATCGCCGTTGTAGGGGCAGTACGCACCACCTCCATGGTAATGATCTTAATTGCCTGCGCCGGCGCTTTCGCTTATATGCTGACTTTCTTTCGGGTGCCGAACCTGACAATAGACTTTCTCACAGGTCTTACCGAAAACCCAATTCTTATTCTGTTGATGATCAATTGCGTTCTGCTATTACTTGGAATGATCATGGACATGGCGGCTTTAATATTGATTTGTACGCCCATCTTCCTTCCAATTATGAATCAACTGGGTATTGATCCCTTGCAGTTTGGCATGATCCTGTTGGTTAATCTGGGGCTTGGTCTTTGTACACCACCGGTTGGTTCTTGTCTGTTTGTCGGTTGCGCCGTTGGTAAACTGCCAATGGAAAAAGCGGTGCGCACGATTTGGCCATTTTATCTGGCTATCTTTGTGGCCCTGATGCTTATTACCTTTGTCCCGGCGATATCATTAACGTTGCCGCGACTGATTAGTTAGCTAATGTTCAATTGAATTTTTAGAGTACAACATGCTTACAATCAAACGTCTTGATATAAACGATGCTCGCGTGCTTATCGCCGGTGCTAGAGCGAAGGCGGAAGCGATCGGTGTGCCAATGGGCATTGCTGTCACAGATGAAAGCGGCGCTCTTATCGCTTATGAGAAAATGGACGGTGCCAAGGTCCTTAGTGCTCCATTTGCCATTGACAAAAGCTACACAGCAACACACACACGAAAAGGCACACATGTACTTAACGAGGCGAATCAGCCTGGTAGCCCGACACATGGGCTCGCATCAGCTTTGGGTGGACGGATGCTGGTACTCTCAGGCGGTCTCCCGATTATGTTAGACGGCGAAGTTGTTGGCGGTATAGGCGTCAGTTCTGGAAGCCCCACGCAAGATCTTGAAGTGGCGCAGGCCGGTGTCAACGCCTTGCTCAACAGTTAGATTGACTTACAATAATTTTCTCTTAAAGAGACAGGATAAATATGACTAAACCAACCATCGGCTTCATCGGTCTGGGTCTTATGGGTAGCAACATGGTTGAATGCCTACAGAAGAATGGCTTCGATCTAACCATAATGAGCCGAAAAGCCGACGTGCGTGATGCAGCCGTGGCACGTGGTGCAGCTGTGGCTAGCTCGCCAAAGGCACTGGCCGAGGCAAGTGACATCGTGATGCTGTGCGTAACAACCTCTGATGTGGTTGAGTCATTAGTCTACGGCGACGACGGTATTCTTGCCGGTATCAAAGAAGGTGCAGTGCTGATCGATTACGGCACTTCAATTCCGGGCTCTACCCAAAAGATTGGAGCTGATCTCGCGGCAAAAGGTGCAGGCATGATCGACGCTCCGCTTGGCCGCACACCTGCACATGCAAGCGATGGCTTACTCAACATAATGGCAGCCGGTGACAGGGAAACCTTTAACAAAATAAAACCTGTATTAGATGTTCAGGGCGAAAATGTTTTTTACCTTGGCGCACTGGGTGCCGGGCACACCACAAAGCTGATCAATAATTTTATGGGCATGACAACCGCCTGTACAATGAGCCAGGCGTTTGCGGTGGCCGATCGTGCCGGCATTGATCGCCAGCAGCTCTTTGACATCATGTCAGCCGGCCCCTCCAACTCACCCTTTATGCAGTTTTGCAAAAACTACGCTGTGGATGGCGTGAGTGATTTAGGTTTCTCAATAGCCAATGCGAATAAGGACCTAAGTTACTTTGTTAAAATGGTAGAGGACATGGGAACCCGCGCCGCAATTGCGGAAGGGACTTCAAGCAACCTTCAGGCAGCATTAGATGCTGGCATGGGAGATGCGAATGTGCCTGAGATTTTTGATTATTTTCTAAAGTTGCAAAAGTAACTTAGCGGGCAAAGCGAATAATAGGAATTACAACGCATCAATACTAGCGCTATTGATGCGTCTAACACCAAGCAAAGCTTTCAGGGCTCACTTAAATAGCAAAGGTAGAAAAAGAGATACTCGAACAAGTATTTGGTTTATACAAAAACCCATCTTCCCTATAAGGAAGCGGAATCGCCCTTCAGTTTTATTAATCAAAAGTCATCCGGAAGATTGTTCGGTTTGTACTTCTCATCATCATTCATGCGTTGCCTTACAGATTCATGAAAATCCTGCCCTTCCGGGATAAAGCGCGGCTCCTTGCAAGGAAAGTAGAAACCCAAGAAAGTCTTCCGGTCTGGCCATCGCAACCATTTTTTCCGTTTCGGTAGATACTCTAATATTTTCCATTCCCACGTCATCGAATCATGTATTTTTCCAAGGTGATCTGCTTCGACGTATTCCCGTGAAGAATTCTCTCGCTCTTTTCCCTTAACCAGGCGTTCGTACATAGCCTGATCAATAATTAAACCAGCGTGTTCCGCTTCCGTTACCATCCAATCTAGTGGGAATTTCGAAATTGCCGAATCTTTCTCTTCATAGCCCCCTCCTACATCTGAATGAACACCAGGAAACCATAGCTGCTTTAAATCCTGTTTCGGTATCTCTTTACCCTCTGTGTCAATGAAAGGGTTCGGTCTGAATTCTTGATCAGGCTCCCATTGATGTAATCGGAACATCCTCCGTTTTTCATCGACAGCAGAGGCAAGCCTAATGGTCTTGATAGCAGGGTTACACCTTGTATGAGGTAAATCTTGTAAGGAGAATAAGATATACATATCGCGTCTGGGAGTGATGATCGAGCTGACGGTGTCCCACAGACCCATAAAATGAATGTCAATAAGAGATGCATTCGCAACACGCGAAAAACGCCAGGCCGCTTTATCGTCATCCTGAAACGGCACCGATCGATACGCTTTCAAAGCATACTGACACAGATTAAGCTGCTCTGGCTTTAGCAAACCAATTTGATAAATAAACCCTGCTAGTGCTGATACCGTGTAAGCGCCTCGGCTGAAACCAAAGAGAAATATCTTGTCCCCTTTCTCGTAGTTGTTCACAAGAAATCGATAAGCATCAAGAATATTTTCATCAAGCCCGCGCCCGGTAGCAAGGCCAAAAACGCGCTTTGCACCAAGTAGATACTTTGACCAAGGATTACTCTCCCCTAAGGTGCCGATACCTGGATCGTAATATCGCACCTGTTCTTCACTATCATTCAGGAGCCTATACGTCTTTAACACATTGGATAAATTGGTTGTGACTTCATTACCCGTTCCGTCACAGCAGATGACAATATTTTTTCCCATCGCCTTGAGCCTTTAAATAAATTCAGCTAACACTTTGGAGAATTCAGGTGTACGGAGGTACCCATATAATTTATGAAAAATATCAACTCCACTCCAGCGCTTTCTCCGCAGCGCGATTGATATCGAAAGTACTCTTTAACCAATCGAACAGTTTGCCTCCTGCATCTTCCACATGACGAACTAAATCATCTACCCTGCTGTCATTGTAGGATCGAATAGCAACAGGCTCGGCCGGTCGGTAGATATCAGCATCGGTTTTTGGCTCAGGATAGTTCAACTTTGCCCAATACACACCTTCGAACTCAAATGATTTATCAGCAACACCTTGATTCTTTAGAAGCCCTTCCTGAATAGCTTTCACCCATCCGTCGTCATATAAAATATCCGCGGGTGGTTTATTACTTAATCCGTGCACTCCGATTACGATTTTCGACATTCGGTTCTCCCTCCGTTCATCAACCTGAATAAATTACTGCGCGTACTAGGACCGTGACCAAGATAAGTCCGGGGATTGTCAGCAACGTTAGTCCTGAAAGCAGACGCTCGTTAGTTTGAAATGTAATTCCGCTGTCGACCCTTTGCGGAAGTTCAATTTGTTGCTCAGACTACCTTGCCAAGCGCAACTTTTAAACTCTCGGTAACACCGGCCAAAGTGTCAAACTCTACCTTTCTCGCGCTCCCTTCAGCATATCTTAGTGAAGTGATATCTGAATTCTCGAACAACGGAAGTACGTGAGCGTGTACATGCGCAATATCCCCTCCGGTAAACAAGAAACCAGCTCGTTCTACAGGGTAAATCGTCTTTTGAGCTTTCGCTATTCTTTGTCCCAAATCAATAATCTTGTGGCTTATTGTCGGTGGTAAATCGTCAAAGTAATCGAAGTGTTTTTTGGTGACTATTTGCGTATG